>JAZLLH010000074.1:0-31714 GCA_045598025.1 Bacteroidales bacterium | reverse complement strand
AAAACAACTTTTTTTATCCGCACTGTCTTTCACGTATTTATGGCCATATTCGGACCCCTATCAGCCCTGTTATTACCCCTTTTTTGAACAAAACCGTTACACTCTCCGCCTTTTTTTGGAAGGTTTTCGGCTTGGGAAGTGTTTTTTCTAATCTGAAACCGCCCATAACAAATCCGGATATTTAGCAGAAAGTTCCCTCATGTAATTTTCCACACGGTCACTCTGCTCCCAATAATGCATAGGATACATACGGATGGTTTGTATCCGATCCAACCACTGCATGATGCCGCGAAGCGCATCATCACCCAAACGGGGATCTATCGGGAACATCAGACGGTCAATACGGGAATATTTTTGAGCGACATCCTTGAGTATGGAAAGATAGAGACCTTCCATTGACGGCAGACTCACATGAAGACTTTCGGCGCTCCGGCTAAAACACCAATTGTTCAGATCTCCTGCGTGAAAAACAGTAGTCCCATCCGACAGACTTACAGCCACGGACACTCCGATATCCGTTGAGCGGAAAGACCTCAGTCGGACGAATTCGTCTTCGTATATTTCACCAGGACGCAGTATGGCCGTCGGAATGGACCGGTCCACTTTTCGGCGTTTGAGAATATCATAGGAAAGCAACAGACGCCTATCTCCCTTTCCTTCCCAGGAAAGTATTTCCGGATTGAAATGATCTTCATGGAAATGAGAAGCGACAAAATAAACCGGGATGTCCGATGCAGACAGCATATCATGCAGACGGCCTTCACTGTCATCCTTCCAATAGTCAAACACCATCATAAAATCGGAAGTCTGTAACACAAAGCAACTATGGTATATATATATGATTCGCATTTATAACAATATATTAATGTAAACAGAATGATACATTCGCCATTTGCAAAAATAAGAAAAAAAGAAAGACAATTGAACAATAACGAAAGATTTGTTTCGTTTTCATTACATAACTAACCTTAATTTCCAACATGCACGTCCCAAAGTGCAAAAAAATGAAAAAAAAATGAAAAAAAAACAGCAAGCCTTTCAGTGGCCTTATTGGCTTTCGGCATGTCTTTGCCTGATGATGATTTTCTCTCTGCACAACGCTTTTCCCGCAAACAGAAACACCTTTTTCCTCTGCAGAGAAAAGGCATTTGATATCCACCTTCGCGCTTCTCCCGAAACAACATGTCCGGATGACACCTCCGCCCGATCCGTGATTCGGCACTGCGCCAATTTCGGAAATGTACGCAGCGAACAGGATGAAACAGGAGGTATCAGCGGACGGATAGTGGAATCCGACATCATTCAGTGTTTCAACACAGGAGATTTGTCCGGGAACCGGAATATCGGCGGCATTTCAGGCAGCATGAATGCCGATGTTGCCAGTCATATCCGGGATTGTTTCAACAGCGGCCTCATCCTTGGAAACAGCAATGCAGGAGGTATTATCGGACACGTAGAAGCACATTCCGCGGTGTTGAAATCCTGCAATATCGGGAATGTGCAGGCCGCAACCTATTCCGGAGGTGTTGTAGGCAGGAAATTCAATGCCGCATCCACCATAAATTCCTGTTTTTATGATCGCCAGATGTGTGTTCCCCTTGGCATAGACGATGCTGATGCCGCCGGAGAAGCCGAAGGAAGAAACACTTGCCACATGCTCGCAGACAGCCTGCGACCCTACTTGGACAGCAATCTATGGAAATTTTCCTCCGATTGCTATCCAAGATTGCGTTTTATGGAGAATTCCGATGCTTCCCTAAGTGCAGCCTCTCCTTTATTATTATTTGAAAACGACCGCATTGACAGCATCCGCCACCACTTCCGCCTGCTTACAGCAGGCCCTGATCTGCACTGGGAATCCGGCGATACAGGAACGGTCCGGATTTCCGGAGAAAACGGAGTCATTCTCAAAAGCGACAGTTCCCTTCTGCTTTCCGTTGGAAACGATTCTGCCCACTACAAACATGTCCGGATTTCACACATTTCCCTTCCTAAAACACGACTGGTATTCTACGACACTATCTGCTCTGGTGACGGATATAACCGCAACGGATTTCTGATTCCGGCATACGAATTGGCGGGACTTCGCACGTATGAACGACAAGATAGTCTGAAAGACAGTTTCGGTGGAGACAGTATTCGGGAAATCCATCTGCACATTCGTCCGACACACCTCCTCACCTTCCGGTCCAAAGAAAGCACCGGTCACATGGATAGTCTGACTTTCTGTTCCGATGAAAAAATCCGTATTCCGGAATGCCTTTTTCTGCGCGAACACTACCTGTTCATGGGATGGAGCTTTGATTCAGAGGCAAAAACGGCTTTGTCGGCAGGCGATTCGATAACATTGGCCTGTGATACGGTTCTATATGCTGTCTGGAGTCCGGACGGAAGCGATTCCAATTATGCGATTCCGATTGATAACACTTTGGAACTGGCTGCATTCAGAGATGCCGTAAACAATTACAGCAAAGGTACTTTCAAAGGAGTACCCAATCTGTCTAGCGGTTATAAAGGCATACATTTCCGGCTCACTGAGGACATAGACCTGGACAGCATGGACTGGGAACCTGTCGGGAAAAGCGCATCGGCTGCTTTCCGCGGTCATTTCCACGGTGAAAACCATTGCATTTCGAATCTGCACATTCACAATCCTACTATCAACTACAAAGGCTTTTTCGGATATCTGGATTCGGCTTTGGTGGAAGGCATCGTTCTTTCGATACAGGATACCATCATTGGGAAGCAGTATTGCGGAGGCATCGCTGCCTATGCCAACAACCGTTCCCTCATCCGCCGTTGTGCCAATCACGCCTTTGTCAAAGGAACGAGTTCTCATGTCGGCGGCATTTGCGGTTATTTGGGCAAATCGTCCATTGAAGAATGTTTCAATACCGGATATATTTCCGGCACGGAAAAAGTCGGCGGCATCACGGGTTACACTAATGGGGGCAAAAACGGTACGGATACGCTCTGGGCTTCAATACGCTACTGCTACAATAGTGGTCAGGTTACAGGAGGGAAAGCCGTGGGCGGCGTTGTAGGAAACAGTTACTCCTACTCTGCTCTTTTCCAAGTATATCATAGCGGACAGGTATGGGCAGACACATTGGCAGGCAGTCTGGTTGGACAAAAATCCCAAAAAACGTTGGATTGCCGTGCAGCCTGTTACGATTGGCAAATCAGCCCTATCGCCGGAATTACCGGCATGGCCGATACTTCTTCCGCTGGGAAGGATGTGTCTGTCCTGACCGATGGAAATGTTTGGCAGGGTTATGACATTCGGTATTGGATTTTCACACAGGGAAAATATCCCCAACTGCGGATGGCAGACAGTAGTGTTGCCTCGCGCATAGCCGTCACTCCGGTGTTTTTTGCTTCGGGCGACAATGCCAATAAGGTACAATCTGACCTGTCATTGGGAGGATGCGGATGGATAGACTGGTCCGTAGACGGGAGCGACAGTCTCCGCATGCAGCAATGCCGTATTCTTTTATTGGGATCTGATACGGGAGCCGTACTGAGCGCTGCGTACAATCATGTCATCTACAAACAAATACGCCTGACGCATTTGCTCCGACGCGCCTTTTACCAGGTCCGTTTTATGGCAAACGATGGTTCAAACAACTGCTATCTTCGTCAGGCATACGACAATACTTATTTGAAACTGGACACGGTTCCCTTTCAAAGAAGTAATCAGATTTTCAGAGGGTGGAGTCCGGACAGTACAGGCACAGCCGTGCTGTTTCTGGGAGACAGTCTGCTCGTCCGCAGCGACACAACCTTGTATGCAACATGGGAAAACGATGGCCTTTCACCGGCCTATGCGCTGGGTATAAACAGTCTGGCAGACTGGTTGGATTTCCGAAATGCGGTCAACGATTATGTCCAAGGTACGTACAAGGGAGCGCCCAATGCGAATAAGGGATACCGAGGATATTATTTTTCTCTGAATTGTGATATAGACCTCCTCTCCGTATGCGATAGCCTGCATTCGTGGGTACCTGTTGGGGAAAATGCCTCACACAATTTCAAGGGAAATTTTGATGGACAAGGACATGCCATAGACCATCTCTGCATCCGCTCAACCTCCAACGGATATGCCGGAATCTTCGGATGTCTGGATTCGGCGAGCATCCGGAATCTGACCCTGGGCAAACATTCATCAATACAGGCCACCCGCTATGTCGGAGGAATAGCCGGTTATGCCCGCAACCGCTCTTCCATCACTGCCTGTGCCAATCATGCGGAAATCATTGGAAGTGAAGACTGCATTGGAGGCATTTGCGGATACCTCCAGCAATCAGATATACAGGAATGTTACAATACTGCCAATATCAGCGGGAAAGAAAAAGTCGGAGGCATAGTGGGATATGCCAGTTCCTCTTCCGGACAAACCACCAGTGTTTCCTATTGCTACAACAGCAACCGGATTCAAGGCGGAAGTTGCATAGGCGGTCTGGTCGGTTTTATCAGTGGGACCTCCTCACTGACAAAAACCTATAACACAGGTCAATTGTCAGGACAAAGCTATACTGGCAGCATAGTGGGAAGAAAATACAGCAGCACTCCGGATATCAGCCGTTGCTACTACGACAAACAAATTTCCAGCATAGGCGGCATCAATGGGAAAGACGGCACTGAAATGGCAGAAGGCCGCTTTACCCGACAGATGACGGGAAAAGGCTTGGAAACCGGATTGGGCTCGGCCTGTTGGCGCTACATGGACGACTTCTTTCCCCGACTGAAATGTTTTGAAGATTCGGAACCGGCATGGATTTCGGTGGTCCCCATCTTTATAGAGGAACCTGAACGTACAGACAGCCTGGTTCATGATTTCTTATTGGGTTTCCGCAACAGCTTGATATGGGAATGCGAGCCAACGCTTGCCCTTCGCATCGAAGGGAATCGGGCCTACGTACTGGACAGCGATACAGTAACACTGATGGCTTACTATGATGGAGCCATATTTAAAAAATATGTATTGAACGAATTCCCATTCACCACAGGTATACAGCAAGGCTCCACCAAAAACGCTTGCGATTGCCGCATTTATCCCAATCCGACTCTTCATAAAGTAATCGTTCAATGGGAAAACGGCATGCCGGAAAAAGGTGAAATCTGCATATACGGTACAGACGGGCGGAAATTACTGCAGCAAAAAGTACAAGGCACTCAGTGCGAAATTGATCTTTCCTCCTGGGCGTCAGGGACCTATTTCTTTTACATAAAAGACACTCGCTGGGGCAGCCGCTGCTTTAAGGTATCGAAAATGTGAATTCTATATTGTTCTGCATTCATTTGGAGCCTTCTTCGGAAGGCTCTTTTCCTTTCTCAATTGTATGCAAAAGTCCCCACTCACGGCACAAAGCCTCGCAGCCACTTTCAATGTCATTCCAAGCTGCCCGGAAATCCCGTGTATACCAAGGATCGGCAACATTGCGAGGATGTATGGTATGCTCCAATAACAGACTGATTTTTCCTTCAGGGTCACCACCGGCAATCCGCAGCATATTCCGACGGTTGCTTTCGTCCATTCCGATAAGACAGTCGTAATATGCATAATCTTCTGCCACCATCTGCCGAGAGGTTTTCTTTGGATCAAACCACACTCCGTGCTCCCATAGCACCTGTTTTGCATACGGATAAATCGGATTTCCGGATTCTTCATCCGAAGTGGCGGCCGATGCAATTTCGAAATCAGCCGCTACACCGTAACGATTGAGTTTGTCCTTCAGTATGAATTCCGCCATTACACTTCGGCAAATGTTTCCCAAACATACAAACAATACTTTCTTCATATCTGCTGCTCATAAAACAAGAAGAGCCTTCAAAAGAAGGCTCCCCCGTTGATTTTACCATTCAATTATTCGGTAGGAATGTCCTTGTTGACATTTTTGGAACCGACCAGTGCATAAAACAATATGTATACCAGGCCTGCCACTATCACCCAATAACTGGAAAGATATCCAGTGGTTCCAATGATATCAACGATGCCGTTCTGCAGCAAAGGAAGGATACCTCCGCCGCAAACCAATGCCATGAAAATACCGGAAGCCTTTTCGGTATATTTGCCCAAGCCTTCCACCGCCAGGTTGAAAATACCTCCCCACATGACGGAAGTGCACAAACCGATGCACACCAACAAGGCTGCACTGAGTGGTATGCTTTCCATACCGAAACCCTGCGCTCCGTTGAAAGCAGGGAATTTGACCATCGTCATAGGAACAAACATGGCAGCCAAGGTCAGCACTATAGCTGCCGCAGCCACTACTTCCAGCATGCGGCGTGCAGACACCTTACTGCCAATAATGCCGCCCAACAGACGTCCTACCAGCATCAGAAACCAGTAAGTCGCTGCTACGGAACCGGCAATAGCCTCCGCATTGACACCTTCACCCAACACATGGAGTTCGGGATTCTGCAACCACTTGTTCATCACATTGGGAATACCCACTTCCACGCCCACATATATGAAAATGGCAATGGCTCCGAGCACGAAGTGACGGAACGACATGGGACCGCGGACATCCTTGACAGCGGCCGCCTGTGCAGCCTGAGTGGCTTCATTTTCCGGGATCCTGGTCAGAGCAATGACAACGAAGGCAAAGGCAAAAATGGCCAAAGCCGTATACATCAGCGGAAATACATTGCTGATTTCGGCATTCTTGATTCCCTGAGGAATCAGCAGGCCAGTCAGTACGATAACGGCGGTACCGCAGAGGGAATTGAAAGACCCTCCAAATTGTATGAGCTGATTGCCTTTGTTTCCGCCACCGCCCAAACGGTTCAACATGGGATTCACCACCGTATTGAGCAGACACATGCTGAAACCGGCAATAAACGCGCCCAACAGATAAATACCAAAACTGCAGAACACACCGGACAATGTCTGTATGCCGACACCGACGAAACCGACCGTTGCGGCGAGCAGGGCCGTTTTCTTATAACCGTGCCGCTGCAGCAGCGTACCTGCCGGGTATCCCATAATGGCATAGGCAATGAAATTTGCGAAAACGCCCAAAGTCCCCTGCCAGTTGGGAATACTGAACTGGTTTTTCAGAATATCTCCCATGGGTGAAGCCAAATTGGTCACAAAGGATATCATACCGAACAGCAGGAACATCACAATGATGGGGATGGTGTAATTGGCTTTTTTTTCCATAATACCGGATTTTAAATGGTGATAGTGTTTCTGTTAAAAAATCAAGGTCTCATCCCTGTCCGGGCCATAGGAAAGCATGTATGCCTTCCGGCCGAGGTACTGTTCTACAAAATGCAGATAGGATGTCAGGTTCGGAGAAAGTTTTCCGTTTTCGGAAGGCTGTTTCCATCCGGGAAATTCCGTATAGACAGGATGCGCATTTTCATCCAAATGAAAAGGAATTTCCTGTGTGCGGCGTTCTCCGATTTCATATTCGGTACAGGCTTTGACCGTATCGAAGCCATTCAACACATCCACTTTCATCATGATAAGATCAGTCACTCCGTTGAGCATGCAGGCATATTTCAACAAGGCCAGGTCTATCCATCCGCAACGGCGCGGGCGCTTGGTTGTAGCACCGAATTCATGTCCCTGCTGACGCAGGTATTCCCCGGTTTCGTCAAAAAGTTCCGTCGGGAAGATGCCTGTTCCTACCCGGGTGCAATAAGCCTTGAACAAACCAAATACCCTACCGATAGCAGAAGGCCCTACTCCCAAACCGCTGCAGGCTCCGGCCGTAATGGTATTGGATGAAGTGACATAAGGATAGGTTCCGAAATCCACATCCAAGAGCGTGCCTTGGGCGCCTTCGGCCAAAACGGCTTTACCGTCCGTCAAGGCATTATTGATTAGGTATTCTGTAGAGACCAACTGATAAGAACGCAACGTTTCTACCGCATCCAACCATGCTTTTTCATATTCTGCAAAAGGCATTCCCTCTATGCGTACTTCCGTATAATCAAAACCCATCCCTTCAATCAGACGCAGATGGTTTTCCTTCAAAAGACGGTATTTTTCATCGAAATCCGGCATCAGCAGATCACCCACACGCAAGCCTTTGCGGGCGGTTTTGTCCGTATAGGTAGGTCCTATGCCTTTCAGGGTAGAACCGATTTTCTTTTGGCCCATGGCCGCCTCATTGGCATGGTCCAACAGTCGGTGTGTTGGAAGTATCAGATTGGCTTTCAGTGAAATAAATAATTTTGAGCGCACATCTGTGTAGGCAGAAGCTTCCGCTATTTCCTGATTCATCACGTAGGG
The DNA here is from genome assembly GCA_045598025.1 of Bacteroidales bacterium. Taxonomy (GTDB): domain Bacteria; phylum Bacteroidota; class Bacteroidia; order Bacteroidales; family WCHB1-69; genus UBA1195. The sequence goes on along the minus strand of JAZLLH010000074.1, from coordinate 23,469 downwards.
ATCAATGATGACACCGTTGCCGATGACATTCTGGGTATTTTCTCTGAAAATGCCAGATGGAATGGTATGCAGCACCATTTTACGACCTTCGAATTCCAAGGTATGTCCGGCATTCGGTCCTCCTTGGAAACGGGCCACTACTCCGTAGTGCGGGGTCAGGACATCCACAGCCTTGCCTTTGCCTTCGTCTCCCCATTGCAATCCCAAAAGAACATCCACTTTCATTTCACTATTCGTTTTTTGATTTTTTAATTTAATTGAAATACAATTAGTTGTGAAGCACACTATAATATAGCACACTTCACAAACTCATAAGTGCAAAGATACAATAAAAGGTAATACAAGCCCATTGCTCACTCATAAAATTTTTCCACATCATTCGGCTTTGCGTATTCTTATTTTGTGGATATTTGCAGAATTAATCCGTACTTGAGAAAGCACCTATGATCAACCCGAATTTAGACCCGAATGCCGAACGGCTCAGCCTATCGGAAAAAGAAATAGAGAAAGTCATACGACCTGGTGATTTCAAGGATTTTGCCGGACAGGAACAAGTCGTGGAAAATCTGAAAATCTTCGTAAGGGCGGCCAAACAGCGAGGCGAATCTCTGGATCATGTCCTGCTGCACGGTCCTCCCGGACTGGGGAAAACGACCCTTTCTCACATCATCGCCAACGAAATGGGCGTTAACCTGCGCATCACCTCTGGGCCTGTCATTGACAAACCCGGAGATTTGGCCGGTCTGCTGACCAATTTGGAAACCAACGATGTGCTTTTCATTGACGAAATTCACCGATTGTCCCCCGTGGTGGAAGAGTATTTGTATTCCGCCATGGAAGACTACAAAATCGACATTCTGATTGAATCGGGGCCCAACGCCCGCAACGTACAGATCGGATTGAACCATTTCACCCTGGTGGGTGCCACCACCCGTTCCGGACTGCTGACGGCACCTCTACGTTCCCGTTTTGGCATCAATTTGCGACTCAATTACTACGACACAGACACTTTGGAAAAAATCATCATCCGTTCGGCCGGCATCCTCCGTATTGACATTGAAGCGACAGCTGCCCACGAAATAGCCCGACGCAGCCGCGGCACGCCCCGTATTGCCAACCTGTTACTGCGTCGTGTCCGGGACTTTGCCCAAATCAAAGGCAGTGGAACCATTACACTGGACATCGCCCGTTACGGCCTGTCCGCACTCAATGTGGACGCCTATGGTTTGGATGAAATGGACAATCGCATATTGTCCACCATCATCCACAAATTCAAAGGCGGACCGGTCGGAATTACCACCATAGCCACAGCTGTGGGCGAAGATGCCGGTACCATTGAAGAAGTATATGAACCTTTCCTCATACAGGAAGGATTTCTGGTCCGTACACCCCGAGGCCGCGAAGCCACTGAACTGAGTTACCGCCATTTGGGCGTAACAAAACCGGCAGCAAACGGAACCCTTAATCTTTTTGACGAATGATAAAGAAACACATTCCCAACTGCATCACCCTGCTCAATCTGTTTTCGGGCTTCTGTGCCATACTGCTGGCCTCCAAGGAAAATCTCATGGGCGCCATCTTCATGATGGGAGCGGCCATTCTTTTTGATTTCTGCGATGGACTGGTCGCCAGGATGCTGCACGTAAAATCGGAACTTGGCAAACAACTGGATTCTCTTTCCGACCTGGTTTCCTTCGGTATCGCACCGGCTTCCGTACTCTACCAGGCTTTCCTGCTGAACGGAAATTTCAGCACGGCCATTGCCGGCATCCCCGTAGTTCCATTGATTGGCTGCGCATTATTCCCCTGCATGGGAGCCATACGTCTGGGCAGATTCAATCTGGACGACCGGCAGACCGATAATTTCAGGGGAATGCCCATTCCATTGGCCGCATTTGCGCTGGTCTCGCTCTGCACCTTTCCGGCATTTCCCCGCACCGGCATCGTTTACTTGTGTGCCGTCATATTGCTGAGTGCACTTATGCTGTCAGACATTCCATTGTTTTCCCTCAAATTCAAAAATCTCCGTTTTCGGGAGAACTGGTACCGCTACACCCTGATACTCGCAGGCATACTGCTTTTTGCCATTCTGCACCTGTCCGCCATCCTGATGATTGTTTGCATCTATCTGATACTATCCTTCATTGTACGAAAAAAAATAACAATATAAAAACATGGAAATCATTGATACCAACATACCGGATTTGAAAATCATTCAACCTAGCATCTTTGGGGATGCCAGAGGCTATTTCTTCGAATCCTACAATAAGCAGCAATTGGAAGCCTGCGGTCTGACAGCCGATTTCGTGCAGGACAACCAGTCGCTTTCAGCCAAGAACGTCATACGCGGGTTACATTTCCAGTGTCCGCCTTACGCCCAGGGCAAATTGGTGAGGGTGGTCACCGGCTCTGCCATGGATGTGGCCGTTGACATCCGCAAAGGCTCTCCCACTTACGGACAATATGTTTCGGTTATTCTTTCTTCGGAAAAGAACAACATGTTCTGGATTCCGGCCGGATTCGCCCACGGATTCGTCGCATTGGAAGACCACACCCTCTTCCTGTACAAAACCACAAATTTCTACAACAAAGCTTCCGAGGGTGCCCTCCGCTGGAACGATCCGGACATACACGTGCAATGGGGAATTGACCATCCCATCATTTCGGAGAAAGACCAAATTTCCGGATTTTTCAAAGATTTCGACAGCCCCTTCACATACTAAATTTTCAGAAAAATCGTATGAAACATATTCAAAACCATTATTTTTACAAATCAGAAAACACCATAGACAGAATGCCGCATCTTTTTCGGAACAGCACTTCTTGCCTGTTGCTGTTTTTGGGCCTGTTGCTTGCTGCAACTGCCTGCAAAAAGAAGGAACCCAATTACCAGCCGCAGTCCAATACACAAAAAATCAAAAAAATAGAAGAATCTCATCCCATCCGTATATACCGCTACGAACAGGCTCTTTTTTCGCTTTCAACCGAGAATCTGAAAGAAGGTTTGGACTCACTGCAAAAAGATTATCATTTCTTTTTGGGAGACAATCCTTCCACCTCGGATTTGAAGAAATACCTGAATGACCCGCTCAACAAGCGACTGTACAAGGAAGTACAACAACAATACGCAGACCTTTCCGATTTGGAAGAAGATTTCCAGAAAGCCTTTGCCCGTATACGATACTATTTCCCGGACGCGGAACTGCCGCGCATCTACACCATCGTCTCCGGACTGAGTTATGAGACACCCGTCATTTATGTTGACTCTGTCCTCATCATTTCCCTGGACATGTACATGGGCTCCGATTACCATTATTATAAACAGATGGGAGAAATGCTTCCTCTGTTTATCCGTCGCCATCTGAACAGGGAAAACATCCTTCCCGATTGCATGAAAGCTTTGTCGTACCGAGTTATACACAGCAACAACGCATCTCTCAACATTTTGGACGACATGGTGTTGGAAGGAAAACGATGGATGTTTACAGAGATAGCTCTGCCGGAATGCCCGGACAGCCTGATCTGCAATTACACCACGGATCAAATGGAATGGGCAAAGGCATACGAATACGATGTCTGGAGTTTTCTGATCAACAAAAATTACCTGTACACCAACGACAATCTGGTAGCTCGCAAACTGATAGGCGAAGCACCTTTCACGGCCTATTTCGGAGAACGGTCGCCAGGCAATCTGGGAAGTTGGCTGGGATGGCAGATATGCCGACACTGGGTTCTTCAAAATCAGGAGCACCCGATGAAAGAACTGTTTGAAGAAAAAAATCCTCAAACCGTATTGAAAAATTCAAAATACCGGCCCACAAAAAAACAAAACGAAAAATAAATCTGCATCATGCTGTTATTCATCAATTTTTTACAATTAGGACTGGCTGATATCATCGACATTGCAGTAGTAGGAATATTGTTCTACATGCTGTATAAATGGCTGAGAGGCACCACTGCACAAAACATCGTGGTGGGTATATTGCTGTTCTACATTTTATGGAAACTGGTAGCTCTGTTTCACATGGATCTGCTTTCCGAAATCTTCAGCCAATTTTTGAGTGTAGGTGTGATTGCCCTCATCGTCATATTCCAACCCGAAATCCGCAAATTTTTCCAATTCATAGGCGACAACAATCCCCTGAACAACATTCTGCAAAAAGACAACCAACAGCAATACAAAGAAAATGAATTGGAACAGATTGTCCGGGCCTGCACCAACATGTCCGCATCCAAAACCGGTGCACTGATTGTGATGACCCGCGAAAATCCGCTGACGGACATCTCACTCACGGGGGATTCCATAGATTCCAAAATTTCCCGCGAGCTGATTGAGACCATCTTTTTCAAAAACACGCCCCTGCACGACGGTGCACTGATTATTCGGGACAGAAAAATGGTGGCAGCCCGATGCATACTCCCTGTTTCCCAAAACAGCAACATTCCTCCTCATCTGGGATTGCGCCATAGGGCTTCCATCGGAATTACGGAAAACACGGACTGTCTGACCATCATTGTTTCCGAACAGACAGGCAACATATCCTATTGTACGGAAGGAGTCATCCATGAAAATATAGGCGAAAAAGGACTCCGCCTACTCCTCAACCAAGAATTCACCAATACCAATCCGGCATGATCAAAGGAGAGCATATCTATCTAAGAGCCATAGAGTTGGAAGACATTGACACCCTCTATGACATGGAAAACGACATCCGCAATTGGAAAGTCAGTGAAACCAAGGTACCTTTTTCCCGATACACGGTAGAACAATACGTACTCAGTTGTGGCAGTCAGGATCTGTACACCCTCCGGCAAGTACGGATGATGATTTGCTGCAATGCCGGTAAGGAAGTCATAGGATGCCTTGATCTGTACGATTTTGATCCGACCAATGAGCGCGCCGCCGTCGGCATATTGCTGACCGAAGCCTCACGAAAAAAAGGATTCGCTTCCGAGTCCCTGGAATTATTACTTCATTACGCCAGTGATATATTGAATATCAAACAATTGTACTGTTATGTAGATAACTCCAACAAGGACAGTCTGAACCTTTTTGAAAGTCACGGATTCGTTCGCTGCGGATGCTTCAAATCCTGGATGAAGGTCCCGGGAGGAAAATGGGAGGACGTACACATGTTGCAACACCTGCTATACTGATATGAAAAAAACACGAAAACGCCATCTATGCATATGCGGTATACTGCTGTCGCTTATTGTCTGCGGCGGCATCGGATGTTACTGCGCCTTATTCCGGAACAACGTTCATCCCGACCATACCGACTACCTCTATGTGCCTACCGGCACCGATTATGACGGTTTGCTGCAGTTGCTGGATTCCGGACAGGTACTTCGACACAGCCAGACTTTCCGATGGGTAGCCCGCTTGCGCCACCTTCCTACCCACGTACGTCCGGGACGATATGCCATACGGGACGGATGCAGCAATTACACGCTGACCTCCCATTTGCGCTCCGGCAATCAGGAAGCCGTAAAAGTACGGTTCAACAACATTCGTACACTTCCCCAATTTGCAGGACGGATTTCCCGGCAACTGGAGTTGGATTCCACCGAACTGATGCAGCTACTGCTGGACGATTCCGTACTGAATAACTGCGGCATGAAGAAAGAAACCGCTATATGTCTATTCATCCCCAACACCTATGAATGCTGGTGGAACACCTCTGCGTCGGATTTTCTCAAACGCATGCAGAGGGAATACAAAACATTTTGGAATGAAAACCGATTGAAAAAAGCCTCCGATATGGGCATGAGTCCTCAGGAAGTCATGACATTGGCCTCCATCGTGGAAGAAGAAAATTCGCGCCACGAAGAGCAGGCCCGCATCGCCGGCCTGTATGTCAACCGGCTACACAAGGGAATGCTTTTGCAATCCGACCCCACGGTCAAATTCGCCTTGGGAGATTTTGGCAGGAAAAGACTGCTGTATGAAGACCTGAAAATTGACTCACCCTACAACACCTACCGATATCCCGGGCTTCCCCCCGGTCCCATCCGCATGGCCTCCATTACTTCCATCGATGCCGTACTCAACTACGAACACCACCCTTATTTGTACATGTGCGCCAAGGATGACTTTTCCGGATACCATTATTTTACTGCCAACCCAAACGAACATGCGGCTTATGCCCAACGCTATCACGCTGCATTGAACCGAAATAAAATCAAGCGATAAGATGGACCAACTCCAATGCTCAATATACCAGACCGACATTGCATGGAAATCTCCGTGTGAAAACCGAAAACATTATGAGCAGTTTTTCCGTCGTATGGAATCCGGGAACCTGATAGTTCTTCCTGAAATGTGCATGAGCGGTTTCGACACCGAAAGCACAGATACGGCTGAAGAAGCAGAAGGCGAAAGCTACCGATTTTTTCGGGAATGGGCCGTCAACAAGAAAATGGCCATTGCAGCCGGGCTGGCCATAAAGGAGAACGGCCAGGTGTTCAACCGTCTGCTTTGGACCGATCCTGACGGCAGACAGACTCCATATGACAAACAACATCTTTTCCGCATGGGAAAGGAGCTCCTCCTTTACACGGCAGGACAGTCGTCCCGCATTGTTTCCTATCAGGGGTGGAAACTGATGCTGAAAACTTGCTACGATTTGCGTTTCCCTATAAGTTGCCGGAACAGCTATCGAAAAGAAGAAGGATTCAGCTACGACATCCTGATTGTGGCAGCCAATTGGCCGGCCTCCCGCAAGGAAGCCTTTCAGACATTGGCTAAAGCCAGAGCCATAGAAAACCAATGCTATGTAATACTGGCCAACCGAATAGGAAGGGACGGTATGGGACTCGATTACAGCGGCAACAGCATGATTATTGATTTCAAGGGCAATGTTCTGGCATTCCTGCCGGAAAATGAGGAAGGACTGATATCCGCCACGCTCTCCAAACATGCGTTGGACGAATTCCGGCAAAAATTTCCGAACTATATGGATTGGGACTCATAAATGTACTCATTTCTGCGTTTTTAACCATCTTATCAACCAGCAAATAAGGATAAAATAGATTGTAACGAGCCCTAACACGTTGCATAAATATCTATTTTACAATACATTGTAAAACACTATATTTTTATCACAAAACAAACTTTTTCTATTGTAAAAAGTTGTACTTTTGCAGTCCGAAAAAACAAGAAGTAAAAATTATAGTAAACAAGTATAAAGATGGCAAATCACAAGTCACAACTCAAACGGATTAGAGAAAACGAAAAGAGAAGATTAGTCAACCGTTATTGGTCCAAAACCATGCGTAATTCCATTAAGAAGATCAGAAATACGCACGATATCAACGAAGCCAAGGCAAAATTGCCGCAGGTGGTTTCCTTGATTGACAAAGTGGCAAAGAAGGGCATCATCCACAAGAACAAAGCTGCCAACTTAAAATCAGGTCTGATGATTAGAATCAATCAGATAAAGTAAAAAAACAATGAAAAAGATTCTTTCAATCATTTCCTTTGCGGCACTGGCAATCGGGCTGCTGGGATCCTGCAAAAAGGAGGATTCCACCGTCTCCGTTACGGGTGTAACGCTCGACAGGACTACTCTGGAAATCACCGTCGGCGACCCTAACGTAAGACTCACAGCCATTGTCGTTCCGGAAAACGCCACGGACAAGACCATCAGCTGGTCCAGCGACAGGACTGATGTTGCCACAGTTGACAATGAAGGCAACGTGCATGCCGTAGCTCCCGGTAATGCAAACATCACCGTCACCGCAACGAACAGCGGCAAGACGGCCACCTGTATCGTGACGGTGTCGGGAAAACCGATTGAGACTATCGCCGATGTTCTTGCGACTATAGATGGTGGATTCCCGCAAGGTACCGGTACGATGATGGAACCTCCAACCAATGCCTGGGTTTATGGCTCCGACCGGTACTCCTTTGTAGTTCAAAGTGGTCAATATTTAATTTTGAGCTTTTATTATAGTGAATATTTTGATCCAATCACGGGTGCAGAAGGTAATGCAACGGGCTTACCATTAACTACCAACGTGACGCAGGGAGAGAATTGCTACACCGCAACGTTAGGTCAAAACACTCTAACATTCAATATGACAGCCGGCAAATTGACCAGCATTTATTTTTCAAGTACGAACGCTAGTATGCAGGAAAATTATGGCGGCAGCTACGATACATTCCATGTGGATCTGAAAATGGAGGGAGGATATGATGAAAGCAACTGGAACAAGATTGCAATCCTTATCAAGGGTACCGACGTCGTATCCGGCAAGTATTATTTCAATGAGTCCACTGATGAGAACTTTACCGGTAACCTCGAAGAACTTGTAGAGAATAAAGGTACGGAACTGACTGACGGGCAGATTGAATCCATCAACCAAAACGAAGGACTTCGTATCGTGAAGGAAGATTTGGGGGAAGAAACGAAGTATAAGACGGTTCTTGTCGTTTCGAACTCTGCTGGTTATTCAAAGACCATTGTAAAAACGCACAAGACCGGTCAGGCTCCTCCTCCAATGTAGCAGGGGAAAGATTCATCGCCTGAATTCCATTCGCACTTGCCTCGTAAACACATTCCTCACATACACATGAGCGAGCAGAGTCCATTCTCTCCCGCTCTTTCTTTTATATATTACCCCGATTCAAGTGAACAGTGCAACAAGGGTGTAAGATTGTGAAGGCGCGGCGTGCGAGGGCCATTCTCCAGAGCTCCCCGCAGCTCTGACGAGAGATAACTTCCGCAGGCCTTGAACCGAGAGTCTGCGCTGTCGCAGACTCTCGGTTCAAGGCCGTAACTTTGCAGTCAATTTACCACAAAAGATTGCATGAAGTAAAGGAGATGGTCTCATACAAGACACTGTACAAATGGATATGGTACGAGAAGAGGTATGGCAACAAGGAGCTGGCGGCGTGTCTTAGGAATCAGGGGCGCAAATATGCGAAGAGAGGTGCTGCAAACAGGTCCAGAGGTATAATCAAGGACCGTACGGGCATTGAGGAGAGGCCTCAGATAGTGAATGAGAAGAGCCAATCCGCAGGCTGGAAGGGAAAGAATCCACCCCTCTTGCTGAAGCAGCAGTAGAGGCTCTGTCGCCATACAAACAAATCACTCGGATACCTGACACCGCTGGAGTATTTCAAAATAAACAAAGGAGAATATGCCACAGGTGCAGACAAAAAAAAAGAGTTCCCCTCGGAACTCTCTGGAGCGGAAAACGAGACTCGAACTCGCGACCCCGACCTTGGCAAGGTCGTGCTCTACCAACTGAGCTATTTCCGCATAAAGTGATGTGGTACCTCGGGCGGGACTTGAACCCGCACGCCCTCAACGGGCAAGGGATTTTAAGTCCCTCGTGTCTACCATTCCACCACCAAGGCAAATAGGTTCTTCAAATAACGTCGATATTCAAAACCCCTCATCGGCCTTGGAAATCGAGTGCAAAAGTACAACAAATATCAATACAAAACGCATAATTCTCAAAAAAAAATTACAGAGAAATACACTTATCTAAATATCAATTTATTAAACAAAAAAAACAGAAACAAAAGACACATCGTTCTACCGTAGCCAGAAGAAATTCCAAGCCATTGCCCCTGCCCTTTGGAAGGAATGCAAAAAAAAATTGAAAAATGCATTTGATATCTGAAAAAGTTGTACTTTTGCAATCTTGCAAACAAGTATCTATGGTAGATAAAGTTTACTTTAAACAATTTGACATTGAATTCGTTAAGCTCCCTATAGGAATTCACGAATACGGTATCAAAGTGGATAAAATGTTCTTTGAGAAGCACCCGAATGATGAAATTTTGGACGCAGATGTGGACGTCCGGCTCACGGTTGAGAAAAAAGAGACCCTGCTCCGCTTCCGGTTTCATCTGAAAGGAAACATCACATTGAAGTGCGATGTCTGTTTGGAAGACATCCTCCATCCTATCGATATAGAAGAGTCTTTCGTTTTGAAGACAAAAAAAGAAGAGGAGGAGGAATCGGAAGATGAAAACATGGTTTATCTCCCTTCCGAAGCATACAGCTACAATGTAGAGCAGATTCTTTACGAAATGATTTATGCGGATGTTCCCATGCGGAAGTGCCATGATGACTATCCGGACCAGCATTGCAGCCCATCCATGTTGGACCTGCTGAAAAAGCACGGACAGACAGAAAAAGATAAAAATGAGACAGACCCCCGTTGGGATGCCCTTAAAAATTTGAAATTATAGAGTAGTTAACATAGTAAAAAATAGAAGTTATGCCGAATCCAAAACGTAGACACTCAGCGACGAGAAGAGACAAAAGAAGAACTCACGATAAGGCGATTGCACCTCAACTGACCACATGCAGCAACTGCGGAGCAGCCGTACAATACCACAGAGTATGCCCTGAATGCGGTTATTACAGAGGCGAGCAAGTTATCGAAACAAAAACAGAAGCATAGTCGGAAGACCCTGCTTTTTGTCCTCCAAGAAGAATCGGCCATAGTCGGTTCTTTTTTTTATCACAAGGAAACAGATAAAAAAAGAGAGATTTGCGAAAGCAAATCTCTCTTGGCGGTGCGGACGAGGCTCGAACTCGCGACCCCATGCGTGACAGGCATGTATTCTAACCAAACTGAACTACCGCACCGTTTTGGTGATGCAAAAGTAGCATTTTTTACAATACAAAATCGGATTTGCTCATTTTTTTTTACTACATATATATAATTGAAAATCATCATATATAGAAAACAAAACGGTAACGAAAGATAATTTTGCACAAAAAAAACGGCTGCATAATTGCAGCCGTTGACGTTTTAGGATCGAAAATTCTTATTCTGAACAAACCATTTCCGCCATCACTTTGATATAGTCTTTCAATACCTCCGCGACTCCTCCTGAAACGGAAAAGAAACGGGTTTCGCTTCCGACTACCATTTTGGCTTTGCCTTTACCTAATGCGGAAATCAAAGGAGCATGTCCAGGCAGGATTTCAAACAATCCATCCACACCCGGCAATTGGAGCAAAGACACGTTTTCGAAACTCAACTGCTGCTCCGGCGTAATAATGTCTACTTTCATGCTTTATTAATTTAAACGTTTGCTTCCGATTAGTTCTCGCTTTCAGCCAAGAGTTTCTTACCTTTTTCAATGGCTTCTTCAATGGTTCCGACCAGGTTGAAGGCAGCTTCCGGATATTCATCCACTTCACCGTCCAAAATCATATTGAAACCTTTGATCGTATCTTCGATATTGACGAACACACCCTTCAGACCGGTAAACTGTTCGGCCACATGGAAAGGTTGCGACAAGAAACGCTGCACACGACGGGCACGATGAACCGTCAGTTTATCTTCTTCTGATAACTCGTCCATACCAAGGATGGCAATGATATCCTGAAGTTCGTTATAACGTTGCAGGGTTTCCTTTACGCGCTGAGCTGTTTTGTAATGCTCTTCTCCCACCACATCCGGAGTCAGGATACGGGAAGTGGAATCCAAGGGATCCACGGCAGGATAAATACCCAGGGAGGAAATCTTACGGCTCAACACCGTGGTGGCGTCCAAGTGAGAGAAGGTCGTGGCAGGTGCCGGGTCAGTCAAGTCGTCGGCAGGCACGTAAATAGCCTGAACGGAAGTGATGGAACCGCGGTTGGTAGAAGTGATACGTTCCTGCATCACACCCATTTCAGTAGCCAAGGTGGGCTGATAACCCACGGCCGAAGGCATACGGCCCAACAGGGCGGACACTTCGGAACCGGCTTGAGTGAAACGGAAAATATTGTCCACGAAGAAAAGGATATCTCTTCCGGTGGAATTCTCATCGCCATCACGATAATGCTCGGCCACCGTCAGACCAGACAATGCCACACGAGCACGGGCCCCAGGAGGCTCATTCATCTGACCGAAGACCAGGGTTGCCTGAGATTTCTCGAGTTCGTTCTTATCGACCAGACTCAAATCCCAACCGCCTTTTTCCATGCTTTCCATGAATTTGTCACCATAACGGATAACACCGGATTCCAACATTTCACGAAGCAAATCATTGCCTTCACGGGTACGTTCACCTACACCGGCAAATACAGACATTCCGGAATATTTCTTGGCAATATTGTTGATCATTTCCATAATCAGAACGGTTTTGCCCACTCCGGCACCACCGAACAAACCGATTTTACCACCTTTCATGTAGGGCTCAATCAAGTCAATAACTTTGATACCCGTGTACAGCACTTCGCTGGAGGTAGAAAGATTTTCAAACGTAGGAGGATCACTGTGGATGCTCTTGTATTTGTCCGTCTGGACCTGTTCCATGCCGTCGATGGTCTTTCCGATCACATTCAGAAGCCGGCCATTGATATTGGCAGCAGGCATACTGATGGTTCTGCCCGTGGCTATCACCTCCATACCTCTATGCAGACCGTCGGTGGAGTCCATTGCGATGCAACGCATCGTATTTTCTCCAATATCCTGTTGGCACTCGAACACTACGACTTCACCGTTTTCACGGGTAACCTCCAAGGCGTCGTAAATACGGGGCAATTGCTCTTGAGACTCAAAAGTCACGTCCACAACGGCACCGATTACTTGGGAAATCTTACCGATAATTTTCTTATTGTCTTCCATTAGCTTGTTTTTTAAGCACTTAGTATTATTCTAATATCTGAATTTCAGAATTACAAATTAACACAATTTTCCGATACCATCCGCTGATTTTGCAAAAAAATTTTTTATTCCTCCCAAAAGCTCCCGCATATTCTTTTTTTGAGGAAATTTGCACTTTGTTTTTTACCCTTTGGAAAATGACGGATTTTACTGTCTTACACGGATACATCGCTCGCGGTGACCAGATCGGAAGGACCTTGGGATTCCCTACGGCCAACCTTTGCACGACCGATTTCCTGCCGGCAAACGGTGTTTATGTTGCATGCATGCGCTGGGACGGGATGGTCCGCTACGGTATGCTGAACATCGGTACCCGACCGACTGTGGAAGGGAAGGAACAAAGGGTAGAAATGCATCTGTTCGGATTTTGTGGAAACCTGTACGGAAAGCATGCAGACATAGAACCGCTTTACTTTTTGCGGAAAGAACAGAAATTTTCCGACACTGAACAACTGCGGAAACAATTGGAATCCGATCGGGAGCAGTCTGTCCGCTACTTGATTTCCAATGGATTCATACAAGACAAAAGCCAAACGAAATGAAAAGACGATTCCTGTTTTCTCTGTTCATCCCTTTCCTTTTTATGCTCTCGGCTCAAGCCCAGATATTCAAGGGAGGCCTTAGCCTTGGACTACTGGCCTCGCAAATAGACGGAGACCGCATGGAAGGCTACCACAAACCCGGACTATATGCGGCCACATTCGTACGCATCCCTCTCAAAGACGGAAATTGGGGCTTGCAAACAGAACTGGATTACATGCAGAAAGGCTGCAAAGCACACAATGATTCGGAAAGCGGAATTCTCAATACTTATCAGACGACCATCCATCAGGTTGGGGTCCCCGTTTTGGCTCAATGGAACTGTTTGAAGCGCTACCGCCTGGAATGGGGCGTTTCATTCAATGCAAATTTCCTGATCAGAAGCAGAAGAGATGGAGAAATCAGTCCGTACACGGACGATGCCGATTACCGGCTTTTTGAATGCAGTGGCATCGGGGGTGTGATTGTACAATTCAATCCGCACTGGGACTGCCACCTTCGGTATATGTATTCCCTTCTTCCCATAGGGAAAAGCCTGTACCGCAGAACCGGATTGAGAAATAACAGCATTTTATTAAACATATCATACATATTTTGAACAATATGAAAACAGTCATTATCGGTGGAGTTGCCGGAGGTGCGGGTGTTGCCGCCCGATTGAGAAGAATGGATGAGGACGCACAAATCGTCATACTGGAAAAAGGTCCTTACATTTCATACGCGAACTGTGCTTTGCCATACTACATCGGAGGGATTGTGCCCCAAAGAGAAAAATTGTTTGTTCAGACATCCGAAAGTTTTTCCAGACGTTTCCGCATTGATGTACGCACTTTTTCGGAAGCTGTATCTATTGACAGAAAACGGAAATGCGTCCGCGTCAGGGAAACAGACGGACGGGAATACGAAGAAAACTATGACAGGCTCGTACTCTCTCCTGGAGCAGAAGCTATCCGACCGAATATTCCGGGAGCGGATGCTGAAGGGGTCTTTACCCTGAAGGACGTACGCGACACAGACCGCATCAAAAACTATATACAGGAAAATAATGTGGAAGATGCCGTTGTGGCCGGTGGAGGATTTGTCGGGCTGGAAATGGCGGAAAACCTATGTATGGCCGGTGTAGAGGTTCATCTGGTGGAAAAACAGGCACAAGTCATGAACCCGATGGACAGGGAAATGGCCAACTGCCTCCACCAGCACCTGTATGACAACGGAGTAAACCTCTATCTGGGATGCGGAATCCGCTCCATCGAGAACGAGGGAGAGGAACTGCTGGTCCGTCTGGATACGGAAGAAAGCATTCGCACCCATCTGGTACTGTTATGCACAGGCGTTCGTCCGAACACCGGACTGGCCAAATCAGCCGGACTCGAAATCGGGCCAATGGGTGGCATATCTGTCAATCAGCACATGCAGACATCCGACCCTGACATATACGCCATAGGCGATGCCGTAGAAATATTTCACCGGCTGTTGGGAAAACCCGTTCTCCTGCCCTTGGCCGGTCCGGCCGGAAAAGAAGCCCGAATTGCAGCCGATAACATTGCTTTTGGCAATCAGGAGGTATATCGTGGCTGCATCGGCACTTCCATTGTCAAAGTTTTTCATTTGACAGCTGCATCGGTCGGTCTCAACGAAAAACAATTGAAAAAAGAAGGCCTTCCTTATATGGCTTCCTACACACACTCCCACTCCAGAGCCTCCTTCTTTCCCGACACCCAGATGATGGATATCAAGATGCTGTTCCATCCGGGAAACGGGCGGATCTGGGGTGCGCAGATTGTCGGGAAACAAGGTGTCGACAAACGTATAGAAATGTTTTCACAACTCATTTTACACAATGGGAAAGTGGAAGACCTGTGCGAAATAGAGCAAGCATATGCTCCGCCTTTTTCTTCCGCGAAAGACGCAACCAACATGGCCGGTTTTGTTGCGGAAAATCTGTTGAAAGGCCGCGCTCGCCTTATTCACTGGAACGAGTTGGATAGTCTGGACAAAGAACACAGTCTGCTGCTGGACGTACGTACAGCCGAAGAGCACCAAAACGGGCATATTCCTGGCTCCAAGCACCTTGCATTGGACGAATTGAGGGAACATCTGGACGAGCTTCCCAAGGATAAGGAGATTATTCTGTATTGTGCCATCGGACTGCGGGGGTACCTTGCATACCGCATTCTGGCGCAACACGGATTTACACGAATCCGCAATCTTTCCGGAGGGTTCCGGACCTACCAGATGGCCATAAAACAATTCTGACTACTCCAGACTGCGGAGTGCGGATTCGGCTTTGCGCACTTCTGCAGCCGCATCAACAGTAGGGTCGTATATAATTTCACGGAAAGGCTCCAAAATGGCATCCAATTTTTTCAAGCGGGCCGGTGAAGCATCCTGTCGGAGTATGCGGAGTTTTTCATAGTCCTGTATACCCTGTATCAGACGTTCAAAACGGATACTGCTTCCGCTCGGATACACCAAATAGCAATCTCCACTGAGCCACTTGCGGAAACGGCTGTCCCTGCAGGGATCCTTGACCCAACTGTTATAAGCCCACCGGAGATATCCGTCAAAACCGAGTGCGGCGGCATGCCAGCCCAGCCAGGCCGACTCTGCCGGAGGTGAGAACGTGAAGGTATTGGGATGGGCAGGTTTGCAGCAGGTGTAAAAAGTTGTTTGCTGCCGCTCGTTTTTCCGTTGTTCCGTCACTTGCTCTGGCACTGCTGCCTGATCGTAAATCAGGCTGATGTCGTACATCAATGGGACAAAAGTACTGATTTCCGGAGAATAATCCACCGCACCCTTCACTCGGAAACCCGGATCCGCCTTGCGAACCACTTCGAATGCGGCACGAAACTGCTCCATCGGCCGTTCATCCATAGCAATACAGGTCCGTTCAAACCACCCCTTGGATTTCAAATGTCCGGCAAAATCACGCAGGAACGGAAGAATGTATTCCTCATAAGCTTTTTCTCCCGGTTTGCATTCTACGTACTTCAGGGTACTGCTGGCCATGTCGACATATTCGAAAGTATATCCCCAGGGAACAATCGTATAACAGTCAATCTGCCGGTTCACACCGCAGGAAAACATAAACTCCACCCAACGGTCGAATACGGTATAATCATAGGTCCAACTTCCATCTACATGCTTCATTTTGACAATCATGCTTTCGAAAGGATCTTCGGTCTGACTGTTCCACGGATGCTGCATGATGCTGGTCGTAATCACTTTTCCTCCGGCTTCGGCATACATTTCCATCAAGGGACGCATGGCATCGAAATGCTCCTGACTCCAAAGCGGAACATCGAAATAACGCGCAACTGCATATGGATTCTGCCATAAATCCAGATGAAATTTCCACTCCGATGGTTCCGGAAGAATCCGTTTCCCAACCGTCAGATGCAAGGGAAGTGTATACAAACCGCTCTCTCCCTCTACGGAAACCGCTCCGGTATACTTGCCCGGAACGGCCTCACGGGGCACACGGATATCCAGCCACACAGGACGTACCGTCCGTGCGGCCACCTCGCTTTTCCCCAAGACCAGACGGTCGGCCATTAAAAAGGAATCATTACGGTTATCATAAGTATCTGTCAATACATAGTATACAAAATAGGCACGAATACATTCCGCCGGGATGATGTGGGAACCGCACTTCAGATCACTCACTTTCAGATTTATAGTCTCCTTTATGGGAGAGGCAAATACGGCCTGCGCACTCACCCTTTCCCCTTTCCAAGCATATAGTTCCGGAATGACTTCCGCCTTGGGAAACTGAAGCTGCTTATATCGGACATCGGTTGAGCCCCATACAAATACCGGCTGCTGAACTTTATCCCAAGCCTGCATGGAGATGGGTTTGGGATCCGGCATTTCGGATAATCCGTTCTGCGCGTTCAACGGTTTCTCCCCGACACACAAGGCACAAACAAAGCAAAAAAGAAATAACCGTTTCATTTTCAACACTATTGTTTTATTTATTTTTCTTTTTCACAGAGAAACCGAAGGATCCTATTTTTTCACCCAAAGTGTAGTATTTTCCATGGGAATAGGCTATCGGACGAGCGTGATTCAATTGGAAAGCTTGAGTAGCCGGATCAATGAGCTTTTCCTCGGCATCAATCGCCACGACTTCAGCGATAAACATATCGTGCGATCCTAATTCTTTTATTTCCAAAACCTTGCATTCAATATTCAGAGGAGATTCCGCTATCAGTGGAGCACTCACCACTTGTCCTTTTTCCGGAGTCAGATGCATTTCCTTGAATTTGTTCACTTCCCTGCCGGATTTCACACCACACCAATCCGTAGCCTTCGCCAAAGACTCGGTTGTCAGGTTCAGGACAAACTCACCCGTTTCACGGATAATATCATAAGAATAACGCTCCTTTCGTACCGAAATGTAGCACATGGGAGGATCACTGCATATAGTACCCGTCCATGCAACCGTGAGAATGTTGTTTTTTTCTGCTGTTCCACAACTGACCATCAAAGCCGGAAGCGGATAAATCAATGTCCCTGGTTTGAATGCAACTTTCATAATATTAATTCTTTGGGGTATGCAACAAAATATTTGCTCACACTTTCAGACAAGGTGCGGTGATTCAAGTGATCGGACAATTCCTCCAGAGGACGGATACTTCCGTCTTTTTCCAGAATGAAAATAGAACCCACACTCTTGTTGTAGGCCCTGTTTTCCATTTTTCCGGACGAAAACAGATAAGCTGTTTCCTCTTCAGAAAAAGAAAGTTGCCTTGCTATAGCTTCCCGTATACGGAAAAGGTACTCTTCAGAAAATGCCTGTTCACTCATTTCGATTCGGAACAGATTACGGTTATACAGTCGCACGGAAAGCTCCGACAATACCCGGTCAGGATGCCGCCGCCATTGCTTGATGGCATAACCGATATCCCTGTCGTCCAAATCAGCATAATGGTCCAAAAGAGACGGGTTCTCACTGAAATCAGACAAGGCATAGTCTTTTTCAAAAAACACCTGCATGGATTCCGGCAGAAAGAAATCATGCGAAATCCGCCACAGATCTTTGGCCCTCTGGAGACATTGCACCAACATCACCTCTGCTACATGCACGGTTTTATGCAGATACACCTGCCAGTACATCAGGCGCCGGGAAATAATGAATTTTTCAATAGAATATAGGGCTTTGGCATCGGCAACGAGATCATTATTGCTCACATTCAGCATTTTAATAATCCGCTCCGTACCTATAACGCCTTCCGCCACTCCAGAAAAGAAACTGTCTCTGCTCAGATAATCCAGACGATCCACATCCAACTGACCAGACACCAGTTGGTGCAGAAAACGCTTGGGATACCGGTCTTCGAATATCTCGACCGCCAAGGAAAGCCGCCCGCCATATTCCCGGTTCATCGTTTGCATAAACAAAGAGGTGAATTCTTCGTGCGTGGTGGAACGGATGAATGTTTTTTCCAACAAATGAGAAAAAGGACCGTGACCGATATCATGGAGCAGAATGGCAGCCAAAGCTGCCTCTTCCTCCTCCGGTGTAATTTCCACTCCCTTGTATTTCAAATTATCCAAAGCTTCCTGCATCAGATGCATGGCTCCCAAAGAATGCTGGAAACGGGTATGCAGAGCTCCCGGATAAACCAAATTTGTAAGACCCAACTGCTTGATATTTCGCAAACGCTGAAAATATGGATGCTGTATCAAATCAAACAGAAAGTCGTTCGAAATGGTGATGAATCCGTAGACCGGGTCATTAATGATTTTGCGTTTATTCATAGTTTATTTATCTTTAAACCATTTCGATGCGTCAGATTCCGAAAAACGCATCCATACTTTTTTCCCTGATGGAGACAGCGAAGGACAGTCGCATTGGGACAATTGTTTCCAAAGAGCAACAATTTCCCTTTCTTCCAGTTTTTTTCCCCTACGCACGCAAAAGGTCCTGGCCATGGAACGGGCCAGATTCGTTTTACGACCGGACTTCAAACTCATCTGATCGCATTTGTAAGTTTCCAGCACCTGCTCCATCGTACGCTGCACATTCTCCTCTCCCAAATCGGCAGGAACACCGTGTATTATCCAGGCATTCCGTCCAAAAGGCTCCATATCGAAGCCCAAATCACGAAATTCGTTCTGCAATTCCTTGACCGTTTCCGAATCCTGAGGACTGAAAGTTACCGATTCCGGAAACAACAACTTTTGTACCGGAACCGTTTCTTTCCGCTCTATGTTGTGCATAAAACGCTCGAACAGAATGCGTTCGCTAGCCGATTCCTGATCTATGACCAACAGCTCCGTCCCGCATGCAGTGACAATATAGGAATTCTGCCATTGGAAGGATGACTGGCCCGCTGTCACTTTCTCCGCTGTCGGAGCCGTTTCCAGAGGAAGTGAGGTTTGCAGTTCCGGAGAATCTTCTTCCTCTAAAGTGTAGGTATTTTCCTTCACGCTTTCATATATCTGCCGCCAGGAATCCGGGGCCTGCGTTCTGAATGGGGAAGGATCGGCTTCGTAGGATTTCTTTGAAGAAACATTTGAAGGTTTGACATTGAACGGATTGTATTCCGGATCATACGAGATGGCTGGCGGCTTGGGAATTCCCCCTGTAGGCACACGGCTGAAATCTATGGGAGAAATGTTCTCAAAATCAATGTTGGAAGATGCATTGAACGTTCCGACAGCATAGCGGACAGAAGCCCTCAGCATGGAGTAGATGACTTTTTCTTCCTGAAATTTCACCTCTATCTTGGTAGGATGTATATTGACATCTATTTTTGACGGATCAACCTCGAAATAAATAAAATAAGAAGGATAATATCCTTCGGGAAGCACTTCTTCCAAAGCCGACATTATGGCATGATGGAAATAAGGATGACGAATGTAGCGGTTGTTGACAAAAAGATACTGCTCGCCCTTGGTCTTGCGGGCGGCATCCGGTTTGCCCACAAATCCATCAATACAGACCACTTCGCTTTCCTGGTGCACAGCCAGGAATTTTTCCTTGTAACTGTTCCCGAACACATTGATGATTCGCTGCTTCAGAATCGTTTTCGGAAGGTCATAAATCTGTTTGTCATTGTGATAAAGGGTGAATGACACGTTCGGTGTCGTCAGCACTATGCGCATAAACTCATCCAAAATATGGTTGAATTCCACATTGTCGGATTTCAGAAAATTGCGACGGGCTGGTACGTTAAAAAACAGGTTCCTCACTTCGAAAGTGGTACCCACGGGAGCCGTACATTCCGACTTCCCCTTCAATTGAGAACCCTCCATATAAAGATGGGTGGCCACTTCGGAATCAATGGTGCGGGTTTTCAGATCCACATGGGCGATGGATGCAATGGACGCCAAGGCCTCTCCACGAAAGCCTTTGGTCTGCAATTGGAAAAGATCGTCTGCGCTGGAAATTTTGGAGGTGGCATGCCGCTCGAAACAACGCAGGGCATCTTCAGCATTCATTCCGCAGCCGTTATCTGTCACCCGAATCAGAGTACGACCTGCATTTTTGACAATCAAATCAATATGCGTTGCTCCAGCATCTATGGAATTTTCCATCAATTCTTTGACAACAGATGCAGGACGTTGGACAACTTCTCCGGCCGCTATCTGATTGGCAACGGAATCCGGCAATACATGTATTATTCCTTCCATACTACAAACGACTCATAACCAACAACAGCAGCAATAATATCAGGCCCAGTATCCAAAGACGCTTACCGGGTATGCGGTGATGCTTCATCTGACTGTGCAATCCGGTATGGATGCGGTTGCGCATGGCTGCTTCCTGCTTTTCTTCTTCCGAAATGTTCTCTTCCCCCGAGGAAGACAGGTTCCGAGGTTTGTAGTAACGAGGCTTGTAATTGAATTCACGGTGTTCGAATTCGGGAACTTTGAATATCATTGTGTGGAGTATTATATCTTTGAAAGCTGCAAACAAGGTTTACGGTTTATAACGCACAAAAAAGTCAGAATATTATTCTGTACCGGCAGACATTTGTTTTTTTTGTATCTTTGCACTTTGAATCAACCGTCGGGTGAAACAAGTCCACATCCGGCATCCAAACAAAATTGCACATATACATCATGCCAGATTTCCAACACATCATCCGGTCATTTGCTCTGGCAAATGAAGTTACGGAACCCCAAGCGGTAAAAGTCGGTTTCATCAACGACAGTTTTATCCTACCCAGCAAAGTCCCCTATGGAACTTCCTACTTTCTGCAACGCATCAACCATCATATTTTTGAAAACGTAGAAGGACTCCAGGAAAATATTCAGAAAGTCACCGGACACATCCGGAAAAAATTGGAAGAAAGCGGAGCCTCCGACATTGACCGCAGAGTGCTGCGCCTGATTCCTACCAAGGAAGGCAAACTTTTCCACCGCACAGCAGAAGGCGAATATTGGCGCATATACGTACAGATTGAAAACGCTGCATCCCAGGAAAAAGTGACACCCACATCTGCTGAACTGGCAGGAGAAGCTTTCGGACGCTTCCAATGCCAGCTTTCGGACCTTCCTTTTTCCGAACTTTGCGAATCCATTCCGAATTTCCACAACATTGAATTCCGCCTGCAGCAATTGCAGGATGCACTCCGGAACGACAAGGCCGGAAGGGCTTCCGCATGTCCCGACATTCTTACAGAAATTACAGAAAGAGCAGACGAGATGTGCCTGGCAGAACGGCTTTTCCGCGAGGGAAAACTGCCCAAGCGCATCAACCATTGTGATACCAAAGTCAACAATATGCTGTTTGATGAATCCGGACAACCTCTCTGCATCGTAGATCTTGACACCGTCATGCCGGGATTCGTACTGAGCGATTTCGGAGATTTTATGCGTACGGCTGCCAATACCGGATTGGAAGATGATACCGTGTTGGATCACATCCACGTGGACATGGACATTTTCACGGCATACACACGGGGATATCTGCGGGAAGCCATTTTCCTGACGGAAACGGAAAAGTGCCTGCTGCCCTTCGGGTGCCGGCTGCTCAGTTACATGCAGGCAGTCCGATTCTTTACAGATTACCTGAATGGAGATACCTATTACAAGATTTTGTATCCTGAACACAATCTGGTCCGTACCCGCGCCCAGCTCCGTCTGCTTCAAGAACAGGAAAAAATGCGCGAAGCCATGGAGGACGTCATTCGGAAATTTTAACTAAAAAAGAACATTTCACATTTAAACAACAAAAGATATGGTCAAAGCCAGCACCTTCAAAAAAGAGACGGATGGGAAACAGATTCGCTTGTATACCATCGTAGGAAACAACGGCATGCAGATGCAGATTTCCAATTATGGAGCCAAAATCATCAGTTGGCATGTCCCAGACAAGGAAATGAAAACAAAGGACATTGTATTGGGATTCTCCACTTTGGACGAATGGTTGCAAAAGGAGACCTATTTCAATGGCATTATTGGGCGTTGTACCGGCCGTATCCGACATGGCCGCTTTACCTTGGACGGCAGGGAATACCAGCTTGCCTGTAATAGCGGGGAAAATGCACTGCACGGAGGACATCACGGATTCAATGAAAAAATATGGGAAACCGTATGCCAAGACGCACACAGCCTCACGCTCCATTATCGGTCCGAGAATGGAGAAGAAGGTTACCCCGGCAATCTGGATGTAAACGTATGCTACCGGCTAACCAAAGACAATGCATTGAGTATCTGCTATATTGCAGAAACTGATACACCTACCATTCTCAACCTGACCAACCATGCCTATTTCAATCTCAAAGGGGAAGGTGAAGGCAACATTCGCGACCACAAACTCCAAGTGCTGGCCGACGAATACATTCCCTACGACGAAACCGTCAGTCCAACCGGCGAAATTCTTCCGGTAGAAGGGAATCCGATGGATTTCCGCCAGGCCGTTGTTATAGAAGACCGCATTGACGATGATTTTTTTGCACCCGGACTGGGCATTGACAATGGTTGGGCATTACCCGGATGGAAAGAGAGCAGCCTTGACGGAGGTCCGATGAAGAAGGCTGCCGTACTGGAAGGCGGAGGACGTTGCATGGAAGTATGGACCAACTTCCCCTGCATGCAGGTATACTCTGGAAACTACTTAGAAAAAAATGTCGGAAAATCCGGGCGTATGTACGACGTACAGACAGCCATCTGTCTGGAAGCTCAAGGTTTTCCGGATGCCATCAACCATCCGGAATTTCCCAGCCCCATCCTGCGTCCGGGCGAAAAATTTGAAAGGGAAACCATCTATCGCTTCGTATAGACAGGTTCTTCTGCGATAAGACAGCGGCGGAGGGAAAGGTAGTGGGCGGCGCCCCTGGTTTGTACCCG
>JAZLLH010000073.1:0-54402 GCA_045598025.1 Bacteroidales bacterium | reverse complement strand
CCGGAAGCGACCTGATTGACAAAGTGGCCTGGTACAACGAAGACTGGGATACCGGGACGCACAAAGTGGCATCCAAGGATGCCAACGAACTGGGCCTGTACGATATGAGTGGAAACATCTATGAGTGGTGTCAGGACTGGTTCGGCCGGTATGAGGAAGGAGACCAGACCAATCCTCAGGGACCTCCTACCGGAAAAAACCGCGTACTGCGCGGAGGAAGCTGGTTCGTCATCGGAAATTACTGCCGCATATCCAACCGTTCCGGCAGCCTGCCGGACTCCCGCTTCATACACATCGGATTCCGCTTGGCCATGAGTGCAGAATAGCGTCTTTTTACTTCTTGTATACCTCTTTCAGATCCAGCATGTTCATGGCATTGTTGGACAAAGCATGTACATTCTTTGAAACGAAGCGCAATACCTGATCATAATAGAGCACCACAACAGGGGCATCTTCCATTACCATGCGGTCCATCTGCATGCAGAGCTGCGCACGGGCATCTGCATCCTGCGTAGACTGGGCCTGACGGTACAGTTTATCGAAAGCGGGCTTGCTGTAATGGGTATAATTGGGACCGTTGGGACAGAAATTGGGCGAATAGAACAGGGAAAGATAATTTTCCGCATCCGGATAATCCGCTATCCATGAAGCGCGGAAAAAAGGTATTTCCGATTGGGAGACGAATTGCCGCAGCATGGCAGGCTGCACTTTCAGTACGCGGATATGTATGCCGAACTGCTCCTCTTCGTGGGCAATGTATTCCATGATATCCATATAGCTTTCTGAAACATACAGCCGGATATCAGGCAATCCCTTTCCACCCGGATAGCCGGCTTCCGCCAACAGTTCCCTCACTTTGTCCGGACGATAGGAGTAACCATAGCAGCTATCGTCCGAAGCAGGAAACAGCACTGGCGGTACCATGCCCCGGGTTCCCGGACTTCCGATGCCGCTGCGCAGATGCCTCAGCATCTTTTCCCGGTCGAATCCGTAATTGATGGCCTGACGGATTTCCTTTTTCAATAACGGATTGCCCGCCATGTGGGGAGATGAAGGATCCGTCAGGAATCCCAGATACTCCGTATTCAGATAGGGCACCGTACTCATGCGTATGCGTCCGGCGTATTTGGGGTTCAGACGACCCTCCCGGGTCAGCAGTTCATCCTTGTAGGAAGCATCCAGACCGGACATGAAATCCAGATTCCCTTTTACGAATTCCATAAATACGGACTGCTTGTCTACAATGAAGGTAACGGCCACCGCATCCAGCAGGGGAAGCCGCTTCCCGTTCCGGAATTCAAAATAGTGAGGATTGCGGACACAGACCAGTTTGACACCTTCCTTCCACATCTTCATTTGGAAGGGGCCTGTGCCTACGGGATATTTGCGAAAATCCTTACGGAAATGACGTACAGCCTCCGGCAGCACAATGGAACAATACTGCATTCCGAGCATACCAAGAAAGGGGGGACAACTCTCTTTCAAACGGATACGGAGCAAAGTGTCATTTACTGCTTCAAAGGCCTTTTCTCCATCGGGCAGCGTATCTACCACCTGGAAAATCCAGGCTCCGGGCGAAGCTGTCTCCGGATTGGACAAGCGGCGAAAACTGAAAACCACATCCTTGGCATTCAGTTTTCGAGGTGCGGAAAGCGGAAAATACTCCGTTTCCTGAAAAAACACATCGGAACGCAAATGGAAGGTATAGATACGTCCGTCTTCGGAAATCTCCCAAGAGGAAGCCAGGCAGGGACGTATATTCAAAGCGGAATCCAACTGTACGAGTCCGTTGAACAGCTGGTTGCAGGCCCAGATATTCGCCTGGTCTTTTGCGTAAGCCGGATCCAGGGAAGTAATGCCGGCCGACTCGTTGTAGCGGAACACCGTCCTATGTTCGGCCGGTTCCTGTCGGTGACAGGCACACAGAACGAACAGCAGGCACAGCCAACGGACGATTTTACTACCAGATGTGACAGCCATCCTTAAACCATTTGTCCTGACAGCGCAGGGTTTGTTCAATCACATCCCTCACGCAGCCTTCGCCCCCTCTGAAAGGGGAGATGTAGTCTGCTATTTCCTGGATTTCCACAGCGGCGTCGTTCGGACAGGTCTTCAGTCCCGACTCCTTCAGCATGTGGTAATCCGGAATGTCGTCTCCCATACAGAGCACCTGTTCCTTGCGGAGACGGTTTTCCTCCAGATACTGGTGAAAACAGGCGATTTTGTCGGCGATCTTCAAATGGATGTCTATTCCGGGAAAATTCATATAGCGTTTCCGCATGCTTTCCGAATAGCCTCCGGAAATGATGCATACCCTGTATCCCATTTTCAGCGCATACTGTATCGCGTAACCGTCTTTCACATCCGTAGCACGGAGCTGGTCTCCATCCGGGAGTACCCATACTTTGCCGTTGCTCAACACACCGTCAAAATCAAAAACGAAAGCGGCGATATCGTGTAGTTTTTCCTTATAGTTTGCCATGAGCCTATATTTTGTCCGTGCAAAAGTAAGCATAAATCGGATATCTTCCAAATAAATTGCATTTTTTTTCACATTGTATTGATAAATTATCTACTTTTGCATTTCTGTAGATTGATTTTTTTAAACTTTAAAAAAAATGCATAACACCATGAAAAAGAGTATTATTTTTATTTCCATCGTGCTTTTGGCAACCTCCTGTGGCCTTTTGAAGCAGCTCGGACAACAGACTAGCGAAGTGGTCAATGTGAAAAACTGCAAATTCAATGTCAAGTCGGTAGAAAGTATCAATGTAGCGGGAATCAACCTGAAAAACCTGAGTTCCCTTTCGGCCGGAAACATTGCCACCCTGTCAGCCTGCCTGCTCACCAAACAGCTTCCCGTGGTTATGGGAATTAAGGTAGGAGCCAGCAATCCTACGGAAAAAGACGCCTCCGTCACCCACATGGACTGGCTCTGCTGCATAGACGACGTACAGATGGCCGGCGGTTCCGTATCGGAAAGATATGTCATTCCGGCTCAGGGATCGGTTGATATTCCTTTGGATGTCAACATGAATGTCTACGATATTTTCTCAGCCAAAGGTCTGGATGCCATCAAGAGCTTCATCGGCAGTTTCAACAAGGATACGGGACGTTCCTCCCGTCTGTCTTTCAAGGTGAGACCTACCGTTGAAATCGGCTCCGCTTCCGTTTCATTCCCCAACTACATCTCTTTGAACTAAGCAGACAACATCATGGCATTCGTTTTCGAATCCTTACAGACCGTCGTACGTCCTCAACGCAAAGTGGCTGTCCTCGGTGGAGGAAGTTGGGCCACGGCAATCGTCAAGATATTGTCGTCCAACACCAACCGTGTATTCTGGTGGGTGAGGGAACCCGAAATTATTGAAGGTATCCGTTCCTTCGGACACAATCCGCTGTATCTGAACGAAGCGGAATTGAATCCGCGCCGCATCACCATTTCCAACAATCTGAAACAGATTGTCGGGAAGGCCGACATCATCGTGCTGGTCATTCCTTCGGCCTATGTTTTCAAGACCCTGTCCGAAATGCCCAAGAAACTGTTTGAGGGCAAAAGCCTTATCTCTGCCACCAAAGGACTGGTACCGGAAACCATGGAATCCGTCACTACCTATATGCGACACGCCTTCGGGCTGCCCGAAGACCAGCTGGGTATCATCGTAGGGCCTTCCCATGCAGAAGAAATTGCCAGGGAACGGTTGACCTACCTGACAGCTGCCTCTGCCAACCAGGAACTGGCGGAAGATGTAGCCAACCTTTTCCGCAACCGCTACGTCATCGTCAATCTGTCACAGGACATGCCCGGCATTGAAATGTCCGTCATACTGAAGAATATCTACGCTCTGGCGGCCGGCATTTTCCGGGGATTGGGTGCCGGTGACAACCTGTTGGCCGTATTCAACACCAACTGTACCAGAGAAATGGTCCGCATACTGCGCAATCTGTATCCCATGGTGGACCGGAAAATGTCTACCTCGCCTTATCTGGGAGATTTCCTGGTAACCACCTATTCCCAATACAGCCGCAACCGGAATTTCGGTTTCATGATAGGGAAGGGGTATTCCGTTCCTTCCATACTGATGGAAATGAAGATGGTGGCAGAAGGGTATACGGCTGTTCGCTGCATGCATCATCTGAATGAGACCGAATATCATCTGGATACGCCCATACTGACTACCACATACAGAATTCTGTACGAAAAATATCCGGTTACGACCGCCATACATCAATTGTTAGCCTATTTAAAATAAAATCAAGAACATTAAAACATGAAGAAATCCGTATTGCTGATTGCCGGACTCCTGCTTGCCGGTTTTACATCATCTGCACAAGAAATCAAATCATTAGCCACAAAAACAGAAGGCATAGGCTCCAAAATCGATACTTCACTGAATCAGGGAAGTTGGTCATACGGAGGCATTACCCTTCTGACCTTCGCCCAAGACTACACCTTGAACTGGGCAGCCGGTGGTGACCCGGCCATCAGTGTCAAAGGAACCGGAAACTACTATATCAAATACCGCAAAAAACGTTTGATATGGGACAATACCCTCGATATCGATTACGGTATGCAGCGCAACCTGAAAACCGACATCAACACCAAAACCACAGATAACCTGGATCTGGCATCCAATTTCGGTTATCAGTTGAGCGGCGACTGGAACTGCGCAGCCCTTTGCAAACTGCAGACCCAGATTTCCGACGGTTACACCAACGAACTGGTATCTTCCGCCTTCATGACGCCGGCCTATCTGATCACTTCCATCGGTTTGGAATACAAAAAGAAAGATTGGTCCATCTTCATTTCACCCGTTACCGGAAAAACCACTTTCAAACTGGACGACCGCTTTTTTGACGGAAACTATTTCGCAGTAGACAGCGGACTGACTTCCACATCCGGATTCGGTGGATTTGCCCGTTTCACCATGAACAAGAACCTGACGGACCTGATTTCCCTCTATTCCAAACTGGAACTCTTTACCGATTATTTCAACCAACCGGAGAAGGTGGACGTGAATTTTGAAATGCGTTGGGTGTTCAAATTGACCGAATGGCTGTCCTTCAGCGTATTTGCCGCTGCTATTTACGATTACGATGTCAAATTCGCCTGCTTCGACGAAAACGGAAACGCCCGTCTGCACGCCGACGGCACCCCCATGATGACCGATCATCTGCAGTTCAGGGAGAACTTCGGACTTTCGCTGACCAGCAAATTCTCGCACGAACCCGGACAGGAACACAAGGGACTGTTCAAACGCAACCGATAGAAAACATCAGAGTTCGGAAAACAGTCTGAATATCTTTTCAGAATAGGTTTTGGACACCGGGATATCCGGTACGTTTTCCGCATCCAATTCCAAGGTCAGGCCATCTTTCGTTCGCCGGAGGATCCTGACCTTTTGTGTATTCACAATATAGGAACGGTGACAGCGGGCCAGTTCCCCATCAGGGAAAAGGGCTTCGATGTTCTTCAGGGAATTTCTCAGGATGAAACCTTTTTCTTCTCCCTTGTGAAGATAGTGGATTTTTACATAGTTATCGGCCGATTCAATGTAGAGTACAGCACTCAGGTAAACGGATAGCCGGACTTCTTCCTTCTCATCCTTAAAATGCACCATGACGTCATTTTCCGCCCTGGGACTGCCGCTTCCCGTCTGGACATTCTGGCGTATCTGGTTCAACGCAGCGGAAAGTTCATCCAATTCCTTTTCCTTGTGACGTATACCGAAATACATATACGATATAATGTAAGGAATGAAAAGAATCAGAAAAGTGATGGAAAAGGACCTGGGATAAATTTCGAAATAGGCCCTGTAATCGATTTTTTTGGTCACCAGCCAGGCAAAGAGAGTGACGGCAAAAGCGATGAGTGCCACTTCCATGAACATCCAGAAACAGTACATCGGGATGCTGATGTTTTTCTTTTTGGCAACCATACACATCAGCAGCCGGCTGACCGTAAGAATGGCAATACCCATCAGCACCACCAGTATGGCATAAAAGACAAAACGGTCCACATTGTTGTTGATGGACAGCCAGCGGTCAGATCCGAAAGGCCGGTACACAAATATGAATATGAGAGCGTAAAAAGCTACAAACATCAGGAAAAATGCCAAATTGGCCTTATCCGTCATATAGCGTGGAATATATTTCTTCATTATATTTTTGATTTAGGCTGCAAAGGTACAAAAAAATCAGGTACGAATTTCACCCCACGGCAATTTTATCCCTCCTGGGGCATTTTTACCACTGAATACCGTTTTTCACACCAGCAAACCGGCCAATAAAACATTCTTTCACCCCCACAAAGGATAAAAGGCTTACTTTGCATCCGGATTCAAAACACCAAAGCAAAATGGAAATAAGAAGATTATTTGACATCATTGACCACAATCTGGAAATACGTCCGGACCAGCAAACGGCTCTGGGAAGAAAGGATGACAGCGGAGAATGGATACGCTACAGTCTGAAAGAATATGCAGAACAGACGAACGCAGCGGCTTATGCCCTGCTTCAACTGGGATTGAAAGAGGGTGACAAAGTTGCCATCATCAGCAGCAATCGTCCGGAATGGAACATGCTGGACATGGCCGTCATGAAAATCGGCTGCATCACGGTTCCCATTTACCCGACCATCAGCGAACAGGACTATCTATACATATTGAATCATTGTGAAGCCCGAATGGCAGTCGCAGAAGGAGCGGAAGTGCTGCACAAAACAGCACGCATACAATCGCAGACACCGAATCTGGAATGGGTATACACCTTCAGTAAAAGGGAGGGCTTTCCCTGTTGGGAACAATTCCTGGAGTTTGGACGGCAACACCGCAATCCGGAAGGGCTGACAGCCCGTGCGGCCGGAGTGAATCCCGAAGACTGTTCCACCATCATGTACACATCGGGAACAACCGGAACGCCCAAAGGAGTCATGCTCTCCCACATGAACATCGTCAGCCAGCTGGAAGCACTGCATCCAACCATGGCAGACTGGTCTCACACCGCACTCAGTTTTCTGCCGCTTTGCCATGCCTACGAGCGCATGCTGGTATTTCTGTATCAGTACAGAGGCTTGTCTGTGTACTATCCCCGGAATCTGGGCACCATAGGAGAGGACATCCGCAGCATACGGCCCACCATGATGTCGACGGTGCCGCTGATGCTGGAAAAGATGTACGACAAAATATATCAGAGCGGAAAAAAACTCAAAGGCATCTCACGGATACTGTTCTATGATGCGGTGGAATTGGCAGAAAGATACCGCATCGAGAAATGCGAACGCAGCCTGTGGTACCGCATCCGGCACCGGATAGCAGACCGCCTGGTATACCGCAGGATACGGAAACAGATCGGAAGTGACTTCGATATCATAGTGTCAGGCTCGGCTATGATACGCCCCCAACTGGTTTCTTTCTTTTCCGCCATCGGAATGCCGGTATACGAAGGTTACGGCATGACAGAGGCATCACCCGTTATTGCTGTGAGCTGCAACGAAAAATACGGAAGGGAAGCCGGTACTGTCGGATTCCCGCTGCCTGGAGTAGAAGTGGATTTTACTGCACAGGGAGAGCTGATTTGCCGCGGACACAATGTCATGATGGGCTACTACAAGGACGAGGCACTGACCCGTTCCGTCATAGACGGGAACGGATGGTTGCATACAGGAGACATGGGACGTTTTACCGCAAAAGGACAAGTGGTTATCACCGGAAGATTAAAGAATCTATTTAAATCTTCACTGGGAAAATACATCAACGCGTCTCTCATCGAAGCCCAATGCGGAGCCTCACCCTTAATACAACAAGTCGTCGCTTTCGGAGAGAACCGGCGCTTTGTAACCGCTCTCATCCGTCCGGATGCGGAAAATCTGAAACAATGGTGCAGAGACAATCGCATTCCATATACCGATTTGAAAGAAATGACACAGAACAGTGATGTTCTCCGGATGTATCAGGATATCGTAAACCGCTGTAATGCATCTCTCGGAGAAGCGGAAAAAATCAGAAAATTCCAATTGACAGGAGATGAATGGAGCACGGAAAACGGCATTCTGACCCCCACACTCAAAATCAGACGCGCTGTGGTAGAAAAGCAATACAGTGAATCCATCGAAGCCATGTACCGTTGACACCGACAAAGAAAATTCAACTGATAAATGAAACTTTCTGTACGGAATGAAAAATAATATATACACAGACTATGTGCAACCGGAAAATATAGATTATACGGGTTTGGGCAGTATTCCTGCTTTATATCGGAAAATCATCAATGCTGTCAGCATGAATATTCGCAGAGAAGGATATGGAATTGATGTCATGGCAGCGCGCGGGTTAACCTGGGTGCTTGCCCGCTGCGGTTTAGAAATATACCGTCGTCCGAAACTTTATTCGGAACTTTCCATCGGGGTTTGGAAAGGTCAGGAAAATCTTTTTTGCCATGAACGCAATGTGGAAATACACGACGACTCCGGCACTGTCATAGGGTGTGGTATTACGGATTGGTGTGTGTTGGACAATAAAACACGCAAACCGGTGATTTCCAAATTAGATACCTCCTTGGAATATCATCCGGTGGATTGCGACAAACCGCATCGCATCCGTTTTTTTTGCAGCGAAAAGGAAGTTGCCGGTACAGCAGGCTATAGTTCGTGTGATTTCAACGGACACCTGAACAACTGCAGTTATGTAGACTATTTTTTCAATCTTTTGCCAGATAAGATGATTGCACATACCCAACCGTCGAGATTGGATTTGAATTTCAAAAATGAAATCATGCGCGGTACAAATATTTGGGCTTCTGTTCAAGAAGTGGGCGAAAGACAAATGGATTTCTGTTTGCGTCAAGACGGAAAGGTAGCTTGTCTGGCATCTTTCTCCATTTCTGCAGAGGGTAGGTGACTTTTGGGATTTTTGAAATTTTTCAAATTCAATCATTTAAGCAAAACGACTCAGATAAGTTCGCTGTCCTGTTTGAAAATTTGACTACTTTTGCAGCGTAAATACCTTCACATAAAAAGGGAAACGGATGACGGAAGAGACAAAGGATACATCGGCTGAAAAAACGACGGAAGCAAACGAGACAAACGACCTGCAGCAGGTTTTCCATATCAAGGACATGTTCCAGGACTGGTTTCTGGATTATGCGTCCTACGTCAACCTGGACAGGGCCATTCCGGACATCAACGATGGTCTGAAACCGGTACAGAGGCGTATACTGCATTCCATGTGGGAAATGGACGACGGGCGCTACAACAAAGTAGCCAACATTGTGGGCAATACCATGAAGTATCATCCCCATGGGGACGCCTCCATCAACGATGCTCTGGTTCATTTGGGGCAGAAGGACCTGCTGATTGATTGCCAGGGAAACTGGGGCAATATCCTCACTGGGGACGGAGCCGCTGCCGGAAGATACATAGAGGCGCGTCTTTCCAAATTTGCTTTGGATGTAGCTTTCAGCCCCAAAATTACGGAATGGAAACTTTCCTACGACGGGCGCAACAAAGAACCGGTCTCTCTGCCTGTCAAATTCCCTTTGCTGCTGAATCAGGGCACCTTGGGGCTGGGAGTGGGACTTTCCTCCCTCATCCTTCCGCACAATTTCAACGAACTGCTGGACGCCTCCATCGATATACTGCAGGGAAAGGATTTCTCCATCTATCCCGATTTCCCGACGGGAGGCATGATAGATGTCAGCGACTACAACGACGGGATGAAGAGCGACAAAAACAAAAGTTGCGTGCGCATCCGCGCCAAAATCCAGCAATTGGACAAGCGGAACCTTATTATCACGGAAATCCCGTATACCACCACCCAAAGCCTGATTGAAGACATCACCAAAGCAGTGGAAAAAGGCCGGTTGAAAATAGTCAAAATCTTTGACAAAACAGCGGAACACGCCGAAATCATACTTCAACTGGCACCCAACACATCGCCGGATCAGACCATAGACGCTCTGTATGCATTCACGCAATGCCAGGTATCCATTTCACCCATTACCTGCGTAGTCGTGGGCGATGAAGTGCGTTTCACCGATGTCAAGACCATTCTCCGGACGTCAACCGAACGCACCGTAACCTTGCTCAAGAGGGAGTTGGAAATCCTTTTGGGCGAACTGCTGGAAAAATGGCATTGGATTTCTCTGGAAAAGATATTTTTTGAAAAACGCATATACAAGGAATTGGAAAAGGACCAGCAATCCTTTGAAGATCAGATCAGCGACATCGAAAAGGCATTTGATCCCTACCGCTCGCTCTTTCAAAGGGAAATCACCCGGGAAGACATACTCCGCCTGACGGAAAAACCGGTCCGGAAAATTTCCAAATTCGACATCAAGGAGGCAGAACGGCAACTGCAGGACATCGAAGTCGACATAGACGAAGTCCGAAACAACATCGAACACATTATTGATTATTCCATACAGTGGTTCCGACAGCTCAGGAAGAAATACGGTGCCGGACGGGAACGCAAAACCGAAATCCGGAATTTCGAAAGCATCAATGTCACCCATGTGGCCGTGGCCAACCAGAAACTGTACATGAACAGCAAAGATGGATTCATCGGCACCAATCTGAAAAAAGACGAAAACGTGGTCATGGTAGGAGAGTGCTCCGACGTGGACGAAATCATAATATTCCACGAAGACGGAACGTTCATGGTGACCAAAGTGGCCGAAAAAGTCTTTGTCGGTTCGGATATCCTGTCTGTACACGTGTTTGCCCGCAACGATGAGAGAACCATCTACAACATGGTGTATCAGGACGGAGCCTTGGGCTACAGTTATGTCAAACGCTTTGCCATCGGAGGCGTATCCAGAGACAAGAACTACGACCTTACTCAGGGTAAAAAAGGAAGCAAAGTGCTGTATTTCACCATGAACAAAAATGGCGAAGCCGAAAAGGTAAGGGTTACGCTGAAGCACAAGGCCAAATTGAAAAAACCCGTATTCGAATTCGATTTCAGCACCTTGGCCATCAAAGGAAGAAACAGCATGGGAAATATTCTTTCCAAACATCCGGTACGAAAGGTGGAGATGCTGTCCAAGGGCACTTCTACGCTCGATGCCCTGAACATCTGGTTTGATGAAAGCGTGCAGCGGCTGAACACCGACCAACGCGGCCTGCTGCTGGGCTCCTTCAAAGCCAAGGACAAACTGATAGCCTATTACAGTGGCGGTTATTGCAAAACTACCGGTTTTGACCTTTCTGTCCATTTCGATGAGGGATTGCTGTACGTGGAAAAATACCATCCGCACAAAGTGGTTACGGTTCTGTACTACGACAGACAGGCTGCCAAGTATTTTCTGAGACGTTCCCAAATCGAAGCCGGAGACAAGAAAATCGACCTTCTGTCCGGAAATCCCAATGCGGAATTGAAATTGTGCACCAGTCATGCACTTCCGCAGTTTGAGCTGTACTACACCGGAAAAGATAAGGAAAAACTTCGGGAAATTCTTTCGCCTGCGGAAATGATTGAGGTCACCAGACTGAAATCCAAGGGCAAACGCCTGAATTACGACAATATACAGAAAATCATAGAATTGGATCCTCTTCCCTGCGAAGAGGAGGATGCCGAAGAAGAGGCCGAAGAAGAAGATACGGACTTCACCGAAATCGGCACAGACGACAAAGGAGAGGACGAAGCCATTGAAGCCGAAGAGGATGCCCAAGGCAAGCAGTGGATGGACGACATGCTGCACCAGGCCCCCTCCGTATCGGATTCCGACAGCAGCGAAGGCATACAAATGAATTTGTTCGACGATTGAAAAAATGAAAAAACACCCACTGACCTTTTTTGAATTCACGGCAGGAGAACGCCGCGGCCTGATTGTGCTGTCCCTGCTTATTCTCATTCTCCTGTTTTTCCGGTTTTGGATGGTCCTTCGTCCGACTGGAGAGAGTCGGAATTTTTCCGAAGCAGATTATGCCGCCTATAAGGAATTCGAGCAACGGCAAGCATTTCTGGCCGATTCCGCAGAACAGGCCTGGCTGCAACGCCGGCAACAATGGAACAGAAAACCAGCCTCTCACCAATGGCAGAAACCATTCCGCACTGCTGTTGCATACAACGACAGTGTGCGAAAATTTCCCGAGACAGAGCGCGTCCGCAAAAAAACGCTGTCCGCTCCACCCACGGAGCTGAATACGGCCGACAGTACGGAACTGCAGCGGGTCCCCGGCATAGGTAGCAAAACAGCCGAATACATCATAACCTACAGGGAGCGGCTCGGCGGATTTGTCCGCATGGAACAATTGCTGGAAATCCGGATAATTGATACCCTAAAATACGAAAAAATAAAGCCTTACCTTTCGCTGGATACTGGAATCGTACGGAAAATCAACATCAATACGGCCACCGCAGCCGAACTGAGGCAACATCCTTACGTGGATGCTTATCTGGCCAAAAGCATTGTCAACGGGAGGAAAAATACGAAAGGAGGCTATCGTTCGTTAGATGAAATGAAGCGTGCAACGCACGTCTATCAGGAATTGTACGACAAAATCAAACCATATCTGGATATTCGATGACAAACATGGATACTTTTCGCACTCCCATACGGATGGACAAACAGGACTGGAATCTGACCCAGGCGCAGCGGACGCTGTGTTTGGGTTCGTGCTTTGCCGACAACATCGGGCAAAAACTCATTGAACACAAATTCAATGCTCTGGTCAATCCTCTCGGCATAATATTCAACCCTTCTTCTCTGGCGGACAACATGGAAAAAATGATGGAAAATCCGGAAATCGGGGAGGAGGATCTGTTTTTTTACGGGGATTGCTGGAACAGTTTTTCCTTTCACAGCTGTTTTTCCCATCCGGAAAAGCGCAGCTGCCTCCGACAGATACGCGAGGCCATGCAGCGCGCCCACGATTTTATTCTGCAAACGGACTGCCTGATTCTGAGTTTGGGAACCAACACGCTTTATTCTTTGAAGGACAATGGGAAAGTGGTGGCCAATTGCCACAAAATGCCGTCCGAAACATTTGAAAAAAAGGACCTTCCCGTGGAAGAAATGCGGAATATCATGAAGGGTATGCTGTCATCCCTACAGGCAATACGGCCTAATCTCCGATGCATACTCACCGTCAGCCCGGTTCGCCACCTGCGCAGCCAACTTGTGCAGAACAGTTACAGCAAAGCCTGCCTGCGTGTGCTGGCACACGAACTGCAGCAGGATTTTGACTGGGTATCGTATTTTCCTTCCTATGAAATCATGATGGACGATCTGAGGGATTACCGCTTTTATGCTCCCGACCGCACGCACCCTTCCGACGAAGCCGTGAATTACATTTGGGAACGCTTTTCGGAAGCCTATTTTGACGATTCGGTACGCAATCTGAATCAGGAAATAGAGAAAGTAGAAGCCGCTTTCCACCACCGGCCTGTTTTCCCGCAAACGGAAAATTACCGGTCTTTTTGCCGGCAATGTATTGAAAAAATCCAGGCACTGCAGACGCAATGTCCGCACCTGGATTTTACGGAGGAAAAAACGTATTTTGAGCAGTTTGTCTGAAGCTGATTCACCCGAATAACCGCCGCATGCTTATTCGTTAATGCAACAGTTCGGTCCGTAATAGTAAGCCGTGAATTTCCCTTTTTCTTTATTGAACATCTGGGTGACGGTATGACCGTTTTCAGCTTGTTGCATTCCCCATTCGGTTACTTCTTCCACCTTTTCGGATTCGAAGTGGTGGGTGAATATTTTTTCCCTACCTTCGTCAAAAGAACGGGCGACAAAGGTGTATGTCGTTTTCTTTTTTCCGTAGGTCGCAATGGCTGAACTACTTACGATACGTCCGCGAGCCATTTCCTTCTTTACCCATTCTTGCAGTGCAGCGTAGGAATCGGTGGTAAAGGAAGAACTTCCTACCGAGGTGCCGAAAGGGGAATAACGTTGTGCCTGAGGATTTTGCTGCAGATCGAGGAGGCCTTGGTTAACCCGATTTACAGAGGGTTCTATAGAAGTGATGTAAAAATAGTTCTGTGTATTGGAAACAGGATCTATGGCAGAACGGGAATACAGCAGGGATTTATAGATATTCCAAAACCCTTTATGGGTAAATGCGTTGGAGTATAGGGAATCACCTTTTACTTGGAACACATTGCCGGTCGGATCATTACCGAGCGGGACATAGGTACGGGGGGAGTTTTGGGCTCCTGCATTTTCCATCAGCAGGCAGAGCAAGGAAATACAGAAAACTGTTTTCGCAGCTTGAAATATGTTTGTACTTTTCATAATAAATTGATTTTTAAAGGATAATTAATTCACTGAAATTTTGTTTCTTTCTTTTTTATAAATGAACATGCAAAATTACTCTTTTTCCAGATATCAATATGCCATATTGATGATATTTTTTTTCACCACAATAACGAAATACGCTTTCCAGAAAAGCATGGCCATGCGGAAGCATTGAACAGGGTAAGAAAAAATCCGGAAAATGTGCTTTTTATATGCTTGTAATTGGTAACTTTGCACCTTTAATCAAAGGAAGAGAAGGGGAATAGCAAGCATTCATGGAAGAATACGAAAGCAATTATCAATCAGCACTTCACGTACAGGACGGAATTCCACAACCGTCTCAGGTGAATCCGTATTTGAAGCAACGTCCGCTGAAAAAAGCACCGATGTTGTCGAAACAAGCGTATGTGGATGGTATACGCGCACACGACCGGGTGATTTTGAGTAAAGCCATCACACTGATTGAAAGCAATCTGCACGAACACTATGCTTTGGCTCAGGAAATCATCAACGCCTGCATGCCGTATGCCGGAAAATCGGTACGCATCGGGATTACCGGAGTTCCCGGAGCCGGGAAGAGCACCTTCATTGAAAGTTTCGGCACCCATATCACCGCGATGGGACATCAGCTGGCCGTGCTGGCCGTCGATCCGAGCAGCGAATGGTCCAAGGGAAGTATACTGGGAGACAAGACCCGCATGGAAAACCTTTCGGTCAATCCCAAAGCCTTCATACGTCCTTCCCCATCGGCTGGTTCGCTGGGCGGTGTGGCCCGCAAGACACGGGAAAGCATCATTTTGTGTGAAGCCGCCGGTTTCGACACCATTCTGGTGGAAACCGTGGGCGTCGGACAGTCAGAAACCGCCGTGCATTCCATGGTCGATTTCTTCCTGCTGCTGACCATTGCCGGAGCTGGAGATGAACTGCAGGGCATCAAACGGGGAATCATGGAAATGGCCAATGCCATCGTAGTCAACAAGGCCGATGGAGACAACGCACAAAGAGCTGAACTGACCCGCAGACAGTTGGCCAACGCACTGCAACTATTTCCTCATCACAATCAGGCATTTTGGAAAACACCCGTACTGACGGCTTCCGCCTTGCACGGGCTTCGTATTCCGGAAGTATGGACCTGCATATCGGAATACATAGAAAAAATGCAGGCCAATGGCCTGTTCCGCGAACGCCGCATCCGTCAATCGGAGGAGTGCCTGAAATCCTATATAGCAGAACATCTGTTCGATCTGTTTTACTCCGACGATGCCGTACGGCAACACTTGGATACAGTGAAGCAGAAAATGCTGGAGCAGCAACTCAGTGCCTATGCAGCGGGAGCGCAACTCATGGATCTTTACACCCGAAAACAACAGCAATAACATGGCAGGGAATACTTTCGGCAAACTTCTGACATTGACTTCGTTCGGCGAATCCCACGGAAACTGCATAGGAGGAGTTTTGGACGGTTTTCCGGCAGGCATTGTCATTGATACGGAAAGCATCAGCCGCCAGCTCGAAAAGCGGCGATCCTCCAATTGCGCGACATCCACGCCACGCCACGAACCCGATAAAGTCCGCTTTCTTTCCGGCATACATCAGGGAAAGTCAACTGGAGCTCCCATTGCTTTCCTGATAGAAAACCAGGACGTACACCATACGGACGATGTCTGGGGCGTGCTGCGTCCTTCCCATGCCAGTTACACCTATTGGCAGAAATACGGTTTTTTTGATTACGACGGAAGCGGCAGAGCCTCAGCTCGTGAAACAGTAGTTCGGGTAGTGGGAGGGAGCCTGGCCCAACTGCTGTTGCAAAGCGAAGGAGTGGAGATTCACGCTTTCACCCGACAGGTCGGAGACATTGCTCTTTCTACTCCCATACTTGAGATAAACACAGATGACATTCTGAAAAACAGTCTGTTTTGTCCCGATAAAGAAACCAACGAAGCCATGGAAGGCCGGCTGCAGGAAGTCAGGGCAGAAGGCGATACGCTCGGTGCCCTTGTCGGCTGTATTGTCCGGAACGTGCCCTGCGGATGGGGAGAACCCGTCTATGCCAAACTGCAGGCGGACCTGGCGCAGGCCATGCTGGGAATCAATGCGGCCAAAGGCTTTGAATACGGCAGCGGTTTCGCTTC
The DNA here is from genome assembly GCA_045598025.1 of Bacteroidales bacterium. Lineage (GTDB taxonomy): Bacteria > Bacteroidota > Bacteroidia > Bacteroidales > WCHB1-69 > UBA1195. The sequence goes on along the minus strand of JAZLLH010000073.1, from coordinate 38,029 downwards.
GATTGCCATGCGCGGCAGTGAATGCAACGATTTGATTGGAGAAGGATTCCACACCTTGACCAATCATTCCGGCGGTATACAGGGCGGTATCAGCAATGGGGAAGATATTTATTTTTCCGTGGCATTCAAACCCATACCCACGCTGATGCAAAATCTGGAAAGCAGAAATGAAAAAGGGGAGAAGGTGCTGCTGAAAGCCGGAAGCCGCCACGATACCTGTGTAATTCCACGCGTCATACCGGTAGTGGAATCTATGACAGCCTTGGTCCTTGCTGACCATTTATTAATGAATAATGCTTATAAACCATATACTTACAGATAAAATGACCTTACAGGAAGCAGAAGAAAAAATCATAGAAGAATTTTCCTATTTTGATGATTGGATGGACAAATATAACTACATCATAGAGTTGGGAAAATCTTTGCCCTTGATTGCACCTCAATACAAAACCGACGAATACCGCATTGAAGGCTGTCAGTCCAATGTGTGGCTACAGGCCGACTTTAAAGACGGACGTCTGTATTTCACTGCCGACAGCGATGCTATCATCACCAAAGGCATCATCAACCTGCTGATACGGGTGCTTTCGGAACGCACTCCCCAGGAAATTCTCAGTGCCGATTTGTCCTATATTGATGCCATCGGACTGAAAAACCATCTTTCACCGACCCGTTCCAATGGTTTGCTTTCCATGATTCAGCAAATCAAACGTTTCGCCATTGTATATCAAGCCAAAGCCCAATAATATGAAAGACAAGGAAGCACTGAAAGCCGATATCATTGAACGCCTGAAAAAAATTTATGATCCGGAAATGCCCATCGATATCTGGAACATGGGTCTGATTTACGACATCCAGATTGACGAGCACAATCACGTGGACATCCTGATGACCGTGACAGCGCCCAATTGTCCGGTTGCGGAAACCCTTCCGCCTTTCGTCAAATCGGAAGTAGAATCCTACGTTCCCGAAATCAACGGTGCTGATGTGCGCATCACCTTTGATCCTCCATGGGATATGGACCGCATGAGCGAAGAAGCCAAGGCTACCCTTGGTTTCGACTTTTTGTAATGTCGTGATTGCGGCAGTCGCCGCCTATTTCATTAAAAGTATTTGAACAGACTGTATTCCGCCGGTTTGACAGTCGGTGTTATCTATGGCAGCGAGACGAAAGCTAATATCGGAAAGCGCCTGATTCTGAATACTATATACACTAAAATCCAGTCGATCCTGATCGCCTAGGCAGCCCTGGAATCCGGATGAGGAAAGTCCGATTCAATCCGGGACCGAAACAGGTTGCTGACCCGAAACAGCCGGTATGCCGCAGCTCTGAAAGCCGGGAGCCCGGAAGAACAAATCAGCGCAATCAAGGCGGCTGGCTATGCCACGGCCACAAACTATGTGTCCTCTGTGCTCTCCATAGTGGAACAATACAATCTGAAACAATTTGATGACCTTAAAAAAAAAATCATGAACAGTAAGAGCTTATCGATAATGATCCTGTCCGTCGGCGTGCTGATGGCCGGAGTGGGTGTTTACAACCTGGTGAAATTGAAATAGTATGATTGATAAAAGCAAAATACCGACTGGAAAAACAGAAAAGGATAATCAAATACGGAAAAATTTGATTATTGAATCTTTGAAAAATCTTTCAGGAACTTGTGTTGCTTGTCCGTGTTTGGGTAATGTTCTTGTGGAAATTAACAGTAGGAGTATAAAAGAAACGGCAAATCATGCGAGGTTGAGTTATGAGTCTACTATCGTTGCTATGGCATTACCTGAAATGATTAAGCGTGCGAAATTTTATCGTATGTATATTCCCAAGGAAAATAGGAACCAGTCTAAAGTGTTTAAATTTATATTTTTATACGAATTGAGGGTTAAAGTCGGTAGAAATCGTTATGCAAAACTGATGGTAGGTGTTAGGGAAAGAGGTAATTTCCTGCATTATTGCATAACTTGTAAATAAAAAAAAAGAAGGTTAGCTCTCACCTTTACGTGCTTCAAACACCAAGGGGCCACCTTCAAAGCTGATGCAAAAGTAGACAAAAAGTAAATACAAAATGCAAAAGTTATGAAAAAAATTAGTAGACCTTATGAAAAAAACCGAAAAGCGGCCGCTCAAGCTTTGTTTGATTTGGCAAAGACTTATGAACGTGTCACATTGAAAGGTGTTTATTCTAAATGCTATTTTGATAAGCGTTTGGGTTGTTGGCGATATATAGGTAAAGCACATGATTACAGTTTCTAAAAGATAATGTTATGAAAAAAACTTTGAAATTTAAAAAACCAATTGCGAAACTGAAAAAAGAAGACTACGGATATACGCTGGATCATTCGCTTTCTGCTGTCCGGGAAGCAAACAAAAGAACACCGTCGATTTTCTGAAAAATCAGTTGGAAATTGCGGAGAAACGTCTGAAATCCTTCCAAAAATGAAAAAGGAAAATCAAAATAACGTATTTTTTGCACAATAATATTGTGTGGATAAATTTGTTATATAATTTATATTATGTTAAATAAATAATTAAAAAAAACTGGTTATCAGTCTGTTCGCTGCTTATCTTCCTTAGTCCAATAAATGGTCATTCCAAGTACGGATACTCCCAAATAACCACGCACTCGCAGACGTCCGTCTGAGTCAAAATCCATGGTTGCGCTGTATGTACCCGGTTTTCCCGGATATTTGATGCGACCATTAACGTAACATTGTTTTTCCGGATCATATCTCAGTTTGCTCAAAAACAACAGACCAAGGTATTTGTCGTGGGATTTATCCTTGTTCCAGCACACCTTGGCCGCGTAACTGCCATCCGTAGTCTTATACATACGTATCTGACTGATTGCCTTGGTAAACGGATCTTCTACCAGATAATAACCAATGACATCGTCTGGATTTTTCTGCGCAGAAACCCTTATGCCGCTACCTAACAGAAACACTGCAAGCAACAGAAAATGCAAGGTTTGCCATTTAAAAAAACGATTTATCATTGATTGTTTTTTAATTTTGAAATATACGATTTGACCGTTTCCAGATAAACTGATGTATCCGCATCTTTTTCCAACAGAATGTTCAAATCGCTCAATTTTTCGTAGGAAATATCCCTGCCGATTTTGAAATCAGCATCTATCCAATGATGAATCAAAGCGGTGGTTTCCTGCAGTTCGGGTATGGTATCCACCAACAAGTCATAATGCTGCGAAAGCAGATTGAACATAGCCTCAGACGAAACATGTCCGAAAAAATTGAAATTATCGGCATAAAAAGGCTGCACATTCAATTTATTGAATGCAGCGCCCAAATAAGGTTTTCCCTCCACATACATCAGCACGTGGAAATCCTTGTGAAAATTCTTGAACAGACTGATCTGTTGGAGCAAATCTGCTTCTGCCGTATAACGACAGAGAAAACAAACGCTCTTACAATCATACAGTTGCGGAACCCTGGCTGAACGTCTTTTTCCTTGTGGTCCGGAAAGAATCTTCTGATAATATCTCTTTTGAAAAAAATTCATTCTCGCTACATTTCGTATCCCCCATCGCAACGGACTACCTGTCCTGTCATGAAGGAAGAATAATCGGAAGCCAGAAACAGAGCCAGGTCGGCTACCTCTTCTATTTTTCCCGGACGACGCAGCGGTGTCGCCTGTATATAGGATTGCCGGATTTCTTCTTTCAGGGCACGCGTCATGGCCGTATCAATAAATCCAGGGGCAATGACATTGCAGCGGATATTTCTGGAGCCCAATTCCTTAGCTACAGATTTGGCGAATCCTATGATGCCAGCCTTGGAAGCAGCGTAATTGGCCTGTCCCGGATTTCCTCCCATTCCGACAATGGAACTGATATTGATGATGGATCCGTGGCGTTGCTTCAGCATAAAAGGCTGTACGCATTTGACCATATTGAAAACCGACTTCAGATTGACTTTCAGCACCAGATCGAAATCCTCCTCGCTCATCCGAAGCAGAAGGTTGTCACGGGTGATACCGGCATTGTTGACCAGAATATCCAATACGCCATAAGTTTCCATCACTTTGGCAACCATATCTTCGGAATCTTTCAAAGAAGAAGCATCTGCGGTGTAAAAAGAAGCTTTTACACCGCATGCTTTCAACTCTTCCAATAGGGAATCGGAAAATGTATCGGACTTCAAATCGGTAAAGACGACATTGGCCCCTTCCTGGGCAAATTTCAAGGCTATGGCCCGCCCTATTCCTCGGGAAGCCCCTGTTATCAACGCTGTTTTGTTTTCCAATATATTCATTTTCCGTAGATATAATTTAGACTCTGTTTGCGCTACCCAATACGTTAATTATCTTATGGATATACAGTTGTTTCAGTTTTTCTCTGGCAGGGCCGAGGTATTTGCGGGGATCGAATTCTCCCGGATTTTCAGCCAAGACTTTGCGGACCGCTGCTGTCATGGCCAGACGACCGTCGGAGTCAATGTTGATTTTGCAGACAGCCGAAGTGGCGGCACGACGCAACTGTTCTTCGGGAACACCGGCCGAATTCTGGATATTACCGCCGTACTGATTGATTTCAGCTACAATATCCTGAGGAACGGAGGAAGAACCGTGCAATACGATGGGAAATCCCGGAATGCGTTTTTCCACTTCTTCCAAAATGTCAAAACGCAAAGGAGGAATGGCTTCACCGGGTTTCACTTTGAACTTGAACGCACCATGGGACGTTCCGATGGAAATGGCCAGGGAATCCACATTCGTGCGTTTGACAAAATCTTCCACCTCTTCAGGGCGGGTATAGGTATGCTTTTCGGCACTGACTTCGTCCTCTATGCCGGCCAGCACACCCAATTCACCTTCGACAGTTACATCGTAAGGATGAGCGTATTCAACTACCTTGCGGGTCAATTCGATGTTTTCTTCATAAGGAAGATGGGAACCGTCAATCATCACAGACGAAAATCCGGTTTCAATGCAGGATTTGCATAATTCGAAAGAATCACCGTGATCCAAATGCAGTACGATGGGAATGTCGCACCCCAATTCGTGGGCGTATTCCGTTGCTCCCTTGGCCATGTTTTTCAGCAAATTCTGATTGGCATATTTGCGGGCACCGCTGGACACCTGAAGAATGACCGGTGACTTGGTTTCCACACAAGCCATGATGATGGCCTGAAGCTGTTCCATATTGTTGAAATTAAAAGCAGGAATGGCATATTTGCCTTCCATCGCTTTTCTGAAGATTTCGCGGGAATTGACCAATCCCAATTCTTTATAAGATACCATAATATTATTTTTTTGATGATTTATTTTCTTGATTGGAAGGAAATTTCAAATTTCCGGTCAACGCATCCAGTTCAAAGGACATCAGATTTTTCGGCAAACGGTTGACCAAGCCGTACTGACTGACAGGAAAATCGCCAAGTTCCTTCACCATGCCTTTCCGATTGACAATGCTGCCGGAATAATATTCCGGAATGCGGTAATAGAAACCATACGACGATTTTTTCTTTCCACGGTCCAAAGCGTCAAGTACCGGATGCAAGGCATCGGTGGTATGGCGGTTCTCCATTTTGAGCTGAAATACTTCCAAATCCTTGCGGAAACCGGCATCCCTGAGCAATCCCGTCTTTTCGGAAAAGCCAAACAGGGGAAGCAGAAGTACATCGGATTTTTCTTTGGGCAACGCAACTATGAAAGTATGGATTTCATCTTCGGTAACGGAAAATCCAGAATAAAGGGAGAGATAGGTTTCCTCCTCCTTCTTCAATTCCGATATCATGTACTGCAGATTGGAAAAATCCACCTCATGGTCACCTGTCAGCAGCAACCACTGCGCTTCCCGGATGTTCTTGATTTTTTCCAAAGCCTCATCCGCCTTTTGCGCCGTTGTTTTTTCAACCATTTTCTTGTAAATCTTCGGGACTTTCGTCCAGACAGAATCCACCATCACGTCTTCGTATACGGTATCGATTTTCTCTATCAGGGTGTAGTTGTCGTAAATTTCAAATTGAGCCCTGGTCTGAGCATCGGGTGTACTGAAATCCACATTCCATCGGCTTGGATACTCTATTCCGGCAAACACGGCACCGGAAGGATACACTCCATCGGCATATTCGACAGCGTAGGTTCTGCTGGTGTCCGGAAGGGAACATTCCTGAATATCTATGCTCCGGATGGAGTACTGAATGCTGTTCTCCCGTATGGCTCCGGAAAGGCCCAGCATGCGTTCTGCATATTCTGCGAAAGGCCCCGGGTAACGGCTGGTTTTGTCAAGAGTGACCGTCACTTTGAAATAATTCATGGGCAGGCTGTAAAAAAAGGAACGGGTTACTTCCTTAGACGAAAGGGAATCCTCCGGACGGACCGGATAAACCTTGCACTGCGAACGGACGCTGCAACACAGGGCTGACAGGACCAGCAAACACGCTATTCTGATTTTCATATTATAATCTCTGTTAGACAATATGGAACACTTTGCGAATCTGATCAACCATATCCAACTTTTCCCATGCGAAAAATTCCACTTCCTTGAAATAGTGGGTCTCCCCTCCTATGGTTCGAGCTGTGGTATCCGCATCCTGATAAAAAACTTCCACTTCCTTACGGTAGGTATCCCGACCGAAATGTCCGTAAGAAGCCGTGGGGAAAAAGACAGGGTTGGTCAGTCCGAAACGGCGGGTGATGGTGTATGGACGGAAATCGAAATTAGCTCTGACAATATCGGCAATTTCCCCATCCGACATACGCTTGCCGTCCGCTCCTTTCACACGGCAACTGCCGTTGGTGTCTACATACACGCCGACAGGCTCCGCAACGCCAATAGCATAGGCAATCTGTACCAAAATTTCGTCTGCAACGCCCGCAGCCACCAGATTCTTGGCTATGTGTCTGGCTGCATAGGCAGCCGAACGGTCCACTTTGGAACTGTCCTTGCCAGAAAAAGCGCCGCCACCGTGAGCGCCCCGGCCTCCGTACGTATCCACAATGATTTTGCGTCCGGTCAGTCCGGTATCGCCGTGAGGGCCTCCGATGACGAATTTTCCGGTCGGATTCACATAGAGTTTGAAATCCTTGAATAGACGTTGAACAGATTTCGGACATGTTTTTTTTACCCTGGGAATCAGGATATGCCTTACATCTTCTTCTATTTTTTCCAGCATTGCTTTCTCATTCGGCATGAATTCGTCGTGCTGAGTGGAAAGTACGATGGTATCGATACGGAGTGGCTTGTTGCGATCGCTGTATTCGACCGTCACCTGGGATTTGGCATCCGGACGGAGATATTTCATCTGGCGGCCCTCCTTGCGGATGGCAGCCAATTCCTGTACCAAACGGTGAGCCAGTTCAATAGGAAGCGGCATATAGTTATCCATCTCCTTGCAGGCATAGCCGAACATCATTCCCTGATCACCGGCTCCCTGCTCCTCTTCCGCAGCTCTTTCTACGCCTTGGGAAATGTCGGGAGACTGTTCGTGAATGGCCGACAGGACTCCGCAGGAATTGCTTTCAAACATATATTCCCCCTTGGTGTATCCGATTTCCCGGATCACCTTGCGTGCTGTTTCCTGTATATCAACGTATGAGTAGGTTTTCACTTCCCCTGCACACATGACCAGACCGGTGGTGACAAGGGTTTCACAGGCCACTTTGGCTTTTGGATCCCATTTGAGGAATTCGTCCAGCATTGCGTCTGAAATCTGATCGGCAACTTTGTCAGGATGTCCTTCGGATACAGATTCGGATGTAAACAGATAGTTCATCAGCAAAAATATTTATTCGTTATAAATACGCTTTCAAGCGTTTCATTCCCGTCTTGCGTAATTTTTTGAGTGCTTTTTCCTTGATTTGACGGGCATTCTCTCGTGTCAGGCCGAACTGTTCGCCTATTTCGTCCAAGGTATACTCGTGAGAGACTCCGATTCCATAATACATGCAAATCAACTGTCTTTCACGTGGTTCCAAGGCTTCCAGCGAATGGTTTATTTCCTGCTCGAGGGATTCTTTCAGAAGCGGATCATCCGTATGACTTCCCCCGTCGCTGCTGATATAGGTATCGATGAAAGTCGTGTCATCCTCATTGTTGATGGGGGCGTCCATGGAAATATGACGGGAAGAAATCTTCACAATCTCCCCGATTTTATCCGGGGTCATATCCACCACTTCCGATATTTCCTCTATGGTAGGTAAGCGATTGTAAATCTGCTCCAATCTTGAAATTTCCTTTTTAATTCTGTTCACGGCTCCCAATTGGTTGACCGGCAGACGAACAATGCGGGACTGGTCCGCAATGGCATGGGAAATGGACTGACGTATCCACCACACGGCATAGGAAATGAATTTAAACCCTCTCGTTTCATCGAAACGCTTGGCCGCCTTGATCAGACCGAGATTGCCTTCATTGATAAGGTCCTGCAGACCCAAGCCCTGGTTCTGATACTGCTTGGCAACAGACACCACGAAACGGAGATTGGCGCGGACCAGTTTATCCAAAGCCTCCTTGTTTCCCGCCTTGATCTGCTGGGCCAATTCAACTTCTTCATCCGGACCAATCATTTGCTCCCGGCTGATATCCTGCAAATATTTTTCAAAGGAGCTGTTGTCTCTGTTGGTAATAGAGTGTGAAATTTTTAACTGCCTCATAGAGTATGTTTTGTTATTACTAAGTTACAAAGTTATATTATAGTAGTAGATGAATCCGTTGGGATAGAATCCCTCTACCTGCACATTGCCTTTTTTGTCGTTCAGAATCCGACGGATGTCCTCTTTGCTTCCCACACTCCGTCCGTCGACGGAAAGAATGGTAAAACCTTCCTGTATGCCGCTTTTCTTCAGCAAACCCTCTTTCAAATGGGATACCGTGACGCCGTTCTGCACACGATAGCGGGATTTGGTCTGGGCGGAAATAGGTTCCAGTTCAGCACCGAGCAATTCCAGCACGTAATTGTCATCGGAAGTAATGATATCCGTATTGCCCCGTTGATTTAACAGGACGACTTTGACATTCTTTTCCTTGCCATTACTGAAAACGGTCAGCCGCACTTCATCACCAGGCACTTTCTGTTCCAGCACTTCCTGTATTTCGGAAGCGGAATTCACCTCCCGACCATCGAAACGGAGCAACACATCCCCTTTTTCCACACCGGCTTTTTCCAGACTGCCTCCCATTTCCAGCCAGGAGACCTGCAGGCCTTTCACTTCCTTCAGACCCAAATCCGCAGCCTTTTCAGAAGTAACTTCCTCAAAGGAAGCGCCGATATGAACGTGCTGTACACGTCCGTAACGCTTCAGGTCATCCACCACCTTTTTGACCACATTGACAGGAATGGCGAAAGAATATCCGGCATAGGAACCCGTATTGGATGCAATGGCCGCATTGATGCCTATCAGTTCACCGGAAACATTGACAAGGGCTCCCCCGCTGTTTCCGCTGTTGACAGCGGCATCGGTCTGTATGAAAGAGGTTACTGTGGTACCTTTTCCCAGAATATTCAGATTACGTGCTTTGGCACTGACAATACCGGCAGTGACGGTAGAATTCAGATTGTACGGATTGCCGACAGCCAATACCCACTCCCCAATACGGACCAGATCGGAATTTCCGAAAGATATGAAATCCAGATTGGAAGCATTGATTTTCAGAAGGGCCAAATCCGTTGCCCTGTCGGTTCCTATGATTTCAGCCTCGAATTTCCGTTTGTCGTTTAGGGTAATCGTCACTTTTACCGCATTGTCTACTACGTGATTATTGGTAACGATGTATCCGTCATGCGTCAAGATTACTCCGGAGCCGTACGCCTGATACACCTGCGGCTGGGCATTGAAATTGAAAAAATTGAAGAAGGGATCGGAGAAAAAACTATCCCAAGTGCTGTTCTTCTGCTCCATTTCCGCATTGATGTGCACCACCGTATTGACAGCATGTTCGGCCGCCTGGGTAAAATCCACATAGGGATGAGAAACGAGCACAGACTGCGTAACCGTACCCTGGGCAAAAGCGGCAGGTATAATCCACAGGAAAACGCTTGTCACAAACAGTTTTCCCATCCAATCGAAACGATGTTTCCATTGTCTTTTCATCTTCTGATTTCCTCCTTTTGCAATCAACAGTTTCATATACGTCCGTTTTCCGAAAATGTTTTCCAGATATACCGATATCCGTCAGTAATTTCCACTCCATTTCCGCAGGAACCACTCTCCGCCCAGCAGCAATGCCAGCAAGCAGAAAAGTATTCCATTATTTAACAACAAATGATGTTTTTTAGTATACTTGGCCAAAATTTTTATTTTATCGTTGCTCCGGATGCTTTTTTCCATGAGCGCCAGCTGTTTGGGCTGGAACAACCGGCCCTCGTTCAAATCGGAAAGATTGGCCAGCAACTGATGTCTGGCCACCAGATCCACAGCCTCTTTCTGAACAGCCTGCACGCAGAAACGGCCCTCTTTGTGAAAACGCTCTCCCTGGAATACGGTTTCTGCAGTCCATCGGTAATCGCCTTCAGGCAGACTTTCTATCTCCAAATGGTATCCCTGATGGAAACGGGAAAACACATAATCATACGTCTGCCCCTTGTCACGTTCGGAAATCACCTTCAATTTCACTTCGGGCTGATTGACCATTTGCATGCTTTTATTGTAGAGTTCCGCATCCATCACGATGCGCTCATTCTCTGCATAAATTCCCTGGGCCTTGACGCGGAAACGGCTTTTGTCTTCTTTGACGGAAAGATACTGCAGCACCTGCTCCATCAGTGCATCAAAGGAATCGTGGCTGCCTTCGTTCATATAGGCGTGGATACGCCAGCGCCACCAGCCTTCGCCCAAAAAGAAAGCAACTTTCTGTTCGGGAGTCTGCTCTTGGAACATCAGCGGATAATCTGTTTTTATTCCGTTAATTTTCTGGTATATACACACATTAGCGGATGCCGGAATCCTGTAATGTCCGAAAGCCAGCTGCAAGGGGGGCGCATAGGACATCAAAGCGGGCATGGATGCCGGCAGACTGAAATCGGAAAAATCGGCATTCAGAACAGGATACACATCGTTGAAACGCTCGCCGCTCCGTTGTATCTGCAAACCGAAACGGGCATCCGGACGAAAATCCTCCCGACAGACTCCGGCAAAAAACAGCAGGGACGTACCCTCCTTCCGGGCTTTGTCCATTGCCTCCTTCATGGGATAGCGGGTACTGGGCAACTGGTGCAGAACCAACAGGTCGTAATCCGGGTTTGACTTGCGAAAATCTTCTGCCGAATAGCATTCCACCGTATACATGGGATTGTCCGCCAAGGATTCGGTCAGGGCCGCCACATCCGGGTGAGGCGCGGCATACACTATGGCTATTTTTTTCCGTTCATCCACTACCTGAACTACGACATCGGCCACATTGTTGCTTTCCGTCCATTCTCCTTCCACCGGCTGTAGCACTACTCTATAATGCAGATACCCGGCCTCGCCGGCTTCCAGATTCAGCCGCACCCATTCCGAAAAATCATTGCCACTGTATCGGATGTTCTTCTCAAACAAAACTTTCTGCTTTTCAAAAACTTTCAGTACGCATTCCTTACCTGAAAGGCGATGGGAACGAAGCAGAATTTCCAAAGGAAAGAAATTGTTTCGGCACACCGTCTCATTGCAATGTATTTTGGCTATGCGGGCATCCCGACGTTCCGTAGTATCTCCCATGGCTACGGTGTAAATGGGGACCGACAGACGACGGGCCGCATACAGCGGATCTTCCCCTTGAGTACAGATGCCGTCGCTGATCAGAACACAGGCCCCAAGGTTACGGTGGGCATACATATTGTCGGCCATTTCGAAAAAGCAGCCCAGATCGGTAGCTTTTCCTTCGTAATTTACAGTCTCACCCTGCCGGGCCGAATCGCTGATGAGGTATGTATCCACCTGATAATCACGGGATAGCCGCTGCAGAAGTTTGTGCATCTCGGACGGAAAATCTTTCCGATAGTAAACGGAATCTTTCCCTATGGCGATGGATTCGGAATTGTCAATGCCTACCAGCAATATGGGCCGTTCGGATTCCTTGGCCGTAAACAGCAGGCTCGGACGCAGCAGAAGAAAGGCAATGAGCGATACAGTCAGAGCCCTTGACACGAACAAAATACGTTTCACTCGGGCAGAATAGGCAAAGCCTTTTTTGTTTCCGTACAGGAGAGAGGCATAAGCCACTCCGGCCAACAGGCACAGAGGTACAAACCAAAGCGAATACGAACTGCTTAACATTTCCACATTTTCAAACAATGCATCAACGGCATTTCGGGGTGGAATATTATCCTTTTATGGAAATAATTCCCATTCGTCCGAACCTCATTTCCGTCTTTGCGGAAAATCATGGGCAAGGCAATGACAACAAACAGAAAAAGGACGCTTTTGCAGCGTCCTTTTCAAATTTTTTCTAAAGCAGTAATTTTCCGGAGGCCTTTATTTGATGGCGTATGGGAAATCCTTGCCCCAGAAACCGGCGGCATCGCCCAAACCTTCTTCGATTCGGAGCAATTGATTGTATTTGCAGATACGGTCCGTACGGCTGGCGGAACCGGTTTTGATCAGACCCGTGTTGAATGCCACGGTCAGGTCGGCGATGGTGGTGTCTTCCGTTTCTCCGGAACGGTGACTGATGATGGCCGTGTAACCGTTGCGCTGAGCTTGGAAGATAGCCTGCATGGTTTCGGTCAGGGTACCGATCTGGTTCAATTTGATCAGAATGGAATTGGCCACTTTCTTGTCGAAACCCATTTGCAAGCGCTTGACGTTGGTCACGAACAAATCGTCTCCGACCAATTGCACGCGCTGACCGATTTTGTCGGTCAAAAGTTTCCAGCCTTCCCAATCGTCTTCGGCCAAACCGTCTTCAATGGAAACAACCGGATATTTCCGAGTCCAGTCAGCCCAGTATTCAACCATTTCCGGAGTGCTGAGTTTACGTCCGTCAGACCATTTGAAATGGTATTTCTGTTCTTTTTCGTCATAGAATTCAGAAGAAGCAGGGTCCAAACCGATGGCCACATCGTTTCCGGGCTTCAGTCCGGCTTTTTCTATGGCTTCCAGTACCACTACAATGGCTTCTTCGTTGGATCTCAGGTTGGGAGCAAAACCGCCTTCGTCTCCCACGTTGGTAGATTGTCCGCGGCCTTTCAGCACGCCCTTCAGGGTGTGAAAGACTTCCGTTCCCCAACGCAGGGCTTCACTGAAACAGGAAGCACCAATGGGCATAATCATGAATTCCTGAAAATCGATGGCGTTATCGGCATGTTTTCCTCCGTTGAGAATATTCATCATCGGGATGGGCAGACGATGAGCATTGATACCACCCAAATAACGGTACAATTCCTGTCCGCTTTCCTGCGCAGCAGCCTTGGCACATGCCAAAGATACACCCAGAATGGCATTGGCTCCGAAATTGCCTTTGTTTTCTGTTCCATCCAATTCAATCATACGGGCATCAATGATGTCCTGACGATCAACCGGATAACCGTTCAGTTCTTCGGCAATGGTCTTATTGACGGCCTGCACAGCTTTCAAAACACCTTTTCCCTTATATAACTTGTCATCGCCATCCCGCAATTCCACGGCTTCATGCACACCCGTGGAAGCACCGGAGGGTACGGCGGCTCGGCCCATAGCGCCTGCTTCGGTATAGACATCAACTTCTACGGTGGGATTTCCTCTTGAATCCAGGATCTGGCGTCCTGCAATGTGAACAATTCTACTCATCTTCTTTTACTTAAAACTGTTATACAATATATAATTAAAATGTGTTTTTTCTGATTTGCTCCAGACAGCGCTGCAAGGCATCTTCCCAATGCGGGATGTCCGTCTGCAGGTATGTCTTGATTTTTTTCTTGTTCAGTACACTGTAAGGCGGACGAGCGGTGGGAGACGGATATTCTGCGGATTCAATCGGTTTCACTCTGCAGGTATCGGATACGCTCGCAATGATGCGACGGGCAAAATCGTACCAGCTGCATACACCTTCATTGGTAAAATGGAAAAGTTCCACTCCATGGACAAGATCGGCCCTTTTTATGAATTTCATGATAATTTCTGCCAAATCAGCCGCATAGGTAGGGCTTCCTATTTGATCAAAAACCACTTTCACTTCCGGTTTTTCCTTGCCAAGTCGCAACATGGTTTTGACAAAATTGTTGCCGAAGGCAGAGTACAGCCAGGCCGTACGCAGAATGACAGCGCGCTCCGCCCGGGCAAAAACAGCCTCTTCCCCTGCTCTCTTGGTACGTCCATAAGCGGAAACAGGGCAACAGACATCTGTTTCGACATACGGACGACAGGACGTTCCGTCGAAGACGTAATCGGTAGAAATGTGTATCAATAAGAAATGGTACTCTCTGGAACACGATGCCAGATTCTCCAAGGCCTTGTGATTGATGAGATCCGCTTTTTCCTCTTCGGATTCGGCTTTATCTACCGCCGTATAGGCGGCACAATTCACGACCACATCCGGACGGACTTGCCCGAAATGTCGCCTCAAACTGTCGGCATCCGTGATGTCCACGTCTTCCACATCGGAAAAAGTGAATTCTCCCAAAGGGAAAGATTCGGACAAAACCCGCATTTCGTTCCCTAATTGCCCGTGGGCACCCAAAACGTCCACTTTTTTCCGCATTTACAATTCAATATGTGGTAAGTTCGTACCCCCACCAGGAATCGAACCTGGATTTAAAGTTTAGGAAACTTCCGTTCTATCCGTTGAACTATAGGGGCTTAGCCTTTTCCGGCACTTCTAAACAATGCCGAATGCGACAAAACCTGCAAAAGTAATCTTTTTTTCAATACCATCTACTCTTCCGCCGCCTTTTTTTGCAAATTTTCTTGCAAAAGATGATAAAAAGCATCCTGGATACGGGTCCGTATATTCATTGAGGACAATTTGGAGTTGCCTGCATCCGGACATACGCGATTGGAGAGAAATACATAAAAGAGATCATACTCGGGATCTACCCAGAAGAACGTCCCCGTAAAACCGCTGTGCCCGAAACTCTCGGAAGAAGCCGATCTGCCACAGGGGGAAACACCGCTGCGGGAAGGTTTGTCAAACCCTAGCCCTCGGCGGCAGGCATCCGGATAATAATATTGGGTGAAACGACGGACGGTTTCCGGACGGAACAGTTCCACTCCCTGAAAACTGCCTCCGTTCAGCAGCATCTGGGCCAACACCCCCACTTCCTCTGCCGTGGAAAACAACCCCGCATGCCCACTGACACCACCCGACATAGCCGCACCCTGATCGTGCACATATCCTCGAATCTGCTGACAGCGGAACACCTTGTCGTTTTCCGTCGGAGCAATCAGATCCAGAGACTGCGTCAGGTATGGATTGAAGCAGGTATGTGTCAAACCCAGCGGGCAATAAATGTTCCTGTACAGAAAGGTATCCAGCGGCATACCGCTGATTTCTTTCACGACATCCGCCATGAGATAAAATCCCAAATCACTGTATTTGTAATGTTTATCCTTACGCAAAGCAGAAATTCTGATGCGGTTCCGTATGGAATCCCTGTAGGCTACGTTCATATACATGTCCCGGCATACCGGAACAGAAAACGAATCGGAAGCATAATTGCTGTAGATATCCTTTCCCCATAGTTTGTAAAAAGGAATCCATTCCACCAGACCGGCCGTATGCGTCATTGCTTCCGCTACCGTAATGTCTTTTTTGTTGGATTCCTTCAAATAGGGAAGATAATGGGACAAGGGAGCCTCCATACGGATTTGTCCTCTGTCATACAGATACATGACAGCCAAAGTAGTAGCCATGCATTTGGTAACGGAAGCCAGGTCGTAAAGGGTTTCCGGAGAGACCGGACGGAGATCCTCATACGAATAGGTGCCGAAAGACTTGTCATACAGTATCTTTCCATGCTGTCCCAACAGCACCCTGCATCCCGGATAAGCTTTGGCATCCAGGCCCTCCTTCGCTATGGAATCTATGCATCCGAAATCATAATCACCCGAACGCTGTGTACGGGGTAAAACGCTCATCAGCAGATCTGTACCGCTACCGCAGGGAAAATCATTCAATTCCACAGGCAGTTTTCCATGCACCGGCAAACGGTTATCCAACACTTTCACAACTGCTTTTTCCGCCTCTTCTGTCGGATGGTAGGCAATCAGGATGGCCGGAAGTTTCTTCGCGCAGGAAAGAAAATTGAGGCAATAGGGATTCCCCATGACAATGAGAACAAGCTGAGTATGTTCGGATAGCCTGTCTATCATGGAAGCTATGGCCGGAGTCAGGCCGTATTGCCTGTTTTCCGGATATTGGGACAGACAATTCAGGGTGACATACAGCAGACGGGCGGAATCGGCTTTTCGGCACAATGAAGCCACAAACTGCGTATCCTCTGCCTGACGGGGAAGAATGCGCAGAGTCCGAGTATTCCACCTGTCCTGAAAAAAACGGTCCAGCTGACCGCGATAAGCATTGTCGACACGCAGGTGCATCAGCGGACCGTCACCTTCCGGAACGGGAATGACATGATGTTTGTTTCTCAAAAGCGTGACGGAGGATTCTGTCAGCCGTTGATATACTTTCTCCGCATCCGGATTGTTGATGTCGTTCAACAAATGCTCCGTTTGTACGGGACCCGCATAGGGAAGGACATATTTTTCCTTCATCTTCAATATTTTGAGGCATCGCTCATCAATCAGTTCCTCGCTGAGTATGCCATTGAGGACAGCCTCTTTGATCTTTTTCAAAGCCACCACAGGATCGGGCGGCAACAGCAGCAAATCCGCTCCCGCCAACAACACCTGCACCTCCAGTTCTCCGGGTGCATACAAGTTGCTGATGCCTTTCATATCCAAAGCATCTGTACAGACCAGGCCGCTGAATCCCATTTCGTTTTTCAACAGTCCGGTCATGATGGTATGGGAAGCGGTGGATATATAAGCGGAATCCAAAGCCGGTATGCCCAAATGTCCCACCATCACGCCGTCCGTTCCCGCCTGAATCAATTCCCGGAAAGGCTGAAACTCGAGTTTCTGCAGTCGCTTGCGACTGTGCAGGATAAGCGGAGTAGCTTTGTGGGAATCCGTTTCCGTATCGCCATGCCCCGGATAGTGCTTGGCCGTCGCCATAACCCCATGATCCTGCATTCCACGCATATATGCCACACCGCAGCGGGCAACCCAATAGGGATCACTCCCGAAGGAACGGCTGTTGATGACCGGATTGTTGGGATTGTTGTTGATATCGACGTCAGGAGCGAAATTCACATGCACTCCTATGCGATGACACTGCAAGGCCATCTGCTTCCCCATTTCGTAGATTCCGGCGGTATCCCGGGATGCTCCCAAGGCCATTTGTCTGGGATACAGACGAACGCTGTCCAAACGCATTCCGAGCCCCCATTCTCCATCAATGGCAATCATGGAAGGAACCCGGCTGACTGCCTGCAGGCGATTGGTCAGTCGTGCCTGACAAACCGGATAGGACTGAAAAAAACAATAACCGCCCCATTGATAGCGTTTTTGTTGAGCAACCATTGTATCATTGTAGGCAGTTTTTTTGTTGGAATAAATGCGGAGCATCATCAACTGGGCAATTTTCTGGTCCAAAGTGAGGCTCGCGAGTACAGAGTCAGCCCATCCCCTGTCGCCTTCAGCAGGCGACAGTGATGAAACCGGAAAAGGGAAGGATGCGTTCTCCATCAGCAATAAGCAACAGAGAACAGCCAAAATACGGATGCGCATTATTTCACATCCTGCATTTCCGAACTGGCCTTGTCAGCAATCTCGTCGTCAATCAGGATACGACCGCAGAATTCGCAGACTATGATTTTCTTGTGCATGCGGATGTCCAGCTGACGTTGGGGAGAAATCTTGCTGAAACAGCCTCCGCAGGCATCCCGCTCGATTTTCACTACGGCCAATCCGTTGCGCATGTTTTCGCGAATCCGCTTGAAAGCTGTCAGCAGACGGGGTTCAATAAGCATTTCGTACTGGCTGACATTCTCCAACAACTGCGTTTCCTCCTTCTCGGTTTCCGCCACGATGTCTTCCAATTCGGATTTTTTGTTCTGGAGTTCGTTCCGGGTGACTTCCAATTCGGCTTTGCTCTCTTCGATTTCAGTCTCCTTGGATGCTATGGCTTCGTTGTATTCCCGGATGCGTTTCTCACTCAGCTGGATTTCCAGCGTCTGGTATTCGATTTCCTTGTTTAAGGCATCATACTCCCGGTTGTTCCGGACATTGTCTATCTGTTCTTTGTATTTGGAAATGGCTTCGTTAGCCGCTTTGGCAGCGCCTTCTTTTTCCGCAATCTTTTCACGGAATTCTTTGATGGCGGATTCGTATTTTCCAATACGGATTTCTATACCTTCGCATGCGGCTTCCAAATCCCTGACCTCTAAGGGAAGTTCTCCCCGTATGGTTCTGATTTTGTCGATTTTGGAATAAATAATCTGCAATTTGCGCAATGCAGTCAGACTGTTCTCCACAGACTGGCGCTCCTGCTGTTCCTGAACTTCCTTCGATTGGGTATTGTTCTTGCTCTCCATGTGTTTTTAGGTAGGTCCTATCGTTTGATTCGACAAATTCGGAAACAGACGGCGAACCTACATTAACCGCCCCGTTCCTTATCAGCAGAGGGAATCAGCTCACTGATAACAGTAAGGACAACCCTCCCGTTTTGAGATTGCAAAATTACTAAATTTTCCGTTCAGTTTTGCAAACAAATCATATTTTATCCACTGTTCGCTTTCGAAATGTCCGATTTCCAGTATCAGGATACGGTCTTCAAAATCCACAAAGTCGTGATAATGAGCTTCTCCTACCACAAAAGCATCGGCTCCGGCAGCCAAAGCATCCGGCAGCAGGAAGGCTCCAGCTCCGCCGCACAGCGCTACTTTCCGCACGTTTTTTCCCCGGAAACGGCTGTGACGAAGCACCTGCAGTTGCCATTGTTTTTTAGCCATACGAACAAAATCCGATTCCGGCACGGCAGCAGGAAAGCTCCCTATCATACCGCTTCCCACCGTTTCCGCCGCACCGCTTGGCCGGAGTATTTTCAGTCCTTCGAGTGGCAAACGGGAGGCAAAACTGGCATTCACCCCATCGCAGACATTATCCAGGTTCGTATGCATGGACACTATGGTCAGCCCGTGCTGCACGGCATACACCACCAGACGCTCCGTCAGGGTGTTCCCGCAAATCCGGCGCAATGGATGAAACAGCAGCGGATGATGAGTGACAATAAGATTGCAACCGTTTTCTACCGCCTCTTCCAGCACTTCCTGACGGACATCCAGACTGATCAGACCTTTTTTGAATTCCTGATCGGGATTCCCCAACTGAAGACCGGCATTATCAAAATCCTCCTGATAGGACAAGGGGGCCCATTCTTCCAAGAATGAAATGATTTCCTGTATCTTAACCATATTTTAAATTTATTTTGTCAGATTTCCTGAAAATTTTTCAAAAGTATAAAAAAATATGATTATTTTAGCACTTTGGAATGAATTTATATTACATTTCATTATATAACTAATACACAGTATGTTACAATTGCTGCGCACATTTTTGGGATGGCCCTTTTCCAAAGTTTTCGCATTTTTTATGCGAATGCGTCGCAATTTTTACAACCGGGAAGGCGGGATTCACCGTCAAACCTACCCTTTTCCGGTCGTCGGAGTGGGCAATCTCTCTACGGGAGGAACCGGAAAGACGCCCCATGTGGAATACATCGCCCGGCTGCTTCAACCCGAATACACACTCGCCATACTGAGCCGCGGATACGGACGCAAGACCAAAGGATTCCTTTTTGCCGACCATACCTCGGACTGCAGTGCCATCGGAGACGAACCGATGCAATTCCACAAAAAATTCCCCTATCTTCCCATAGCGGTGGATGAAAACCGGAAAAATGGCATAGAACGCATCCGGCAGACACTTCCGGACACACGGATTTTTCTTTTGGATGATGCCTATCAGCACCTGATTGTCAAACCGGGGCTCAATATTTTGCTCACGGATTACAACCGCCTGTACATGGAAGATCACGTGCTCCCCTACGGAAACCTGCGCGAACCGATATCCGCTGCGAAGGAAGCTGACATCATCATAGTAACCAAATGTCCAAACGTCCTTTCGCAATTTCATGAAAGGACCATCATTCAGAAAATCAATGCCTATCCACATCAGAAGATTTTCTTTTCCTACATGAAATTCAAACCTTTGGAGGCATTCAATGAGGCAGCCAGACAGCAGAAATGTGAAGTCAAGAGCGTGGTGCTGATGACCGCCATTGCCAATTCCCAGCCCTTGATCCGCTATCTGAAAGACCACTACAAGGAATTCCAGTCTGTCACTTTCCGCGACCATCACCAGTTCACAACAGAGGATATCAAAAAGATGCTGCAGTACCTGAACCGTTCCATCTCTCCCAACAAAGCCGTCATTGTCACGGAAAAGGATGCCATGCGGCTGTACAACGATGAACTTTACTCTCTTCTGAAAGACTATCCCGTATATACCATACCCATAGAAGTGGATTTCCATCCCAAATACAAAGAATCCTTCAACCAATACATATTGAATTATGTCAAATACCATTCGTGAGGCAAGCGAATTTCTGTTCAAACGAACCCAAACCCATGCAGAAACTGCCATCATACTCGGAACCGGACTGAATGGCCTGGCCGGACACGTGAATACATACGATAGCGTTCCGTATGGAGAGATTCCGCATTTTGCAGTATCCACTGTACAGGGGCATGCCGGAAACCTGATTTTCGGACATATAGGGACAAAAGAAGTGATTGTCATGCAGGGACGCCTCCATTATTACGAAGGATACAGCATGCAGCAGGTAACGTTTCCCATCCGCGTAATGAAGGAACTGGGAGTGAAGACCCTCATCCTATCCAATGCGGCCGGAGGCGTGAATCCTCAGTTTCACATCGGGGACATAATGCTGATACGCGACCATATCAATTTTTTCCCGGAACACCCCCTGCACGGAAAAAACGATGACACATTGGGACCGAGATTTCCCAATATGTCAGAGGTCTACGATGGAGACCTGATAGAAAAGGCAGAACAGATTGGCCGCCAATTGGGAATTCCATACCAGAAAGGTGTCTATGCCGGAGTACAGGGTCCCTCTTTGGAGACACCTGCCGAATACCGCATGTACCGCATACTCGGAGCCGACAGTGTGGGCATGTCCACCGTACCGGAAGCTATTGTGGCCCACCATGCGTCCATGCGCTGCATGGGATTCTCGGTCATCACCAATGTATACAGCGAAGGACAAAAGAACCAAGACTCCCATGAAGCCATTCTGCAAGCCGGCGCACGAGCCGAACATCAATTGATTGAATGGGTGAGCGGACTCCTGCCATTAATTTGACCATACCATGCGTTTTGCCGATATCCACGTTCCTGAAAACATAAAAAAACAATTGATTCGCAGTGTGGAAAGCGGTCGCGTAGGACACACTCAATTATTCTATGGTCTGGAAGGCACCGAAAGCCTTCCTTTGGCTGTAGCCTATGCCCAATACGTCAACTGTGAACATCGCGGAGCGGAAGATTCCTGCGGGGAATGTCCTTCCTGCCGCCAATTTCAGAACCTGGCCCATCCCGACCTGCATTTCTTTTTTCCCCACAAAACGGGCAACAACGTTTCCTCCGCTGATTTTTACGACGACTGGCGGGAAATTTTCAAAGAAACCGGAGGGGCGTTTTCCCTCAACGACTGGTACGAACGCATCGGCATGGAAAACAAGCAAGGCATCATCAACAAGGAAGATGTGGAACTGCTCCTGTCCAAAGCCATGCTCAAACCCTACGAAGCTCCTTACAAGGTATTCATTATCTGGATGGCAGACAAACTGCAATCCCAAATGGCACACAAACTGCTGAAAAATCTGGAAGAGCCGGACGAACACACCCTGTTTCTGCTGATAACAGAATCCTATGATCAGATGCTCGGCACCATACTGTCCCGCTGCCAAATGCTCAAGATTCCGCGTTTTTCAACAGAAGAAACGGCCCTGATACTGCAGCAGGAACTGCACTGTGACGAAGCCGAAGCCCGTCAGCGGGCACTGATGTCCGGAAACAATCTGACCCGCGCCCTTCATGACACCGAAAACGTGACAGACCCCATGTTTCCCTTATTTCAGACAATGATGCGTTGCGCATACAGCCTGTATTTTCAAAACAAGAGTTTTGAATTTTCCCAAGCCACACAATGGGTGGACGAAATGAGCAAAATGGGAAGGGAACAACAGAAATACTACCTGCGATACGCTTTGGATATGCTTCGCAAATGCATGCTGAAAAATACAGGACTGAACAACATGGCAGTGTCTCATGCCGATGAAGACGAATGGATGGAAAAATTCAAACCCTTCGTTCACACAGACAACATCACTCCTTTTTATACCTTCATCAATCAGGCCATATTGGGGATAGAAGCCAATGCAAACGCGAAAATCCTGTTCATGGACCTTTTGTTTGAATTGGGCCGGTATTTCAAAAAGAAAGCCTGAAACGCCTTCTTATACGGTTTGGCCGGCTTCGCTTGCCTCAGTTTCTGATTCGGATGTTTCGGCAGGATCTCCGGAATTCTCCTTCACTTCTTCTGATTTGCATTCCGAAGCTTTCAGGGCAGAAGCCGTTTCCTTTGCATTTTCCAGAGCAGGCGTGGAAAACGGACGCGGCCCGCAAATGCGTTCCACATCCTCACTGAAAATAACCTCGTGTTCCAGAAGCTGCTCGGCCAGGCTAACCAGCTGTTCCTTATGGGAATTCAGGATGTCTTTGGAACGGCAATAGGCATCTTCCACCAATCTGCGGACTTCTTCATCAATGCATTCGGCCGTTTTTTCACCATAAGGATTGGTGAAGGCGTATTCGCTTTGGCCGGTGGAATCGAAATAGCTCAAATTCCCTATTTTTTCGTTCAGACCATAATATTTCACCATGGCATAGGCCTGTTTGGTCACCCTTTCCAGGTCATTCAATGCCCCGGTAGAAACTTTTCCGAACATGACGTCTTCGGCAGCCCTTCCGCCCAGCAATCCGGAAATTTCATCCATCATCTGGTCGGAATTCACAATCTGACGTTCTTCCGGCATGTACCATGCGGCACCCAGGGATTTTCCCCGAGGAACAATGGTCACTTTCACCAAGGGAGAGGCATACCTCAACATCCAGGTCACAATGGCATGACCGGCTTCATGATAGGCAATCACCTTTTTTTCTTCCGGAGAAATGATTTTGCTGCGGCGTTCCAGCCCACCGATGATGCGGTCAATGGCGGCCAAGAAATCTTCCTTGCCGATTTCCTTCTTGTTGTTGCGGGCAGCAATCAACGCAGCTTCGTTGCACACATTCGCGATATCAGCTCCGGAAAATCCGGGAGTTTGCTTGGCAAAAGAATCAATATCCACATCCGCAGCCAGTTTCAACGGCCGTATGTGCACCTTGAAAATATCCTTTCTTTCCTCCACATCCGGCAATTCCACATGAATCTGTCGGTCAAAACGGCCGGCACGCAGCAAGGCTCTGTCCAGAATGTCAGCCCTGTTGGTGGCTGCCAGGATGATTACACCGGCATTGGTCGAAAAGCCATCCATTTCCGTCAGCAACTGGTTCAAGGTATTCTCTCTTTCATCATTGGCCCCGGAAATGGCATTGCGTCCCCTAGCCCTGCCGATGGCATCGATTTCATCAATGAATACAATGCAGGGAGCTTTTTCCTTGGCGGTCTTGAACAAATCCCGGACTCGGGAAGCGCCCACGCCTACGAACATCTCCACAAAATCGGAACCGGAAAGAGAGAAGAAAGGCACCTTCGCTTCTCCGGCTACCGCTCTGGCCAACAGAGTTTTTCCTGTTCCCGGAGGACCGACGAGCAAAGCTCCTTTCGGAATTTTTCCGCCCAAAGCAGTATATTTTTTCGGATTTTTCAGGAAATCCACTATTTCAATCACTTCCTCTTTTGCACCTTCCAGACCGGCCACATCCCGGAAAGTGACGGAAGGCTGGTTCTCCTTGTCATACAACTGGGCTTTGGACTTTCCGATATTGAAAAGCTGTCCGCCACCGCCGCCACCTCTTCCGATGCTGCGGAACGACATGAAGAAAAAGACAAAGATCAGCAGCGTCGGCAAAATCCAAAACAGCATGGGTCCCCAACTGCGGGTATTGTCCGAAGTGACGATGATACGATGGGCATTCTGCTCCGACAGAACTTTATCATCGGGACTCATGCCGACAGTATCCTTCTGGAAAGCCATCATCTCCATTTCCTTGATGTTGCGTTCAAAATTGGCCAAATCACCGATTTCAATATAATAATGGGGACCTTTCCCATTGCTCTCGAATATTTTTTCGTAATCAGGATCGCGCTGCTTGGCCGTAGAATCCAAAAAAATGCGGGCCTGCTCCTTCTGCTTGACAATGACGATTTTCTGAATATCATGCTGAAGAATCATTTTCTCCAGACGGACATTGTCCACAGACTTGGGAGCGGGATCCATACCGTAAAAGCCTATGATGCAGATGCCCAAAATCAAAATGGCATAAAACCAGTAAAAATTAAAACCGCCTTTCTTTTTGGATGAACCGGGACGACCGGAACCGGCGGATGGCCTGCGAGCAGGTTGAGGACGTTTGTGTTTGGGGGTATCGGACATATTCGTTTAATCTTTCTACTTGCTTACTTATTTTCATTGGCTGTATCGTGCAAAATACTGGTGGTGTCATTCCACAAGCCTTCAATATCATAAAATCTGCGCCGGTCTTCCAAAAAAATGTGGACTACAATATCAAAATAGTCCATCAGAATCCATTGCGCCTGGTCCTTGCCTTCAAAATGGGAAGGCTCCTGATGCAACTTTTCATGCACACGGCGCTGCACGTTCTCGCACAAAGCTTCCGCGTGTATGGAAGAGGTGGCAGAACAAAGGACGAAAGCATCGAACAAAGGCTGCTCGGAACATGCGTCAAAACGGATTTCAAGGATATCCTTTCCCTTGATTTCCTGAAGCGCATCGATGATGACAGCTTTCAATGTTTCCGTATCGTGAAATTCAACTCTTTGTTTTTCAGTTTTTTTAGAACTTCTCGGCATATAATAATTTTTTTACAAAAATACGATTTCTTTCAATACGTTTTCGTGGTACTTTTGCAAAGTCCAAAAAAAATTCTGAATGTTCATGGAAAACGCGATTCATCTGCAACAGACCGCCTCCACAAATACCCAATTGGAACAGTTCTTTCAAATGAAAAACCATGCCAAAGACGGGGAATGCCTGACAGACGGATTCCTGCTCTGGGCGGATTATCAGCAGGCAGGACGGGGACGTCAGCAGAACCATTGGCATAGTGAAAATAGTAAAAATTTATTAATGAGCATTTTACTGTATCCTAATCTAACCTATACGGAACAATTCCGAATAACGGAATGGATTTCGTTGGCTGTGTCGGATTTTCTGCGACAAAATGTCGGTTTGACGGATTGTCATATCAAATGGCCCAATGACATCTACCTTCATGACAAAAAAGCGGCCGGCATATTGATTGAACATCACATATCCCATGAAAAAGTTCACAGAAGCATCATCGGAATCGGATTGAACGTCAATCAGACCGCATTTCCGGAAGAACTGCCTAATCCCACTTCCATCCGTCTGGAATCAGGAAGGGAATGGCCGGTGGAAGAATGTGCAGAACAAATCCGGAACCGACTGATGGAACGTCGCAATCAAAGTGCGGAACAAACGCACGAAGCATATCTGCAAAGAATGTATCTGCGTCATGTACCGGCCCGTTTCCTGCTTGTGGACAGCGGAAAAGTGTTGGAAGGATGCATTGCGGGAGCAGACAGCAAAGGCATGCTGCAGATGGAAGTAAACGGGCATCTGAGAACTTTCGAACTGAATGAAATAAAATACCTCGGAGCGCTTTGAGTTCCTCCCCTCCTATTTAAATTGAAAAAAAAGGGAGTGCGTGCACTCCCTTTTCATTATGCGGTATAGACCGATTATTCATTGGGCCATACGGCTTGCAGATTGCGGTCACCGTAAGCATCATCGATTTTGCTGATGGTCGGCCAGTATTTGTCATCGTGAGGCTGCGGGAAAGCGGCCGTCTGACGGGTATACGGCAGGTTCCATTCATCGGCACAAACCACCTGCATGGTGTGCGGAGCGTTGAAAATAGGATTGTTCTTTTCATCGTATTTTCCGTCCATCACATCCTGGATTTCCTGACGGATGGCGATGAAAGCATCGCACAGACGGTCGATTTCGCTCAGCGGCTCGCTTTCGGTCGGTTCGACCATCAGCGTGTTGTGCACCGGGAAGGCTACCGTAGGAGCGTGGAAACCATAGTCCATCAAACGTTTGGCAATGTCCCCCACCGATACTTTCAGACTGAATTCACTGAAATCAACAATCATTTCGTGACCGCACATGCCTTGGGTTCCCGTGTAGAGAATCTTGTAATACTTGGACAAGCGGGCGCGAATATAGTTGGCATTCAGAATGGCATAGCGTGTAGCATCCGTCAGTCCTTCGCCACCCAGCATCTTCAGGTAACCGTAGGTAATCGGCAGCAACATGGCGCTTCCGTAAGGAGCGGCACTCATGGCATTTCCTTTTTCTCCTCCGACTTTTACCTGGGAATGTTTCGGCAGGAAGTCAACCAGCTTTGCGGAAACTCCGATGGGTCCTACTCCGGGACCGCCGCCGCCGTGAGGCATACCGAAGGTTTTGTGGAGATTCAGATGGCAGACATCAGCTCCCATGAAGCCCGGAGAAGTCAGACCGACCTGGGCATTCATGTTGGCACCGTCCATATAGACGAGACCGCCGTTTTCATGGACGATACGGATGATGTCCAGAATGGCTTCTTCGAAAATACCGTGTGTGGAAGGATAGGTAATCATCAGGCAGGACAGATGCTCTTTGTTGGCTTCGGCCTTGGCTTTCAGATCGGCCACATCCACGTCACCGTTGGCAGCGCAGTTGACCACGACAATGTTCATACCGGCCTTGGCAGCTGATGCGGGATTGGTACCGTGTGCAGAAGCGGGAATCAGACAGACGTTGCGGTCCGCATGTCCCTGGGCCAGATGGTAGTTGCGGATGACGGTCAGGCCGCTGTATTCTCCGGCGGAACCCGCATTGGGCTGCAGGGAAATACCGGCAAATCCGGTCACTTCGCAAAGGATATTTTCGATATCGTAAATCATTTCCAGATAACCTTCAGCCTGGTCTTCCGGTACGAACGGATGCATGGCACCGAATTCGGCCCAGCTCAGCGGCATCATTTCGGCGGCGGCATTCAGTTTCATGGTGCAGCTGCCCAGCGGAATCATGGCGCGGTTCAGAGACAGATCCTTCACTTCCAGTTTCTTCATGTAGCGCATCATTTCCGTTTCGGAATGATAGCTGTTGAAAATGGGATGCTGCAGGTAAGCGCTCGTACGCTGTAAACCGGCAGGAATGGTTTCGTCTTCGTGATGGCAGCAGCAGTGGCATTCACATTCAAAAGGAACGAAAGTTTTTCCGGCAGCTATGGCCAGTACGTTCAGGATTTCGGCAATGTCCTCGCGGGAAGTGGTTTCATCAATGCTGATACCGATGCATTCGTCACAAATGTAACGGAAATTAATGTGGTGTTCCAATGCCACTTTGCGGACCACGTCGGTCTTGACGGGACACTGTACAGCCAAAGTATCGAAGAAGAATTCGTTGTGCTGTTTGTATCCGTATTGTACCATTTCCTTGGCCAGCTTTTTGGCTTTCTTGTGGATGCCGTTGGCAATCTCACGTATGCCTTCCGGTCCGTGCCATGCGGCATAGAAACCGCTCATGATGGCGACGAGTGCCTGAGAAGTACAGATATTGGATGTAGCGCGTTCGCGCTTGATGTGCTGTTCACGCATTCCCAAAGCCATACGCAGGGCCTTGTTGCCCTTGGCGTCGATGGTCCAGCCGATGATACGTCCGGGGAAAGCACGTTTGAAAGCATCGGTAATGGCGAAGAATCCGGCGTGCGGACCACCGAATCCCATAGGTGTACCGAAACGCTGGGCGGAACCGAATACGCAGTCGGCACCCATTTCACCCGGAGATTTCAGCAGGGCTAAAGCCATCAGGTCGGAAGCGACGCCGACGAAAAGACCTTTTTCGTGTGCCTTGGCGATGAATTCCGTATAATCGTGCACATCACCGAACTGATCGGGATATTGTACGATGGCGCCGAAATAGGTGTTGTCCAATTCTACGGTAGCGGCATCTCCCAAAACGACTTCGATGTGTCTCGGAGCAGCATTGGTGCGGATTACATCAACCGTCTGCGGGAACACATTCTTGTCCACGAAAATTTTGCAGACATTGTCTTTCACCGCCTGGCGGCTACGGGAATTGTAGAACATAATCATGCATTCGCCGCCTGCGGTGGCTTCATCCAGCAGGGAGGCGTTGGCCAGCGGCATGCCTGTCATGTCAGCTACCATGGTCTGGAAAGTCATCAGGGCTTCCAGACGTCCCTGGGAAATTTCCGTCTGATACGGCGTATAGGCGGTATACCATCCGGCATTTTCAAATACGTTGCGCTGGATGACAGAAGGAACTACGGTATTGTAGTAACCCATACCGATGTAGCTCTTGTAGAGTCTGTTCTTTGCTGCCAGTTTGTGCATGCAGTCCAGAAACTCCTGTTCGCTCATTCCTTCCGACAGATCCATCGGTTTGGGCAGACGGATTGCTGCAGGAATGGTTTTTTCAATCAGTTCGTCCATCGAAGAAACACCGATAACCTTCAGCATTTTTTCGACATCCGCAGGTCTCGGTCCTACCTGACGAGACGTAAAATCACTCATTTTCATTATGTTAATGTTTTAATGTTTTTTTTATTTGGAATGGCAAATTTACAAGAAATCCGGATACGGATTCCGACTTGACGGGAAAAAATTTCACAAGGAAAATATGCGCAGGCAAAAAAAGAAAGCGCACGCGGACGTGCACTCTCTACCCGATGATTGATTGCCGGCCTACAGTATTCCGGCATCGTCAACGATCAGCGTGCGGGGCAACGTGATGCCCTTGGGAGTCCGGGCTTTGCCCGTGACGATGTAGTTTTCCGCCACCTCTTCGTCAAACGCTTTCACGAATGCTTCCCGGATGCGGCTGCATTTTTCATTGATTGAATTCTTGGTCGAATCGACCAGGTCGTCGATGCTGTTTTCCATGCCGTCGGGATCCTCCCGGTTGGAAATCTTGCGGTAAATCATGAGCAGTTCCTTTCGATGATCTGACAAATCCTTGAAAATCAACCCCTCCGGATGGCGGAGAAAAAAGAAGAAAACCGTTTTCGGCAGGAAACTCAGCTTGATTTCCACGTTGTTGTAATCGGTGAGGAAAATCCGGTAATCGCCGGTGATTTGCAGATGGCTGAGCGGCACTTTCTTATCCATGCCGATCAGGTGCAGTATGCTCCGCTCGTTCACCCCCATGCGCTTGAGTTCCTCGATGCGGCCGGATATTTCCTCCGATATTTTCAGCACTTCGGTAGAAAATTCATTGTCGGCGAATGCTTCTTCCCCGCTTTCGTCCTCCGTATTCAGGGAGATTCTGTAATGGGTGACCGGCCCCGACCCGATCATGGGTTCCGTGATGCCCGGAGACCCGTTTTCCTTGACAAGGGAACGGACAAAATCCTCGATGTCGCGGAACAGCTGCTCGTCGGCATGGCGGCACTCGAGCAAGTGGATTCCCTTGTCTCCGCCGGCGGCCGGCCGGCCGCTTTCCCACTCCGGTCCGAACCAGGGCGCGCCTTGAACCAGCAGCGGATAATCACCGTCGGTCCGGTTCCGGTAATAGTCCCGGCACTTCCGGTAAAAACGCTCTGGCTGCAATTGCTCCATCATGGCTTTCACGGCTTCCGCCCCGTACTCCGGATGAAGGTATTTCAGACGCTCTTCCCACAGCGCCCTGTCTTCCGTTTCATCGGGAAGATAGAAAAAACGGTAGCCTATCCGCTGGAAATACTCTCCCAACTCCTTGCGGAAACGGAAAAAAAACTGCTCTATCCCGGGATACCCGGAGCCTCCGACGTAAAATATGGTATCCTTTTCCTCCTGAAAGGAATATCTGGTATGATCTGTAAGCATATTGGTTTTCTTTTACATCATGACTCTTTCATTTACAAAAATGAATAAAATCATGGAATCAACTTTAAATAATAAGAAATGTTTTATCATTGATTATCGTAAACACAACAATAATATTGTCCCAACTACAGACATGATGATGGCACAAATCAAGTACCCTTTTGATTCTTCCCATGCTCCTTTTACTGCCACTTTCGAAGTATCTTTCAGATTATTGAAAAAATCTGCAACAATATTTTCTGCGTATTGTCGAGCAGCGAAGATGTCTTGTTTCAAATTCTCATCATGAACATTATACTCTGTTTTACTTTGATTTTCTTGCTGCGCTTCCTGACTATGCCATTCTGTACGATAATAATTATCATATTCTAAATCATATCTAACCTTCTTTTCCAGAATTTTCAATATGGCATATGCCTCATTGATGTCCTGCATTTTCTGTGTTACATTCCTTCCTGGATTTAAGTCAGGATGCCATTGTTTTGAAAGAGAACGATAGGCTGCCTTTATTTCTTCAAAAGACGCGTACCTATCAATTTCCAGAATCGCATAATAATCTTTGAATTCCATTTGCTGTCATTTCTGCAATGCTGTGTCATCGCCATTATTGTCGTTTTTTTTCCAGATTGCTTTCAGGGCTCCTATCAAAGCAAATAAAAGAATAACACAAAATATTCCTGGTGTAGCGAATCCGGCATCAGAACGAAGTCCTGATATGACCAAAGAAAGGAAGAAAAACACAACTACCGCTACGATTGTTACAATAATTTTTGTCGTTTTTTGCATAATGTTATTGTTTTGATATGGTTAATACAAATAATTCAAAATCATATTTAATCACTTGATTTTAAATGAATTTATTATTCTATCAATAAGTGCCACACTGGATTCAACCTCTTCTTTCCTATTACCAAATTTCACATTGAAAATTCTTGAATTTTTCTTGAATGTATAGGATATTTGTTGCATATCCATTCCTCCAAACGAAAATTCATAAACAGTTTTATAACAAGGCTGTCCATTTAGATTAATCTTGTCGTTTGCTATTATTGCAAAGCCCTCTTTCTCTGCATTAGAATTACATTCTTCCATGACATCTGAAAGAGAAAAATCTGTTTCAAAATAAAGAACAGTAAATCCTAATTTCTCTTCAGAATCACCTATGTAAACATCCGATATTTGATCCGGATTTATAATAATCTCCCATGTACGTGGAAATGATATTGAATAAAATTCCGTATTCCTGATTTTATAAGTACCTTCATCTGGCTCATTATCGACTGCTTCAACAACTTCCATCTTCATTGTAGTTGCTTTCTTGTCTACCTGAACGTCCTGTTTCTTATTGGTGCAAGATAAGAAACACCAAACCAAAATCACCATAACTGAAACCATTCTTTTCATGTTTTACTCTCCTTTCTCTCTTTTTTTTCTACCAAAAACCAAACTTATCACAAAAATCAATATTCCTGTAAAAATCGCAGAAAATACACCCTGCGTAAAAGCATCTATTATTTCATTGCTCATAATTTATGAATTTTTGAATTTCCGTAAATTGAATAGCTACACATTTTTCAACTGATTTTACGTTTTGAAATTTTCTGCAAAATTAGCCATACTCCTCCCATGCCGCGGACTTTTGCAAGCCTTGCAGACGCATTTTTCCGGCAGAAAATTTTCATCCGTTTTTCTCTTCCCCCCGTTCCGTATTCCAAAAATGATTACTTTTGCAAACCGAAACTTTATTATATCAGGATAAACTAAAGTATAACTATATGATATCACGCATATTTGACTTTCAAGACACTGAAACTGAAAGTATTTTCTTTTTTGGTGCCAGACAGACAGGAAAAACGACACTCTTAAAGCAACGCTTTCCAAACACACGGTATTATGATCTGCTGCACAACGAACAATACGAACGTTTGAGCCGACATCCCGAACTTTTACGCGAAGAATTGCAGGATATGCCGTCAGACACTCTGATTATCATTGACGAAATCCAAAAACTTCCTTCTTTATTGGATGAAGTACAATGGCTGATGGTCAACAGAGAACTCCGTTTTATCCTGACCGGTTCCAGTGCCCGCAAGCTGAAAAGGAGCGGTGTAAACCTGCTTGGCGGCCGAGCAATTGTCAATAATTTCTATCCTTTGGTCAGTGCCGAACTGAATGATTTCGATATGGATAAGGCCATCAACAACGGACTGATACCAAGGCATTACCTTGTCCACGATGCCCGCAAGCGTATACAGGGATATATCGGCACTTATCTCAGCATGGAAATCCAGGCCGAAGCCATTGTGCGCAACCTGCCCGCATTCACCCGTTTTCTTGAAACAGCGGCACTCACCAGTGGAGAAATGCTCGTATACAACAACATTGCCGCTGACTGCGGCGTCAGTGCCGTTACCGTGAAATCCTATTTTGAAATACTTACTGATACTTTATTCGGTTACATCATTCCTGCCTATACCAAAACAGTCAAGCGTAAACTCATCCACGCTCCGAAATTCTACTTATTCGATGTCGGAATCACCAACTACCTGCTGCACCGTGCGCACCTGCAACAAGGTTCTCCGGAATATGGGCATGCCTTGGAACATTTGATTATCCAGGAACTGATAGCATTTCTGGGATACCGTCAAAGATTGGATGAACTTCATTACTGGCGGACCGGAAGCGGCATGGAAGTTGATGCCGTGCTTGGAGAAGCAAATGTAGCCATTGAAATCAAATCCAGCACAGAAATCAACAATACCCATCTGAAAGGACTCCGTTCTTTTGGTGAAGACTATCCGCAGGCAAGACTCATTGCCGTTTCACTTGATCAGTACCGCAGACGAAAAGACCGCATTGAAATCATACCCGTCCGGGAATTTCTACATGACCTCTGGACTGGAAAAATCATCTGAAAACATTTTTTCCTGAAGGGTGCAACGTATCTCAAAAATGATTACTTTTGCAGGTTTGAAATTTTTTAATACCAAAAATACATTGTGCTATGTACAGACTCGTACTATTGAGACACGGAGAAAGTGAATGGAACAAGAAAAACCTGTTCACCGGATGGACAGACGTGGACCTGTCGGAAAAAGGTGTGGAAGAAGCCCGCGAAGCCGGAAAAAAACTGAAAGCGGAAGGGTTCCGTTTCCAGCATGCCTATACATCATATCTAAAAAGAGCTGTCAAAACGCTCTTCCTCGCTTTGAACGAAATGAATTCCCTTTGGATTCCGGTAGAAAAATCCTGGCGTCTGAACGAAAAGCATTACGGCAGGCTGCAGGGAATGAACAAGACAGAAGCCACTGAAAAATACGGAAAAGAACAGGTGCTTCTGTGGAGAAGAAGTTGGGATGTCGCTCCGGAAGCCTTATCCACGGACGATGAACGCCATCCGGCCAACGATCCCCGCTACACGGAAGCGGGCAGCACCCCGGGCACCGAAGCCCTGGTCGATACAACGAAGAGACTCCTTCCCTATTGGGAATCACACATTCTTCCTACGCTGAAGGAAAAGAAGGAAATCCTCATTGCCGCCCACGGAAACAGTTTGAGAGCCATTGTCAAACAGCTCAAGAACATGAGCAATGACGAAATCATCGCTTTCAACATCCCGACGGCCGTTCCTTACGTTTTCGAATTCGACGACAACATGAAACTGGTCAAGGACTATTTCCTCGCCGATCCCGAAGAATTGAAGAAACTGATGGACCAGGTTGCCAATCAGGGAGCCAAGAAATAACGGTATATATTTACGCATGCGTTTTGACATTCTCACCCTGTTTCCCGAAATGTTCGAAGGTGCATTTTCGGTTTCCATACTGAAACGCGCTCAGGACAAGGGATTGGCTGAAATACATCTGCACAATATCCGCGACTATTCCACCGACAAACACCGCCGGGTGGACGATTATCCTTTTAGCGGAGAATCGGGCATGGTGATGAAGATTGAACCCATCGCCGCCTGTATCCGTCAATTGCAAAGCGAAAGGGAATACGACGAAATCATCTTCCTCACCCCGGACGGCAGCGTACTGAATCAGTCCATCGCCAACGAATTGTCCATGGGCGAAAACATCATGATGCTCTGCGGGCATTACAAGGGTATTGACGAACGCATACGCGAAATGTTCATCACCAAAGAAATATCCATCGGTGACTATGTGCTTTCCGGCGGGGAACTGCCGGCTGCCATCCTCACAGACGCCATTGTCCGGCTGATACCGGGTGTACTGCACGATGAGACGTCTGCCCTCTCCGATTCCTTTCAATATGAGTTGCTTTCGCCGCCCTGCTACACCCGGCCCTACGATTTCGAAGGACATTGCGTGCCGGACGTACTGCTTTCGGGCAACGAAAAGCTCATTGCTGACTGGAAATACCAGAAAGCCTTGGAACGTACTCGGGAGAGA
The DNA here is from genome assembly GCA_045598025.1 of Bacteroidales bacterium. GTDB lineage: Bacteria > Bacteroidota > Bacteroidia > Bacteroidales > WCHB1-69 > UBA1195. The sequence goes on along the minus strand of JAZLLH010000073.1, from coordinate 3,471 downwards.
CGGCCGGACCTGCTGAAAGAGGAGAAATGAATATGGAAAAATTATCAATGGAAGCCCTTCACCGTCTTTCGGTGGACGCATTCAAACAAAGCGAGAAAACGCCTGTCGCCGTGGTCTTGGACCAGGTGAGAAGCATGCACAACGTCGGCTCGGTATTTCGCACCGCCGACGCTTTCCGCATTGAAAAAATTTACCTTTGCGGCATCACCGCCTGTCCTCCTCACAAGGAAATTGAGAAAACGGCTTTGGGAGCTACCGAATCGGTGGAATGGGAACATGTGGACAGCACCTTGAACGTGGTAGAACGTCTGAAAGCCGAAGGTTACCGCGTATACGCCGTGGAGCAGGTAGAAGGCAGTACGTCCCTGCAGCATTTTCAATGGGACGGGAAAGAAAAAATCGCCCTTGTTTTCGGCAACGAAGTCATGGGCGTGGACCAGGCCGTGGTGGATAGCTGCCACGCCGCCCTCGAAATTCCCCAGGCCGGCACCAAACATTCGCTGAACATTGCAGTCAGCGCAGGCGCTGTACTATGGGAAGTTTACAAACAATACATCCATCACACACAAGCATGAAAAAACACATTATCGCACTCCTTTTCCTGAGCATTCTGTCAACCGTTTGCGCCCAGACTCAGGAAATCCGACCCAATAACTTGAAAGTAACCGTGCTCTCTCTGTTCAGCGGTTCCACCAAACTTACCTACGAACGCGCCATTGCGGACAACCGTAGCATCGAACTGACCGGCGGCGTCATCGGCTGGGGCGGTGATTGGCTGAACGAAAACCGTTCCAAAGGAGCCCTCTGCCGACTGACCTACAAATTCATCTTTCACCCGCACGGTGAAAAGAGTCACTCCCTGAACGGATTTTACCTGAAACCCGAACTGGCTTTTTCCTCCTTTGATTTCGACGCCAAGGACGGCAGCGGTGAACGTCTGCACAACAACCGGCTCGCCATTATGGGATGCTTCGGATACCAAATCGTGTACCATTGGTTTGTCTTCGATATATTTACCGGGTTGGGAGCCGGCATAGGCGATTACAATGACTACAACTACTACCACGGATTCATTGCCCTGCCCAAAGGAAGCCCTACGGCTTTCACTGCGGGATTCAAATTAGGAGTTGCTTTCTAGTGGTTCAGCGTTGACCTTGATATTCCGTAATCATTTCTTCATGTCTCTTGATTTTAATGTTTCAAAAATACTCTTTTTGTCCATTTATCAAGCGTCCTATTTTTGGGGAGGGCTACATAGGCATGATGCCGTTCTGCCACATTGGGGTGTATTCGGTGGTGATCTCACCAAACGGTGCGTAAAGGAAGCCTTGGGTGACGGTGGCGTTGTTGTCGGTGACGAAGGCGGTGCTGACGAGGTGGTTGGTGTGGTAGTAGAAGATGTCGTTGGAAGAGCCGGTATTGGAGTTGGAGTGCGAGTTGGCGTTGGGATTGGCGGGTTGCAGGCTTGTAATATCCGCCGAAGGGGTTTCAATGGGAATGTCTCCGGCTTCCACCACTTCCAGCAGTTCGGCGCGGGTGCGGATGTCTGTCTTAGTGCTGCTCCCGTTCAAGAAAAATTCTTGTGACTGCGGCAAAGAGGTAGCGGAAGAGTACGGCATGCTGCACTTTTTTTCACAGTTTTTTGTTCTGAAGGTATTGTTTTTATGTTTACTTTTGCAAATTCAAATTCCGGAAGGGCAATCAAGCGGGTTCTTTGTCTTTCCTGGAAACAGACAAATTGATTTTCGGGTGAAATGCTTGAAACATACAGGTCGTTTTGTTTGAAAATTAAATGAATGTAAAAATTCAGAGTTTACCTTGATCGAATTTATTAGGTATGTTCTTCAAACTGATTGAAATAAAGCGCAACGCATGGATTCAAAGCCCCTCATGTCCTATAAAATCTTTGATAGAGTACATGGAGGGTCGCGGTATGATGCGCGATGCTCAGATTGAGGCTATCAAAACATATATGTTCCTAAAGATTGGTTGCCAGAACAAGCCTCTCTGGAAACTATTTCATGATGGCATCCTGTCCTCGCCCGAATCTATTGCGCTTACTGGTGCCGAACGTGAGTTGATTGGCAGCAACATCCCCGCCTTGGCTCTAATGCAGTATGCCGCGCTGCCCAACAAAAACGGTAAAGCCTTAGCCCCCGAATTAGCCAAAGCAATCAATAACAATCCCGCAAGCGTGGACTATGAGCAGGCTTTTCGTGACTTGTTCTATGGCGTGGATTATCCCGACTATCTGTTTAGCCTGCCTATGGGAGCAGGCAAGACCTACTTAATGGCCGCCTTTATCTACCTCGACCTGTATTTTGCGCAAAACGAGCCGTCTAACCCCATCTTTGCCCACAACTTCATGATTCTGGCTCCCTCGGGGCTCAAGTCCTCTATCATCCCATCGCTCAAGAAGATTCAGAATTTCGATCCTTCCTGGGTACTGCCCGAACCTGCCGCCTCCAGTATTCGTCGGATGATTAAGTTTGAAGTGCTGGATGAGCAGAAGAGTGCCAAGAAGAGCAACCGCCTCAAGAACCCCAATGCACAAAAACTCAATATGCATCTGGCTACTGAGGGCGAGAATCTCATGGGTTTAGTGGCTGTAACTAATGCCGAGAAGGTGATTCTTGACAGGCTCGACAAGGACACGGATTCCACAGCGTTCAGCAAGGAAGAACTCGACAAGATGAAAATCGCCAACGAACTGCGACATATCATAGGCCAGATTCCTCATCTCGCCACATTTGTTGACGAAGTACACCATGCGGCCGATAACGAAATCAAGCTCCGCCAAGTTGTAAGCCAATGGGCCAAGGGCAACAATTTCAACTGCATGCTCGGCTTTTCGGGAACACCCTATTTAGAGAAAGCCGAGAAAGTCAGCATGACCGACACTATCTCCGTCAGCAACACCGACCTTTCCAACGTGGTGTATCACTATCCGCTGATTGACGGTATCGGCAACTTCCTCAAATATCCCGACATCCGCATAGCTGATACCGATTCCGACACCATCATCCGCAATGGACTGACCCATTTCCTCGATAAGTTCAAGGACAAGGTCTATCCCGGAGGCCTCTGTGCCAAGCTGGCCATCTATTGTGGCAAAATCGAGATTCTTGAAGAACGCATCTACCCATTGGTCTCCTCCATCCTTCAGTCTTATCATACCGACCCCGCCGAGGCCGTGCTGAAATACCACGACGGCAACAAGCAGTATCCTGCGCCCGAGGGTGCCGAAGCCGCTTTTTCCGCACTTGACACTTCTATGTCGCGCATCCGAGTTGTACTGTTGGTTCAGATTGGCAAAGAGGGTTGGGATTGTCGCAGCCTCACAGGGGTTATTCTTTCGCAGCAGGGCGACTGTCCCAAGAACATGGTGCTGCAGACCAGTTGCCGATGCCTACGCCAAGTGGAGCGGGGCAAAGCCGAAGAGGCTGTCATCTGGCTCAACAAGTTCAATGC
>JAZLLH010000072.1:0-37611 GCA_045598025.1 Bacteroidales bacterium | reverse complement strand
CATGGCACAGCATTTCGGCGGTAAGGTACAGTCTTCGCCAACCCGCGAGTACGGCAGGGCCCGCCTGTCCTACATTGATCCGGAAAGCCGGCTGATGAAAGGCGTGGATCTGCAGTCTCAGGTGTGGATGTCGCATGGTGATACCATTGTGGAAATTCCTCAGGATTTTGAAAAAATATGCAGCACCGAATCGGTGGCTTTCGCCGGATACAAGGTTCGTGGTGAAGAAACTTATGGCATACAGTTCCATCCCGAAGTGCATCATTCCGAACAGGGAAACGTGCTGTTAGCCAATTTTGTCAAGGAAATATGCGGCTGCAGGGGCAACTGGACATCCGAATCCTTCGTGGACATGACGGTACGTGAGCTCCGCGAGAAGCTCGGGGACGACAAGGTCATCCTCGGCCTTTCCGGTGGAGTGGATTCTACCGTGGCTGCTTATCTGCTGAACAAGGCCATCGGCAAGAACCTCTACGGAATTTTCGTAGACACGGGGCTGCTCCGCAAGGACGAGTTCGATTCGGTGATGACTTCCTGCCAGCAGATCGGCATCAACATCATCGGGGTGAAAGCCGGTCCCATTTTCTATAAAAAACTGGAAGGCGTGACCGATCCGGAAAAGAAACGCAAGATTATCGGCGCCACTTTCATTGAAGTCTTCGATCAGGAAGCCCAGAAATTGAAAGATGTGAAGTGGCTGGCTCAGGGAACCATTTATCCGGACGTCATCGAGTCGTCTCCGGTCAAGGGACCTTCGGCCACCATCAAGTCCCATCATAACGTGGGCGGTCTGCCGGAACGCATGAACCTGAAAATCGTCGAGCCGCTGCGCTTCCTTTTCAAGGATGAAGTCCGTCTGGTGGGTGAAACGCTCGGCGTACCCCACGATTTGCTTTACCGTCATCCCTTCCCGGGTCCCGGTCTGGGTATCCGCATCCTGGGTGACATCACCGAAGAAAAAGTCCGCATCCTGCAGGAAGTGGACGCCATTTTCCTGAAAAATCTGCGCGAAGCCGGGTGGTATCACCAGTGCTGGCAGGCCCTTTCCGTGCTGCTGCCGGTGCGCAGCGTCGGCGTAATGGGCGACGAACGTACTTATGAAAATTGCGTAGCCCTGCGTGCCGTGACTTCCGTGGACGGTATGACGGCCGACTGGGTGCATCTGCCCTACGAGCTGCTGGCCAAAACTTCCAGCGAAATCATCAACAAGGTGAGGGGAGTGAACCGTGTAGTCTACGACATCAGTTCCAAACCGCCAGCCACAATCGAATGGGAATAGTATGGAAGAAGAAAAACGCGAAATCAAGTATCCTCGGTTGCAGAACCTGCTGAAGTACATTATGGTGCTGATGTCCGGCATCCTGGTAGTGACGGCCCTCTGGCTGGAAAACCTTCCCGGACGTCAATGGGTAATTGCCCTGTCCGGCGGCTTGCTTTCCATCTGCTGCGTGGTTTTCGCCCTATTGAATTATGATCAGTTGAAAAACAGAAAAAAAGAAGAATGAAACATTTGCAATGCGTTTTGAATGGGCATAACAAGCCCGGGTCGTATGTGGCCACTCTTTTGCTTACGTTTGTAGGTTTGGCTTTGCTGGGCTTCATTCCGCTTTCGTTGGCGATGCTGTCCGAAGGAATTATGGGGGAGGATACGTATATTTTATGGGAGATCCTGCCTCAAAATACATTCCTGCTGCTGATGTTCAGCTCGTTTGCCATCGGATTGGCAGTGCTGTATCTCTGTATCCGCCTGTTCCACCATCGGCGTTTTACGGAGGTGGTCAACGGGGGACGGCCGTTACGTTGGGGACATTTTTTCTCGGCTTTCGGACTGTATGTTCTCTTTGTCGCTCTGTTCCAGGGACTGTTGCTTCTGCTTGATTCCGACAATTACGTCTGGCAATACGATGCCCGTGCTTTTTGGAGCATGCTGCCGGTGCTGTTGGTCTGTGTTCCTTTGCAGACGCTGTTTGAGGAGTTTCTGTTCAGAGGCTATCTGATGCAGATGGCCGGTGTGTGGACCCGACGCGTTTGGTTGGCCTGGCTGTTGCCGGCTCTGGTGTTCGGTCTGGCCCATTCGGCCAATCCGGAAGTAGGAGCCTATGGCTTCTTTTCCATGATGCTGCAGTACGTGCTCTTCGGATTGATTTTCGGCTGGTTTACCATAGTGGACGACGGCATAGAAGTGTCCTGGGGAATGCATACGGCAAACAATCTTTTCCTGCTGCTGTTTTTCACGACCGATTATTCAGCACTTCCGACTTCGGCCTTGTGGAGAATGGAGGATGCTGCGCCTACCTGGTATGATCCTTTGTCTATGCTGGTGGTCGGTCTGTTGGTATGGTTGTTGCTGAAACGCAACTACCATTGGAAAAGGCCTGATTTCCGCGCCCGTATAGAAAGCCGCGAAGAGGAAGAACTGAAACAAGAAAACAATTAAAAAACATACATATGAAGAAGATCTGGCTGTGTTTGTGCTGTTGTCTGTGGATTTTCGTCAGTTGGTTGCCGGCCCAAGTGCCCGACACTCTGGTGGAAAACGGACGGAAGTATATCCTGCATGAAGTGCTCAAAGGACAAACGGTGTATGGTTTGTCCCGTCAATACGGCATTACGGAGGAAATGCTGAAAGAAGACAATCCCGGGACGGAAAACGGCCTGCAGACGGGTCAATTCCTGAAAATCTGTGTAGGCAAGGCCGAGACCGCAGCCGTGCACGAAGTGCAGAAGGGAGAAAACCTCTATCAGATATCCAGAAAGTACGGAGTCAGCATGCAGGATCTTTACGATTGGAACCCCGGCCTGACCGAGCATCTGGATGTAGGTCAGAGTATCCGGGTATCAAAACACGCTCCGCTTCCGAAAAAAACAGTGGCAACAGCTTCGGTAACAGCAATAGCTTCGACAGCGGAAAAGAAAAGCGAGTACAATGTTTTTCTGCTCTTGCCGCTGTATCTGCAGAACAGCGAGGAGGTGCTCTCTCTGAACAAGATAGACGATCCGAACGTATACAATTCCATCAAGTCGTTTGACTTTATCCAATTCTATGAGGCGGCCTTGCTGGCTTTGGAGGATTTGTCTGTCAAGGGAGTCAAGGTGAATTTCTATGTCAAAGATGTCAATGAGCAGAATGATGCCGCGCTGAAGCAGTGGATAGCATCCGGACTCTTCGATAAGGCCGATCTGATTATCGGACCTTTTTTCCGTTCCAATTTCCACACTCTTTTGTCCTATATTCAGGGACGCCGGACCGTGATGGTCAATCCTTTTACCATCAATGTGGAAGGACAGGGGGCCTCCCTGTTCAAGGTAACAGCGAATTATGCCAATCAAGCGGTCAATCTGGCCGAATACATACGTCAGCGTCACAAAAAGGCACAGGTCATACTGTTGAACAATCACGGAAGTGATGAAAAAACAGTCTCTGCATTCAAGGCTTCCCTTTTTGCTTCCCTGCAGGATTATCCGTCCGTTTTGGTCAAGGAGGTGAATTATGCGCAGGGAGGTGCCTCCGCTGTGGCAATTGCCGTCAATCCCACCTGCGAAAATTACGTGGTAGGCTTTTTCGACGGAGAGATTTCCGTGACCAATTTCGTACAGTCTATGGCCAAGCGCAAATACGACAATGTGACTCTGGTAGTACCATCCCGTTGGCGTAAGTACGATCAGATTGAGACAGAGTATTTTGCTACTTTGAAAACCCATTATATCGACCAGTTTTTCGTAGATTATTCCCGTCCGGAGGTCATTCGCTTCATCGACCGTTTCCGGGAGGCTTATGACATAGAACCCACCGTTGACCGTTTTGCCTTCCAGGGTTACGATATCACTCTCTTTTTCGTGCAGGCGCTGTTGACCTATGGAAGCGGTTTCGGCCTGGAAGTGAATGATCTGGATGTAAAAACGGTGAGTACGAAATTCCATTTCGTGCAGGGCAATCAGCAGACGTATGAAAACGGTTTTACCCATTTGTATCGTTTGAGCGATTATCGTTATGTGGATGCCCGTATCACAGACGAACCGGTGACGGAGCCGGAAAGTGTTCCTGTGATAGGAGGGAACAGGAAAAAGAACAGATAGTATGGAAAACAAAGTCGTTATTTTGTCCGCTCCGTCGGGATGCGGGAAAACCACCATCTTAAAGGCCCTTATGACTTACGGGCTGTCGTTGGAATTTTCGATTTCGGCTACCAGCCGTCAAAGGCGGGAAGGCGAAGTGGACGGTAAGGATTATTATTATTTCACACCGGAGCAGTTCAAGGCGAAGGTGGCAGCACAGGAGTTTCTTGAGTGGAACGAGGTGTATGCCGGACAGTATTACGGTACCCTGCTTTCCGAAGTGGACCGCATCGGTGCCCACGGTCACCATGTGATTTTCGATGTGGACGTAAAGGGTGGTCTTTCCATCAAACAACATTTCGGAGACCGGGCTTTGGCAGTCTTTGTCATGCCTCCTTCCATAGAAGAATTACAGCATCGTTTGCAGGGTCGGGGAACGGAAACGCCTGAATCCATTCAGAAACGATTGCAGCGCGCAGATTACGAAATTTCCTTTTCCAAGCAGTTTGATTATGTATTGGTCAACGATGACCTGGACAAAGCCATACGTGAAGCCCGTACTTTGATTGAAGATTTTCTTGCCCGATAGAGTGGAAAGTTTATTCCATCCGGCAATCGCATACCACCCGGCCTATGCGTGTGGGCAGGCTGAAACAATTGCCTTTTGCATCCCTCTTTTTGTCTGCGGCCAGCAGTTTTCGAAAAGTCTCGCTTTCGGTATCCGTGACGGGCAAATCGCCGTAAAACTGTTGCAGAACCTGCTCTATTTCCCGGAAATCTGCCTCTGAAAGCATGCCTTTTTCCCAGGCGATGCGGGCTTCCATCCGCATGCCGAAGGCTACGGCTTCTCCGTGGGTAAGCCGTCCGCGGCTCATGGCTTCCAATGCATGTCCCATGCTGTGACCGAAATTCAGCGCCTTTCTTTCCTTTTTTTCTTCAAAATCCTTTTTCACAAAAGCGGATTTGATGTCCACGGAGCGGCGGATCCATTCCGGATGTTTCCGTAATTCCTTGAAATTCCGCAAACCGGACAATTCCCGAAAATAGTCCGCATCGGCAAGTATGCCGTGTTTTAGCATTTCGGCAAAGCCGGATTTCAGTTCTTTTTCCGGCAGGGTATCCAGCCATTCCGGGCAGATGCATACAGCCTTTGCCGGTTGGAACAGGCCAATCTGGTTTTTGACTCCTCCGAAATCAATGGCATTTTTGCCTCCGATGGCTGCATCGGTCTGGGCCATCAGTGAAGTGGGAATATGGATAAAGGGCATGCCTCTTTTCCAAGTGGATGCGATAAATCCGCCCATGTCACAGACCACACCGCCTCCGAGGTTCAGCAGCAGGCTGTCCCGACGGGCTTCGGCATCTTGCAGTTGCTGCCATAGCCGCTGTGCCGTCCGTATGTCTTTGTGGCTTTCACCGGCCGGCATTACCAGAAGATGCTCCGACGGAACCTTCCCGATTTTTTCCTCGAAAAAGGGCAGACAATGGCGTTGAGTGTGGTGGTCACACAAGAGAAAGAAGTCGGGGCGTTTCTGTACGTTTTCCCGCAGAAATGCAATGGCGTCAAGTGCAAAATATACGGAATCAGTCATTTTGTTCCTCATTTTCCGCAGTGTCTTCAGCCGTGTGTCGGGTAACTATGACTTTGTCGATACGGGCTCCGTCCATTTTGGAAATTTCGAAATCAAAATCCTGCCAGCGGATGCGTTCGCCTTCGGACGGAATATGTTGGGTGATTTCCAACAGCAGACCACTTAGCGTGTTGTAGTCGTTTTCCGGAAAAATGTCCTCCAATTCGAAATGGGCCAGAAAGTCGTAGAAGGGGTACTGACCGTCCACAACCCAGGTCTGTTCGTCCTGTTGTACGATGGTTTCCTCGTCGGCTTTGGTCGTACTGATTTTTCCGATGAGGGCTTCTGTAAAGTCAATGGCGGTCACCATGCCCTGTATCAGCCCGAATTCGTCCATGACAAAACCGTAGTACAGTTTGCTTTCGCGGAAACGTTCCAGAACATTGTAGGCCGTGGAGGATTCCGGAAAATACTGAGCCTGCCGGATATGGGGACGGATATCAAAGGGTTCTCTCTGCAGGCAGAGGAACAGATCGTTCAGGGTGATGACGCCCTGCAGTTTGTCCAAACTTTCGTCTATCACGGGATAGAAACTGTGCATATCGTCCTGCACGGTAGCCAGAACTTTGTCGCGTGTGTCGTGGAGGTCGATGCAGACCAGTTCGTTGCGATAGGTCATCATGGATTCCACATCGCGGTCGCCCAAATCGAAGACGCGGCCAACGATGTCCTGTTCCACTTCCTGAATTTCTCCTTCCGTTGTACCTTTTTCAATGGCAGCGAGAATTTCCTCTTCCGTAATGCTGCTGCCTTTGTTTTCTTTGAATCCGAACAGTTTCAGCACCCAGTCGACGCTTTGGCTGAGCAGCCAGCAGAAAGGACGGAAGAGTGTACCGAGGATGTGCAGGAATTTGGCCATGGCGCGGAGGATTTTTTCCGGGTAGGCCATGGCAATGCGTTTGGGAATCAGTTCTCCGAAAACAATGGTGATATAGGTGATGACGATGACCACGATAGCTTTCGCCAGAATACCCGCGTACACTTGCAGGGCCGGATGTCCGGCCAATACGGTCTCCAGTTGCTTGGCGACGGTATCCCCACTGTATACACCGGTCAGTATGCCGATGAGGGTGATTCCCACTTGGATGGCAGACAGGGAATGTAGCGGATTTTTCAAGAGGGAGAGGGCGCGTTTGGTGCCCGGAGTTCCCTGCTTGTAAAGGGTCTCCATTTTCAGCTTGCGGGAGGCCGTCAGTGAAGTTTCGGTCAGCGAAAGCAGGCCATTGAAAAGTATCAGTAAAAGTATGATGCCGATTTCCACGTATGTTTTCTGTTTGGTTTAAAATGATAAACTGCAAAAGTAATCAATATTTCGTCTTCTTTCCATTGAATTTCCTGATTTTTTATGCTCTGTCCCTGTTCCATATTTCCCAGGCTGCATCGGCCTGGGCGTACAGCATGCTCAAACCGTTACGGATGGTGCATCCGGCAGCTTTCCCTTTTTGCAGGAAAAGACTTTCGGCCGGATGATACACCAAGTCGATGAGCAGATGCTGCGGACTGAGGAATTCGTAGGGAAGGTCGGGACAGCAGTTGCTGTAAGGTTCCATGCCGAGCGGAGTGGCATTGATGATGAGACGGTGGCTTTGCAGTATGTTCTTATCCACTTCTGTGTATGAAAGACGTCCGTTTCCGCCCTGACGGGAAATCCGAAGGTAGGGGATGCCGCGCTTTTCCAGACAGAAGCGAACGGCCGCTGAAGCTCCACCGTTTCCCAATACCAAGGCCGATTCCGGAAGAAAGGGGCAATCGTCCAGTAACCGCTTGAATCCGATGTGGTCGGTGTTGTAGGCGGTGATTTTTCTTTCCCGGCTGATGCGGAGAACATTGGCACTTCCCAGAAAGGATGCCGTTGTATCCACACAATCAACCATCTGTAGGATTTTCTGTTTGAAGGGTGATGTGACATTAAGTCCCACAATGTCGGGATGTGTGTCCAAAAGGGAGGACAGTCCCTGCAGAGATTCCAGCGGAAACAAAAGATAGCGGCAATCCGAAATGCCTTCCGACTGCCATTTCTGATGGAAGTATGCCGGTGAGGAGCTATGGGATACCGGGTTCCCAATCAGGCCGAATTCCCGCATCAGGCTTTGCTTTTTTCTTTTTTTGCCGCGATTTTCTCCATGCCGATGACCAGGAAAAATCCGATGGCAATCAGACCGAGAGCCAGAAAGAAATTTCCGTCGATGCTTTGGGGCAAAATGTTCTTTTGGGTCAAGGGAACGATGTCCCCGTGTTTGTCAGCGTAGGTTCTCAGCGTCTGTTTCCAAGGCCAGATCTTGTTCAGAGATCCGAACATGAAGCCCGTCAGGGATGCCAGCGTGAGCATTTCAAAATGTTTGAACAGCCAGGAGAGTACATTGGCAAAGGAGAGTAAGCCAATGATTGCTCCGGCCATAAATACCAGAATGACGAGAATTTCCAGGGTGGAAAGAGCGTTCATCATATAGAAGTATTGTCCCAGCAGCAGCAGAATGAAACTTCCGGAAATACCTGGCAGTATCATGGCGCAAATGGCCACGGCACCGCAGATAAAAATATACCAGAGCGCACTGTCTGAATTCAGCGGAGCGTTGGTGGGGGCTGTGATGAAAAAGGAAAGCAGGGCAAAAATCAGAAAAGCCGGTACGGTTTTTACATTCCATTTCACTTTTTTCCCCACGAAAAGCGTGGAGGCGATAATCAGTCCGAAAAAGAAGGACCAGACGGCCGTCGGTTGAGTGGCAATCAGATGAGTAATCAGTTTGGCCAGGGAAAGGAAACTGGTGCCTATGCCCAATATCAGGCATACCAGAAAGGTCCCGTCTATGTTTTTCCAGCATTCCTTGAAATGACCGGTGAAAAACAGTTTTACATTGTGCGCATTGATGTTTTTGATGGCCGTAATCAGCCGTTCGTAAATGCCGGTGATGAAGGCGATGGTTCCTCCGGAAACACCGGGCACCACGTCTGCGGCTCCCATCGCAATGCCTTTCAAATAAACCATTAGATGTTTTTTCATGGGATGTGTTTATTTTTTTTGATTTTTTATTTCATGTAAAAAAGCGAGTACCAGGGGAACGGAAGCCAATTTTTCATCCATTTCCATAAACTCGTTCAGTCCATTGGGATTCATGCGGTAAGCGTATTCCAGATAACTCATTCCGCTGACATCATCTTCCCGTAGAAAATGATAATAGGCCAGACGGTAGAAATAAGCGGATTCTTTCGGCTGGAAACGGACTACTTCGCGCAAAACGGAGATGGCAGCATCCAATTGCTCCGTATCGGCAAGATAGTCGGCATAGGCCAGCCAGGCCCGGCTGTCGTCCGGATAGCGTTCCACGGTCTGCTGGAAAATCTGTCCGGCTTCTTCGTCCCGGTTTTCCTGCATCAGAAATTCTCCCAGATTGATGTAGGTAAAGGCATCGTCATCAAACAATTCCAAGGATTTCTGCAGATAAGGAATCCCCTCCATGTAACGGTCTTGAGCACCCAGAGCGAATGCCATCAGATTATAGGCTTGATAAAATCCGGGATCCCTGTCTATGGCTTTTTGGCAATATTGCATGCTTAAAGTCCACTCTTCCATGTCGTAGCATACGCTGGCAATGTGGAAATCGGGAGAGTATTCGTCCCAATGCAGGTCCTGGTATTCCTTGAACAGGGCCTCGGCCTGTTCTTCCCTTCCTCTCAGTACATATACGGATGCCAGGTCCAGTATGCAGTCGGTATGTGTACCCAAGGACAGGGCATGGTCGTATGCGTCTTCAGCCTGCTGATAATGTTTCAGATCCAACTGTATTTTGCCCAGCATGATCCAGGCGTATTCGGACAGGGGATCCTGTTCTGTTTTTCTGATCAGTATGTCGGCCGCTTCCACCAGCTGTTTGCGGGCATTGAATTCGCACAGTAGAAAGGATATGTTGGAATCGGTGTCGTCGTTGGCTTCCAGGTCCCAGGAATGCACATAATAGGGAAGAGCGCTCAGCAAATCGTCTTTGGAGGTGTACATTTCTGCAATGTCCGCATAAAAAATGGGGTCCTGCCGGAATTCGTTCCAGTCCTTTTCGGGTAAAGTGAAAATCTGTAGGAATTTTTTTTCGGACAAATCCCATTTCTGCAGTTCAGAGTACAGCATGGCCTCTTCGTAGAGTGTCGTTGCGTCAACCTCCCTCCCCGGGGCATCTATTTCCTGCATCAGCCGCAAGGCCTTTCCTTTTTCCTGTTTCCCTGAGAGCAGGCTGACGCGGCGCAACTGTATGGGTATGTTCGAGGGATACATGGATTGGGCCAGTTCCAACGCCAATTCCGCCATCGGATAGTTTTGTTCCATCAGATAGTGTTCAATGATGCAAAGATATTCTTCCTCGTCGAAAAATGCAAGTCCTCTGCCGTTGCGGACCATGTTCTCAAAGCGGTTCACGTAGGCTTCAATCTCTTTTTTCTCCTCTTCGGAAGGTTCCATCCAGTCGTTTACCATGTGCTTTCCGCTTGGGGTATCAGTTCATCCGTTTGAGTTCGAAGGGGCCGTTGGGCGTGACAAAATATACGGCTCCGCTTTGGGATACAATCAGCTGCCGATTGCCGAACAATACAGGTACCAGTGTATCACCCATGGGGTTCCCCAAAGTGATATTGCCTCTGCATATATTGACATCCTGGTTGTATAATTCCATGCTGCGCTGCCGTTGACTGAAGGTGGTGATTTTGGTCCCGTAATAGGAAATGGGTTTGTCTGTATCAAAACCGATGAAGCGGATGGTAGAGCTGTCCTGCATATCGCTTCCCTTCCTGTCTTCCACAATATAGAAGGTGTGGTTTTCCAGATAGTCGCGTATGCTGATTTCGTTCATGGCAACCTGCACGCGCTGCGGCTCTTCTTTCTGTGCGTGGCTTTCACGCAGGGATTTTTCTAACACAAAGACGCCGGCTCCGGCAAAATAACCGATGAGGGCAATCCAGGATATGTTTTTGAGGTACCATATGAAGTCTGTTTTTTCCATACCCATGACTGCTACTCCAGCGGCAGAACCGATGATGAGAATGCTGCCACCGGTACCGGCGCAATAGGCCAGCATCTCCCAAAAATAGTGGTCCATCGGAAAAGCATACATTCCCATGGCTCCGGCTACTAAGGGCACATTGTCAATAACGGAGGAGAACAAGCCGATGATCAGGTTGATGATGTAGTATTTTCCGGGTTCTCCAACGGGCATTTTGTCCAGGGTTTGGGCAAGCAAACTGAGGTGTCCTGCCGTAGAAAGGGCGCCGACGGCCATCAGTATGCCCAAGAAAAACAATATGCTGGTGACATCAATTCTGGAAAGAATTGCATTGATTGCGAATGGATTGTGCTTGATATCCGTCTGGTGACGGTGAATAATTTCGGAGGTAACCCAAAGAATGCCGAGTACGCCCAGCATGCCCAGGTAGGGAGGCAGGTGTGTCAGTGTCTTGAACACCGGTACGCAAAACAGCAGTCCGATGCCCAGGAACAGGAAGAGCCGGCTTTCCCATTGGGGAATATTATAGTCGGCGTTCAGATGCTGACGGTCATCTTCCGGACGTTCAACATTTCCTTTCATGAAGAAGGAGATGACAATCATCGGTATGATGATGGATACAAGGCTGGCCAGGAAAGTTGCTTTGATGATATTCCATGCGGATATTTTTCCGGCCACCCAAAGCATGATGGTCGTCACGTCTCCCATGGGTGACCAGGTTCCTCCGGCATTGGCCGCCAGAATGACCATACTGGAAAAGATCCAGCGTTCCTTCTTGTGTCCGACCAGTTTGTGCAGTACGGCCACCATGATGATGGCGGTGGTCATGTTGTCCAGTATGGCCGACAGGAAAAAGGTAAGTACACAGATAATGACCATCAGCCGGGTCTTTTGGGTAGTGACAATCTTGTCGGTTATGAGTTTGAATCCACCCATGGTGTCGATCAGTTCCACTATGGTCATGGCTCCCATCAGGAAGAAAATGATTTCGGCTGTTTCTCCCAAAGTGTGTACCAGCTGATTGTGCACCAACCAGTCGATATAGGTGCTTCCGGGTTGTGCAATCCGGAAGGCGTGGAAGGAAGCGGGATCAGCCAGCAGGGCTGCTCCGCCTACGGCCAGGAAAACCCATAAAAGACAGGCCAGCAGCAAGGAGGTTGCGGACTTGTTGATTTTGACAGGATGTTCAAGGGCGATGAGTATGTATCCTACGATGAATACAATAATCATGACGGTGAATAGGTTCATAACGGTGTGTGTTTAAATTTTAAGGTATGTATTTATATGTAATTTGTTTTATTCGACATCATAAATGCTGGCCGGCCGGACGTCTTTCGGTTTTAAACGGAATTTCCATCTGGGATCGTAAATCTCGTCTTTCTTGTTGCTGCAGATCATGGTGTAATCCTTGGTTGTAAGGTCCAGGTCTCCGAATATGAAGTAGACGTCCGTCTGGTCTTCCAACTGGTAGTAGCGCCATATTTCGTACGGATTCAGCCCGTCTTCGAGCGGGTAGTATTCTATGTCGCTGGGCGCACCGTACTTCAGATAGTAAAATCCCCGGTCGGTACGGTATCCCTTGAAGCGCAGTGTGGAGTAATTGTGGTTGACTCGCTTCACGTTGCCGTAGTATCGGAACCATTCATCCCATGGGTCATCGGCATTGCGTCTGTTCCAGAAATCATAGAAGAAATTCGCCAAACTCTGATAGTCCTGCTTTTTGGCCGAACGGATGAAATCGATTTCGTTCTTTTGGGCAATGGGGGTCAGGTAGTCGATATATAATTTCAATGTGTCAATGGAGATGCTGTCTTTCAAAGGATTGGTTGAATATACGCCAACTCCGGGATTGCTCCTTTGGAAGAAAATGCTGTCACAGACCAGTTCATTGCCATCCGGATCCACCACGCGGGTGTGCAGGTAATAATTGCCTGAGGGCAGGCTGTCGATGGGAAAACTGCAAAGATATACGTATTTCTGGCATCCTTCGAACATGCGTGTTTTCTTCATTTGCAGGATGTGGATATTCTCACCGCTATGGGAAATATAGGCCGTCAGTTTGCATTTTTCCTGTTTACGAACCACTTTGTCCGTGTTGTATATTTCCTGCATAAAGTTGAGTTTATTGACTTCAGAAGGATAGTAATCCGAGAAATAAGGGACAATGGTCAGTCCGTTCTTGTTGAAAATGCTTTCCTTCTTGGCCTGATCGTAAGCTTCTATGCATTGTATGCTGGACATGCAGACCTTCTGACGGTCAAAGCGCAGGTCCACATCCGATGAAAAGCAGAATGGTTGACTGTTGGTGTCGTTTTCATCCCGCACGCATACGTAGAGCGTGTATATGTCGGCCGGGGCCGGTATGCGGGACAGGTTGAAATTGTTTTCCTTTCCCTCCTGGGAGGCATCCGGATAGGTGGCTGTCAGCAGGTGAAAACAGCGGTCAATGCGGCTGTTGTCCGTCTTGGACTGAAGACTTACATCCACTTGAACGCGACCCTGGAATCCTCCGTCTTCTTGGGCTGTGTACATCAGGCCGTTGCCCAGGATCAGGTATTGCAGTTCCAGATAGGATGTGTCATCCGGCAGGTGAAACACCAAATAGTTGACAGAAGCACCGAATTTTCCGGCGGTCAGGGAGGCACAGATGCACAGCAGACAAATGATTGACAATAATTTCTTCATTACTCAGTATATTTTGTGTTCAAATAAAAGGTAGCCGAAGCTGATATTGAACAGGGTTTCTATTTTCTGTTTTCCGCTTTGAGGATAGAGAGAAAATGACATGGCCAGCGGGCCGAATCTGGTCGGGTAGGCCAGTGAGGCGTAGAACAGCATGGAAAAATCTTCCAGTACGATTTTCTGTTGTACACCGGATTCGTCGATTTCTTCCACCTTGCAGAACGGTTGAAAGTAGTAGGTGTCCATACGAAGCTGCAGCTTTTTCCGAATTATCAGGATGTTGTTGATACCTGCAGCGGCAAAATTCGGATTGCGGAATTGCGGCAGGTAGGCAATGCTGCTTTCCGGTGTGGGAGCGAAAGTGTTGGAACGCATCAGCGTGGCCGTGTAACTGGTAAACATCGGCTGGTTGGACAAGGCCGCGTGGGCATAGAAACCGATGCGGTAGTATCTTCCCAGAGGCCATAAAGCACTGGCAATGGCGTTGATATTGATCCATTCCCTCCGTTTTTCACTGATGGTTTCCAATTGAGAGGTCGTTCCGGGAATGTTGACTTCACTTCCGTTCTGGTAGTTTCCGTTGACATACAGACGCAGGCCTTGGGTGGCAAAATCAGTGAAGTCGGTGGTGTTGTATTCGAATTCAATGAAGGGACGTATTCCTTTGAAACGGTTGATGTCGTTGATATCGTGGTCGGAAATGTTATTGGTATGATAGTATTTGTCCGTTTCCTTGAAAATGTCCACACCCGTCATCCATTTGGCTGAACGGGATATGGGGAAGGCCAGAGAATATTCGAAAAACTGGTTCTTCTGTATGAGGAAGGTGGAGGATTCCTCCCGCAGCAGGGTGATGTCTGTATTGAAATAGTTCCAGCGTTGTGCTCCGAACTTGAGCACCTGATAAAAAGGTGACTGCTGGTAGTAGTCCAGACGGAGAAATCCGACGGCTGCGTTGTAGTATCTTCCGACGAATCCGTCTACTCCGGCACTGACGGACTGTACATCCAGCGTCTGGTACAGCAGTTGCCCATAGAAGGTAGTGTAGGTTCCCGTGGAAATATGTCCTCCGAATTTGGCGGTAAACGGTTTTTTCTGTTTCAGGTCCAAATTCATGTGGTAGTACTGATGAAGGGAGTCGTAGGTGATATGCGGGTAGATGCTTTCTATCCTTTCTTCCTGCATCAGTTTGGAGTAACGCTTCTTGAATTCGTCAAAATGTACGACTTCTTTGTCTTTCAGCAGTATGGGTTTGATGATTTTTTCCTGAAAGGGAGTCAGTCCGTTGATTTTGACATTCCCGATGCAGAGATCCGGCATGCGGGTCCGGAATTTCATCCGTCTCATGTGGGCCTGGAAGGGTGTGAAGGTTCTGGATACATCTTTCCGTATACTGTCAATGTATTTCATGGTGTATTCGTACCCTTCCTGAATCAGCGGAAGGCCTTTTTCGAAATCGGTTACACCCAAATCACTCGGAATGGGAGGGGACAGAATGATGCCTTTATCGTGGAAGGAGGGATCCGTGCGGTTGGGTGTAGTAATCATGCTTTCGATGATGGATACGATGTCGTCCTCGCTGGGTTGGGAGGAGAACATGTCCGATGCCACTACTCCGATGACGTAGTCGGGTTGGAAGTCCTCCTTCATGATGTGCAGGGGAAAATTGTTCATCATTCCTCCATCGTAAAGAATGCAGCTGTCAATGATGAGCGGTTTGAATACAAAAGGAAAGGACATGGAAGCACGTACGGCATCCTTCAGTGGACCTTTGCTGAAAACAACCTCTTCATGCCGGGTGATGTTGGTGGCATTGCAGCGGAAAGGAATCATCAGGCTGTCGAAATTTCCGTGCGAGGCAGCATCGGCAGCGCCCATGATTTCGACAAAGGCCAGGTCCATCTGGTGAGGCGAAATCAGATTGGTGGGCAGTTTGGGATCAAAATGTGAGAGTTTGAGGTCGAAGGAAAGCTGTATCCATGTGGAACTGGGCTGGGTTTTCTTGAAGAAGTACATGTACTTGCTTTCGATGTCTCCGCTAATCCACAGGTTGATTTCGTCGGATTCGAATATCTCCTTCATTTCATCGGGAGAATAGCCTTCTGCATACAATCCGGCGATGATAGCTCCCATGGAGGTTCCGGCGATATAGTCAATGGGAATGCCCTTTTCTTCCAGGGCTTTCAGTACTCCGATGTGCAGAAGACCTTTGGCTCCGCCTCCACTGAGTACGACTCCGACACTCTGATTCCATCCCCATAAAGGAATACACAGAATCAACCATATGACGAGCCAATGTTTTTTCATAAGGAGGTCCTTTCCTGTTGATTGACAAAATGAACCGTGGCGCAAGCCACCAGGGCGGCCGTCTCTGTACGCAGCCGGCTTTTCCCCAGGGAAACGGGAGCAAATCCGCAACGTTTGGCCTCGGATACCTCTTCCGGGCTGAAGTCTCCTTCCGGACCTATCAGTACCAGGGTGTCTTTGCCAGGAAGGCAAACTTCCTGCAGCGGACGGGACTGCTCGTCTTCTCCGCAGTAGGCAATAAATTTCTGAATCGGAAATCCGGCCTGTTCCTGCAGCAGTTGAGTCAGTCCGACCTGTTCGTGAAAAAGGGGAAGCCGGTAATGAAGAGATTGTTTCATGGCCGAAATCATCAGACGGCGGAAACGTTCTTCTTTGACAGATTTGCGTTCCGAGTGGGCACAGAGCGTGCAGGAAATTTCCGAAATTCCGATTTCGACGGCTTTTTCAACAAACCATTCCAATCGGTCCTGATTTTTGGTGGGGGCTACGGCGATGTGAAGGTGAAAAGGGAATGCTTCGGGCATTTGTTCTGTTTTCCGGATAGAAAGCAGGCAGGATTTCCCGTTGTCGTCCGCTATGACGGCGGTGTACAGGAATCCTCTTCCATCTGTCAGTTGGATTTCGTCTCCCGTCCGCAGCCGGAGAGCTTTGAGACAATGACGGCTTTCAGTGTCGGAGAGGCAGGCCGTGCCGTTTTCAATATTTTCTGTGTAGAACAAATGCATGATGCCGTTGTTTAGAAAGTGATGCCGAGATTATCGTTCAGATCGCAGTTCCTGTAGTTTTCGTTGATGTTGATGTGGGTATGTTTGACCTTGTTGTGTGCCCATTTGATCAGTGCTTTCTGTTTTTTTGCTTCCAATGCGGCATTTTTGATCTTTTCGTAATCTTCGGTCAGATTGGCCTTGTGCTCGCTTTTCAGCGTCTTCAGCAGGAGCAGGCGATAAGCCTGGTTCCCTTCCTCTGTGATGAAAGGAACGGCTTGGGAGCATTCCCCCTGTTTCAGTTTGCGTACGGTATACAGGGTGTTCTGGTCCATCTGTTCTTCTGTGAAAGAATAGGAGGCAGTGTAGGGATTCAGCAGCATGCCTCCGTTGATTTTGTTGGCATCGTCAGAGTAGCGTATGGCTGCAGAATCAAACGTCAGCTGCCCGCTGGTGATGAGCTGGTGCACACTATCCAGACGGCTTTGAGTTCTGATCATGGCATCCACGGAGGGCTTGGGTTTGATCAGGATGTGGGCCACGTTGACCTGGTCGCCACGACGTTCAATCATACGGATGATGTGGAATCCGGCTTTGGTTTCCACAATGGAGGAGATTTCGCCCGGACGGAGTTCGAAGGCAACCTGCTCGAATTCCGGATAAAGTTCGCCCCGGTTGACAAATCCCAGTTCCCCGCCCTTGGAGGCACTGCCGGGATCTTCCGAATACAGGCGGGCAAAAGTGGAAAAGTTTTCCCCTTTCAGGATGCGGCTGCGATATTCGTTCAGCCGGTCCTTGATGGCGATTTTTTCGGCTTCACTGACAACGGGCACCATGGTGATTTCTGCCAGTTCGTATTCTACCGGAATGGTCGGAAGGCTGTCCTTGGGAATCTGTTCGTAATACTCTCTCACATCCTGGTAATTGACGTTGATGTTGGCCGTGATGCTCTGCTGCATCTGGTTCATCAGGACATCGTCTTTCACCAGTTGTCGGGCATCTTTCTTGATTTCGGCCATGCTTTTGCCGTAGGCTTCTTCCAGACGCTTGGCACTTCCGGCTCTTGCCACCTGCATGCGGATGCTGCTTTCAATGCGTTGGGTGATCTGTTCTTCGGAAATATCCATGCTGTCCAGTTCTGCCTGATTGATCAGCAGTTTCTGAAAAATCAGTTGCTCAAGTACGGAGCATCGGATTTCGTCTTCGTCCTCCAGCGTGTAGAGACCGTTCTGGTATTTGTAGCTCTGCACAGCGTATTCCAAATCGTATTTGGTGATGATTTTGTCCGCCACTGAGGCAATGATTTCGTCAATGACCACCTGACCCTGGGTACAGGGCAACAGCAACAGCAGGGACAATCCCAAAAAAAGATATTTGCAGTGTGACATGTTATTGATCGAATTTGGTCGTGATTTCGTGTTCTTTCTTTGCTTTTTCCACCGCTTCCCGACGAATCTGTTGACGGAGTGACACCCTCTGTCTGTCCCATAGGATTTTTTTGATGTGTTCCTTTTCGTTTTCGAAAGGGGAGTAGGTTTCGTTGATTTTGTAATCGAGAAAGCGTACGAGGTAAACCGACACGCTGTCTTTCAATTCCAGGCTTTCGTTCTGTTTCAGAAAAAGTTCCTGATTGTACGGATTGAGCGGGATTTCCTTCAGTATGTCGTCGAATACTATCCAGTTGGATTCCAGATAAGTGTTTTCCGCTCCGTTATAGCAGATTTTTTCCAGTTTTTCCTGCTCTGCCCGGTTGCGGGATTTTCCTTTGTCCAGCAGTCGTCGGGCGGTCTCGATGTCAGGATGTCCGATAGGAAACTTGGCATAGTTGATCTGTATAATGTTTTTGTGCATTTCAAAATCCGATTTGTGCTGGTCGTAGTACGATTTCAGTTCGGATTCCGGAATGTTTCTGTCCAGCCTTTTCTCTACTTCTTTTTCCTCGTAGGCATCGGCGAGCAGGCTCTCGTAGTATTCCCGGAGTTCCCGGTCAAAATTTTTCTCCCGGGAAGTCAGCTGCTGTTCGGCCAGATGCACCATGGCCTGCTTTTCTACCCAGGCATCGACTATGGCCTGATGTACGGTGATGGAGTCCCCTTCTCCGTAATCAGGTTGCATGCGCTGAATGTCTTCTGTGCTCAGACGGACATCGTACACCCTGGCTACGGTTCCTTCGTCAGAACGGGAGCAGGCGCACAGCATCAGGCAGGCAACATATCCGAAGAGCAAGACTCTGTTTTGCATCTTATTTGATCAGGGAAAGAATGGAATCATAGTCAATGCGGACCGTATGGTTTTTGCGCAGGTCTTTTACCCATTCATCCTCCAGTTTGTTCTGGTAGCGGGAAATTACCAAACCTCTCACTTCGTTCAGCGGTTTCGGAGAAGGATACAGTTTGTCAATGGTGATGTATTGGAAATTTTCCGGACGGCTGACGCTCAGGCTTCCTTCCGATTTGAGGATTTCCCACGGACATAACTGGTCGAATTCCTTATTCTGGAACTGTGCCAGCTTTTCTTCCCGAGCGGAAATAATCCATCCCTTTTGGGCGAATTTGGCATCAATGGCGTCTAAGTCGTAGCCTTTGTTCTTCATTTTGCAGAACAGATTGTAGGCTTTTGCATTCTCCAGCGTGTAGGTGACGGCATTTGCGCGCAACGGGTACATGTATTCGTCCTTGATGGTTTCATAGAATGCGGCGAGACCAGCGCTGTCGGTTTCCGCCTTGAGCCATATTTTCTGCTCGCTGAGTTCATAGAGAATGATGCCGTCCCGATACTCCTTCATCAACTGCTTGAATTCGGGATATTTTTTTTCCAACTGACTGTCTTCGTATTCAATGATGCTGTGGTGTACAAACAGGGAGTAGGCATAGTCAACCAATTCCCGCATGCTTACGTTTCTCATGCCTTGGAACTGGTTCTGTTCTATGTATGCTGCAAAATCCTGCTGGCTGCGTTTCTGGTCAGCGAAAGTGAACATTACCCTGTCGGAAGTGAATGATTCCTTTTCCCAGTTTCCGTTGAACAGGGCTAAAGAGTCAATGTGGTAGAATTCTTCTTTGGGCGATACTTCTTTTTTGCGGACGCTGGTTTCCTTGAATCCATATTCTTTTTTCAGGCGGTCCACCAGGGCTTCGGGGCCCAGGTTGGAGCGGTTGTCACGGGCTACTTTTGATTTGACATTTCCACGTGTGTAGGCGTCTTCGACAAATAACTCCTTGGTTATCAGCTTGACGATATGCCATCCGTAACGGGTTTCGAAGGCCGGAGCCACTTCGCCTTCCTTCAGTGAGTACAGCGGGGCTACGAAGTCACCTTCGAAGCGGGACGGGCTGAAGGGATCCATGATGCCGCGGATAGAGCGCAATCCTTCGTCTGTGCAATATTTTTCAACAGCCTCGTCAAAGGACATTCCCTGCTGAAGGGCTTTGTATGCTTCTTCGGCTTTGGCTTTGACAGCGGCCGAATCGGCTGCTGTTGCGTTTTCAGGGTAGGTAATCAGAATCTGGCAGGCTGTGAACCGGCTCACCGCAGGCTGTTTGTCCTGAAGGTATATCAGGTGGTATCCGAAGGGAGAACGGATCGGCATGGAAATGCTTCCTTTTTCCAATCCATAGGCTCCTTTTTCGAATTCGTATATCATGTTGAAGGCCGTGAAATAACCCAAGTCTCCTTTATTTCCGGAGCGGATCATCTTTCCGTCTTTGTATTGGGGACGGGCGGAGGGATCTTCCGATTCTTTCAGGGCAACCTGGGCGAAACCGTTTCCTTTCAGAATGCTTTCACGCAGTTTTATCATTTCCTGATAAACCTTCAGCGTATCTTTGGGTGTAGGTTCCAGGGGCAGTTTCTTCATGATGTGGGAGGCCCTGACGTCCCATTTCAGGTGTTCTATGCCTTCATCGACCAACTGGTCGTTAACGGATTTTTCTGTCAGATATGGAGCTGCTGCCTGTGTACGGTATCCGTTCAGCTCTTTTTTGATTTTCGGGAGGGTGTCCAAATTCATGCTATCCGCTTCCATGCATTTCAGACGGAAATTGGCAAAAAGTTCAATATATTCGCGGAGGTCTTTTTCCGTGGCCTTTTTCAGATTGTTGTTTTTGGAATAGGACGCCTTGAATTCGGAGAGTCGTATGCTGTCATTTCCGAGAATCATCACTACAGGGTCGCTTTGCTGTGGAAAAACCGTACCCACATACAGCGTGAAAAAGGAAGCAATCAGTGCATACCGAACGGTTTTGTACATTTTATTCTGCATTTTCGTTTTTTTTAAAACATTGATAATTATAGTCCTAATGATAAAGTAAAAACTTTGGCAAAAAGTTTTGCCAAAGTTGCGAAGGTACAAAAAAAATGAATAGGTTAAGTGGAAAAAATGGAATTTTTAGCAAGTTGCGTGTGCCGGATTTATTCTTTTACGAACTTTCCGTATCGGTCTTCCATGCGCAGGAAATAGACGCCCTTGGCCAGCATGCTCACTCCTATGCCTCCATCGGCATCGTAGCAGCCTTGCAGCACGATACGGCCGCTTACATCCGTCACGCGGAAGGGCATTCCGTCGCAGCGTTCTCCGTCAGAGAGGAAAAGGGACTGTCCGGCCGGATTGGGATAAAGCGTCAGCATCCGCTGACGTACGGAGATTATGCCGTTTGTATCCGAGGTGCCGCTTGTGTCTGCAACGACACGGGTGTAGCAGTTGGTCTGAGAAGTTTCCCCTTTGCATCCGTTCAGGTAGGGAATGACATTGTAGCAGTATTGTACGCCGGTTGCCACGTCGGTATCCCGGTAGTAGGGCTCTGTCACCACCGCCACGCGGTAGCCTTCGCGCAGCACGTCGTATTCCTCGCCGTTTCCTTCCCAGGTCCATTCAAAGGCGGTGCCGTCGTCATACACCCTGAAGGAAGAATCCACTACTTTTGCGCGGAAGAGTTCCCGGACGTAGTATATGGACAGTGTGTCGCATTTGAGGCTGTCTGCAGAAGGTCTGAGTACGGTATATATGCCCGGACGGTCGGGCAGAAATCCGTACAGAGCCTGTACCTCGTACGCGCACAGGGAATCTATCACTATGGTTTCCTCCATGTCCACTTCCCGGATGTTCGGAAAGAAAAAGCGCCAGCCCCGATTGTTTCTGTAAGCGTCCAGACTACCGCAGGGAACATAAACCTGGATGTTCTTGTATGGTTTACTGTACGTTGTATCAGTAGATTTAAGGGGATAGAAGGGCATGCCTGCCCTCACAGTACCCAACTCCGGAGGCGTCTCCGACTGCATCACGAGTTCTCCATAGGTTCTTTCGAACATCGAGGACAGATCAGCATATACCCATGCCCGATAATCTATGTATTTCAGATTTTCAGGAAGAACAAGTGATAAATAAGTATTACAAATACCCCAGGGAAAAGTTCTCTCTTCTATGTACTCCAGGCTTTGCGGCAGAATAAGGCTACGCATTGTCGGATTGTATAGAGATTCTCTGTGCCATGTGCGCAAGCGGGTTGGGGACAGGTCTAAAATCTGCAGGGAGCTATCGTATTGGAAAGCCATCCCTATACTGTCAACCCCTCCCGAAAACTTTACGGAAGACAGGAAGAGGCAATGATTAAAACCGTCTATATAGTGCAGTGATGCCGGAAACACCACTTCCTTCAATCCGCAGTCTGTAAATCCGTATACATAAACAAGCGTCTGGGGTAGGCGGATGTTTTCCAGCAACGGACAGCTCAGAAATGATTTATTGATGGTGTCCATGCCTTCTGGCAGTGTTACTTTGCTCAAATTGCTGCAGTGACAAAAACTTTGGTTTATCTTGGTGAGCAGGGGAGGGCAGGCGAAGCTTCTGATGCTGGAATTAAAGAAACAGTTTGCACCCAGTTGCCGGAGCAAATCTCCGAATTCTACCTTTTCCAGTTTTTCCGTATGACAGAAACAGCTGTCTCCGATGTAACGGACGGTTCCGGGCAGTTCAAGTTTTTTCAGTTCGCTGCAGTATGTAAAGTTGTTCTCCTTGATGCTGTCTATGCCCGCAGGTAGTGTGAGGGAAGAGAGCGGACATTTGTAAAAGGCGCATCTGGCGATAGACGCGACTCTATACTCCGTTGACTGCCATGTGATCCTGTCCGGCACTTCCAGGTTGTCTTGATAGAGGTTACGTATAACCGGCCTTTTGTGGGAATCGGCAGAATCGCAGCGGTAGCTTACCGCCACGGTCTGCGGGGATGTGATGAGGTAATATATAGTGTCACCCTGTGCGTTCATAGCGGAGAAATCATAAGTGTGCGGAGCCGCTGTTTGTGCGCTTATAGCAGTTGCCAGCACACAGAGCAATGATGATAAAATGAGTTTTTTCATAATGTGTAAGATTAAGATTAAAGAATCGCTGCATATATATATATTTTTTATGTTATTATCATTTTTTTTAGAAAAAAATAATATAGTATAAATCAATTGATTGTGGAAAATGTCGACAATAAAGTCCGCGGACTGTCAATTATTTTGGAAGGAAAACAAGAAATTTATCCTTATTTTTTGTCATTGGGTGACAGGAAGAGGAACAGGCTGTTGAAAAAGGCGAAAAGAGTCACTCCGTCCTGACGTTCGAGAGGATCGTCGGTAAGCATGGATAGCAGGAAAATGAGCAGGAATGCCAGATAAAGCGGATTCCTCGCTCTTCGTTTCCGGGTGGCGATGGGCGGATACAGCAGCGAAAACAGGCATACGGCCAATCCTACCCATCCGAATGCAATGGCGAAGGAAAGGTATTGGTTGTGGCTTCGGACAAGGATTCCGTCAATAGGAGAGCCTGTCTGCTGCAGTTCTTCCAGAAATACATCCTTCACATCACCGGTTCCTACTCCGAATAGCGGATGGCAGGCAATCTGACGAATTGATGCTTTCCATGCCTCCATCCTTTGCGGGACACTGCCCAGCTCCTCTTTGTATTTCAGATAAATGATGGTTTCCCACAGGCTTTCGTAATAACGTTTCCGGAAACCGTTATCTTTGGTGTAGTTGACGTTGGCCAGTCCGTTTTCAATAAATTGGATATCGTTGGAATCCAGCCCTTCCAGACCGGCTCGGTCTTTGCGCAAACCTTTGGAATTCAGGTAGCGTATCAGAGTGTTCCGGACGGTATGGTCGCCATCTTTCGTGAGCCCGTCATAAGGCAGTGAACTCCTTTGCTGCCATGCCTCTTTCAGTTCTTCTTCACACAGGAATGCGTAAACGTATTGTCCGTTTTCGATATATGGTTTTTCCAAGGAATCTGCGTAGGGATGCCCGTCAGCGGTGAGCGTGCCGGTTGGGGGAATATCATAATCCGCGTGGGTGTACTGCCGTACGGATAATGTGAGCAGGACGGCAGCGGCGAGTAATCCTCCCCCCAGGAATGCAGGAACCAGGTAACGGGCCGGGCTGTGTTTTTTACGGAAAGTCCATACCAACAGCATTGCCGCAGCGGTCAGCGCGCCCAGTAACAGGGCGGTCATTGCACCCATGTAAATCATCATTCCAAGCATGCATAAAGCAAATGCGGGATATATCCAGTTGTGTTTTCTGTGTTGTCTTTTTCCTTCGGCATAGCAGTGCATGGCGACAAAACAGGAAAAGCAGAGATTGAGTCCGAATCGGATGTAGGAGATATGCCAGGCAATGTGCCTTTTGTCTGTCAGCTCCGGATGAAGGTGAAAATGCAGGAGTCCGATCAGTGCGCTTCCACCGACGGCGCAGAGATAAATGCGCAGCAGCGCTCCATATTCCCTGCGATCCAGGGGTTTCGTGGTGGAAAAAATGAGGGGGAGGGCAAGAAGGGGAATTTTGATGAGCAGATCGTTGAGGGCGTATTCCCAATTACGGGTGCAGCACAGGCCTGCCACATGCAGGAGGTAGAGGAGCTGTACCGCCCACAGAACCTTGTTCTGTACAGCCTTTCGTAATTTCACGGACAATCCTCCTTCTGCCAGCCAGTTGGCCGAAAGCAGTATGAGTCCGAAACTCATCAGTGGCCTGCAGAAAGGAATGCCCGTCACAAAAAGAGTCAGGGACAGGAGGAAGAGGTACCGGTGAATACGTCCTCTAACCATTATTTGCCCTTTCCTTTCAGTATGCTGTGATATACCGGCAGTCCGTCTTTGTCAAACAATTCGTGCACTTTCTGTATGTATGGGTCTATTTTCAGAGCAGCTTCGCTTTCTCCGCTCAGGTAGTAGTAGCGGCTGACGATTTCCAGACAGAGCATTTCGCTTATTTCTTTTCTGTATTTCTGGAAATCACCTGCCTTTTCTTTTTCTATGGCTTTGCGGAGTGCGTCGATTTCCTTTTCAACCGCTTTGTCCATTTTGTCGTCTTTGGCCGCTTCTTCCAACAGTTTCACTTCTTTTTCCGTAAAGGTTTCATATTGTATGTCCTGTTGACGGACGTAGGCGAGAAACTCTTCGTACATATCGTCCGTGAATTGGAATTCTCCAGCCGGAGCAATGCTCTTGTGGCTGTTTTTGAATTCGTTGGCATAGTTGAAAATAATGCGTTTTTCTATCAGGGCCAGCAAAACGGTACTGTAGTTTTCCATTTCCACCTTCAAGTCCGGTTCCACGCCGCCGTAATCGTACACGGTACGTCCGTGCCTGGTTCGGAATGCCGTGGCTGTGGAGTCGGCCTTGCTGACATTGGCTCCGTTTTCGTCCTTTTGGGCATAGTCGATTTTCTGTATGCAGCGTCCGGAGGGAATGTAGTATTTGGAAACCGTTACTTTCAGACGTGTGTTGTAACTCAGTGGAAGCACGTTTTGCACCAGTCCTTTGCCAAAAGTTCGGGTGCCAATGACGACAGCCCTGTCCAAATCCTGCAAGGCTCCCGATACGATTTCAGAGGCAGATGCACTGTTTCCGTTGACCAATACGATGATAGGAATTTCCGTGTCAATGGGATCGGACGTGGTGTAAAACTGCTGGTTGAGTTCGGCCATTTTTCCTTTGGTGCTGACCACCAGTTCTCCTTTGGGGACGAATAGGCCCACAATGTTGACGGCCTCGTTCAGCAGTCCGCCTCCGTTATCTCTCAGATCGAGCACAAAGGATTTCATGTGCTGCTCTTTCAGTTTCAAAAAGGCTTCCCTGACTTCTTTTCCCGCATTGTCGGTGAATTGGGACAGGCGTATGTATCCGGTCTGCTGGTCAATCATGCCGCTGTAGGTAATGCTGGGAAGTTTGATTTCCTTGCGTTCGATTTCCTTGATCACGCTCCCTTTTTTGCCATAAGGCTGAATGGTCAGTTTGACGATGGTACCGGGTTGGCCTTTCAAGGCTGTACTGATGTCGGAAACACTTTTTCCCTTGGCATTTTTCCCATCGATGGCCAGGATTCTGTCTCCGGCTTGCAAACCTGCTTTCATGGCCGGAGTGCCTTCGTAGGGCTCGCTGATGATCACATAGTCGCTGTCCTGCTGTATCAGTGCGCCTATGCCACCGTATTGACCGGTGGTCATCAGTTTGAATTCTTCCAGGTCGGACTCGGGATAAAACACCGTATACGGGTCCAGCTTTTTCAGCATGGCGTCAATGGAGGTTTTCACCATATCGCCGACCTGAATATCGTCCACGTAGTATTCGTTCACCTGTCGCAGCAGGGTGGCGTAAATGTCCAGGTTTTTGGCGATTTCAAAGTCGTTCCGGACGAAACACAGGCATCCGGATATCAGGAATATGGATGCCAGGACGATGAGGGAAGTCTTTTTACGGGGGGTCATAATTCTACGGATTGCAGTTCTTCGTTTGCTTTGGCGATTTTTTTCTTCAGGGATTCCTTGAAGGCTGTCAGTTTTTCATATAGGGTGGCGTCGCCGGTGGCAATCATTTCCAATGCCAGAATGGCTGCATTTTTGGCTCCGTTCAGGGCCACTGTGGCCACGGGAATGCCGGAGGGCATCTGCAGAATGGAGAGGATGGAGTCCCATCCGTCGATGGAGTTGGAGGATTTGATGGGTACTCCCACTACGGGAACAGCGGTATAGGCGGCAATGACACCCGGCAGATGAGCCGCTCCGCCGGCTCCTGCAATGATGACTTTCACTCCTTTTTCCTTGGCCTGTTTGGCATATTCCATCACCAGTTCCGGTGTGCGGTGAGCGGAAAGGGCCTTGATTTCGTAATCGACGCCCATTTCTTTGCAGAACAGGGCGGCTTCCTTCATGACGGGAAGGTCGGATGTGCTTCCCATGATAATGCTGATTGTTGCCATATCGTGTTTTTTTTGTTTTCGAAAAAGGTTAATTCCAAACTGCAAAAATAATGCTTTTTTGGATACGTCGGGCAGTCGGAAACTGCATCCTTCGGTTTTCTAATCCCTCAGTACTTCGAAGGAGTAGTCGTCCGTAAAGCGGATGATGGTGGAGGGTTTCATGTTCTGTACCGTTCCAAGAGAAGGATCGACAATGTAGTCCATGCGGTTTTTGATTTCATCGCTGATTTCCCAGAAATGGGTGGGCGTGGGCTTTCCTGAAATGTTGGCAGAGGTGGAAACAATGGGGCGGCCGAGCAGACTGATTACCTTGCGGCAAAATTCGTTGCTGGTGATGCGTATGCCTATGCTTCCATCGGATGCTACCAGATTGGACGGCAGGTTTTTGATATGAGGGTAGATGAAGGTTGTAGGAGTGGATGTGCGGTTGATCAGATCCCATGCAATGACCGGAATATGTTCGGTATACAGGGACAGTTTTTCGGGTTCATCCAAAAGAATGAGCAGGCTTTTGCTCAATCTCCGTTTTTTGATTTCGAAAATGCGGTCAATGGCTGCCGGATTCGTGGCATCGCATCCTATTCCCCAGATGGTATCGGTCGGATAAAGGATAACGCCTCCTTTTCTTAAAATGTCGCATGTTCGAATTACTTCTTCACTCAAGTTCATGATTCAGTGTGTTTAACAATTGTTCTGCCGGTATTCCCCACGCGCATCGGAAGTGCTTTTGCGGGCAGCGGGGGTGTCCATGCAGCCCGCAGGGACGGCACGGGAGTGATTCTTTGGTTTCTATAATGCGGATGTTTTCGCCGCTGGGAGCGAATCCGAATTCCCTGACCGTGGAGCAGAACACGGCCGTAACGGGTGCTCCGACAGCCACCGCCAGGTGCAGCGGGGCGGAGTCGTTGGTGAAATTTCGTTCTGCATCCTGCATCAGCGCAGCCGACTGCAACAGACTCAGTTTTCCGCTCAGGTTTACCACATGCTGTTTCGGACAGGCATTGCGGATTTCCTCACACAGCTCACTGTCGTTTTTCCCTCCGTTGAGATAGATGTTCAGACTTTCCGGCAGCCGTTGAATGAGTTCTATCCATCGTTCCTTGGGATATTGTTTGGTCTGCCAGAGAGAAGAGGGGGACAGGGTGACGTATTTCTTGTCCCTGTATTTCTGTATGGCTTCGAAATCCGCTTCAGTCGGATAAAGCCGTGTAGCAGCGGATTTTGTGTCTGTAAACGGGGCAATCAGCCGCTGATTCCGGTCTACTTCGTACAGGTATGTTTCCGAAGATATTTCATGCGGGATTTTGTCCGTAAAACCCCAGGAAAAGGGGTTCTGTCTGAATCCGACAATTCGTCCGGCTCCACTCCGGATACTGATCCAGCCTGTAGCTGCAAAGCGCTGCACATTGACCGCGGTATCGTAATGCTGTTTTCTTATCTGGCGTATCAGAGAAAACATACCGGCGTATTTGTGTCTGTGTTTGTCCCAAGTCCATACCTTGCGGAGGAAGGGGTGGCCTTTGAAGAGGCCGTCGGCTCCCTTTTGCACCAGAATGTCCAGTTCGGCTTCCGGATAGCAGGCGTGCAGTTTTTCCAGCAGGGCGGTAGCCAGCACAACATCGCCCAAAGAGGCGGTCTGTATGACGAGTATGCGGTTCATCTTCGGTTGGATTGCAACTGATTCAGCAGGTTTTCACAGTCCTCTTTATGGGCCGGGAATTTTTTCATGCAGCGCTCGGTCTTCTCAATAGCGTCCTGCAGATTGCCCACCTGTGCAGAGTAAATGGCAGAATAATAATGTGCCGTGAACGAACCTCTGTTTTTTTCCAGACATTTGTTCATGACATTGTACCCTTCGTTAGGATTTCCGATCTGTGCATAGAGCATGGCCAGACCATAGTAGTTTTCTGCGGAACGGGGGTTGCTCGTGATGATCTGTTTTTTCAGATCAAATACCCGGTTCATGTACTCCTGGTTGCGGGTCTGCCGCATGGCATTCAGATACACATTGGCAGCCATACTCAGGAAATTTTCGCTCGGACATACCTGAACCAGCCGGTCGGCAAAATAGAGCGCACTGTCCATGCGTCCGATGCTTTGGTAAAGGTCGAGTATTCCAAGTATATCGGATTCGTTGTCAGGATCTTCTGTTAAAGCCATG
Organism: Bacteroidales bacterium; assembly: GCA_045598025.1. GTDB lineage: Bacteria > Bacteroidota > Bacteroidia > Bacteroidales > WCHB1-69 > UBA1195. The sequence goes on along the minus strand of JAZLLH010000072.1, from coordinate 8,849 downwards.
CGGTATTTGGCAATGCCGTCCTTTACGCACTGTATCTTTTCCTCGTCGGAGACATTGGGATCGCTCAGTTTCTGCGTCAATTCAAAAGCTTCCAGATCGTACTTGTTTTTGCGCTCCAGTATCGCTGCAATCGGTTTGCCGTCCACATCAATGGTGTGTATGGTGTTCCTGGGCGGCCAGATGTTCTGCTGCAGCTGATAGGCGCAGATATAGGAATTCACGATGATGGCGTAATCCCAGTCCTTGTTGCCGCGTTCGTAGTAGCGCAGGTAGCGCGTGCTGTAGTAGCGGTTGGTATCTTTGCGCAGGTAGTAGGTAATGCTGTGATTGTCGTTGGAAGCCACGATGATTTTCTGTCCTTCCTTCAGCTTGTGGTTTGTTTTCAGATAGTTGTCCAGCCACAGGGTCGCAGCGCGGGTGCTGTGCTGATAGTAGTCGGTTTCGTAGGAGCCGTAGCACTTGTTCAATCCGCCCGCCAATTCATTATAATATACGTATTCGTGCGGATGGTTCCGGATGATATGAACCAGCGGAAGGGCCAGCAGAAGGGCGGTGATTACGTAGGCGATGATTTTGGCCGTACGGCCTTTCATCCGGTCGTATATGCCTTCCCAACCCATGCCGGCTGCTGCCACCAGCAGCGGATAGGTAAACAGGACGTGCCGCCAGCCGCCGTATACGTTGGAGTGCTTGTAAATGATATAGAATACCGGGAAAAAGAAGGAGAAGAAGACGATGAACAGTATCTGCGGGTTGATGCGCTTCCACAGCCGTTTGATCAGCAGGAAGAAGGCAGCCAGTCCAAGCAGTACCACCACCGGAATGCTCATCAGCATGTATTTGGGCAGGTAATACCAGGGAGCGTCGGTGGACATGATGTTGCCGCCTTCGAATATCTGCCGCAGGTTGGTGGCGAAATGTTCCATCATCTGCAGGGATTCAATGGGATGATGCAGGGGATCCTTCATGGCAAAGGGCCACCACAGCAGGCTGATGAAGTAGCCGGCTAAAGAGGCCAGCAGCAGTTTGCCTGCCAGCACGCAGGCTTTTTTCCAGTAATCTCCTGTTTTCCAAAGGTGTTTTTCCGGGTTGGAGAAGAAATACCAGCAGCCGCAGAACAGGAAGAGGTAGGGAATCAGAATCAGTCCGCCTATACGCACGCTGTTGGCAAAGGCGATGCCGAGTGCTATGAAAATCAAACGTTTGATGGATGTTTTCGGCAATTCTTTTACCAATAGCATAATCTGGTATACGGTAAAGGCATAACCCAAGGCAAAAGGTACATCCTTCGGATTATTGAAGGAGTGTCCGATCAGTCTCGGGGAGAGAAACATCAGCAGCAGGCCGAGAATACCGGCGCGGTAGCCGCAGCTTTTGACCAGGAACAGTCCGATGACCAGAATGAGGCAGCTTCCCGTCAGGGCATTGAGGAAATGTCGGACCTCAAAGGGGTTCTCGCAATGAAACCACCGGTTGATACAGTAGGTCAGGTTGTCAAAAGACTGTCCGTAGTATTCCAGATGGGTGGCTTCCTTGTTGTCTGCCTTAATGCCGTGCATGCAGGTGGTATCTCCGTTGGTATAGTAATCATATACATAGCCGGCATGTTCGTAGTTGACGAATTCATCGCCCGAAATACCGGAATTCAGACTCATCAGCGGCAAGGTGATGAAAAGCAGGGCGGCCAGTATCCAAAAGATGATTTTCAGGATGCGGGGCTGCTCCATTTCTTCGAACAGCGGAAGTTTGTCCGTCTGTCCGGATTTGTTCTGAACGGCAGATGTCGTTTTCTGAGGCTGTTTGTTCGGCTTCATTGTCTCGTATTTTTAATGTGGCTGTCTATTGTTCTTTGCGGATGGTCCGTACAATGTCGCGGTGGTATTTTCTGCGGAGTCTGACGAGTTCCAGTGGCGTGCGGAGAAAATCCTTGGTCTTCAGTCGGGTATCTCCTTTTTCAATCCAGGTGTCCAAAGGGTATTCAAAGCAATGGTTCAGGGTATACTGAAATCCGAATTGGAGAATCAGTCGGGCAAAGATTTCCACATCGAAGAACCACCGGCTCATGAATGTCTGGGCATACACGGTGTCGGCCGCATCCTTCCGGAGCAGTTTGGCACCGCACTGGGTGTCGTAAACAGGCAGACAGAGAATGCGGGAGACCGCAGTGGCGAACATGCGCCCGCAGTAGTGGCGCAGGGGCTTGCGGCGGATGTTGCTGCCGAGGCGCTGTACGCGGGAACCTGCTACCATCAGTAGATTTCCGTCCTTTTCCCGGATGACATCCGAAAAATGTCCGATTTCTTCCAAAGGTGTGGCCAGGTCGGCATCAAAAAAACCGATGAGGTCGTATTTGAAATGCTCGGCCGCGTACCGGCAGGCGGCTCGCACTATGTTGGCCTTTCCCTGGTTGCATCCTCCGTCGTAGACGTGTACTTGCGGATATGTTTCCGCCAGATGGTTCAGCACTTGCAAGGTATGGTCTCTGCTCCCGTCATTGGCAAACAGGAATTCCACTTCCGGATGCTTTTCGAAATAGGCTTTGAACTCGTTTTGAGGAAGCCTTTTTTCTTCATTGTAACAGGGAATTACGATCAGTACGTCCATATATTTTCAGTTAAGGAAAATAATCTCAATATAATCTGCAAAAATACCACTTTTTTGAATGTGACAGCCCTTTCGAAAAATTTTTATATTGTTTTGGATAAAGGGTGATTTGTGTGTTTTTTATGATTACTTTTGCATTTTGTATTGAAACAAGCGATGAATATAGCAGTTATTCTGGCAGGAGGAACGGGAAACCGTATGGGCTTGTCCGAGCCCAAGCAATTTCTCAAAATTGCTGGGCGATCGGTAATTGAATATACCATCGATGTTTTCGAAACACAGGAGGGAGTGGACGAAATCGCCGTGGTCATGCATCCGTCCTACCTTGCACGCATGCAGGAAATCATTGCCCGCAATGCGTGGAAAAAGACGCGCAGGCTGCTCGAAGGAGGAACGGAACGCTACCTGTCGTCGCTTGCTGCCATCCGGGCCTACGAAAATGAGCCGGATGTCAACCTGCTGCTGCATGATGCGGCGCGGCCCTGGGTTTCCGGGGAAATCCTCAGCCGGGTGGTGGAAGCCCTGCAGGAACACGAGGCAGTGGGTGTCGGCATTCCGAGCACCGATACCATGTGGGAAGTCAGCGGCGACTGCATCACGGCCATTCCCGAACGGAAGAAGATGTGGCGCGCGCAGACGCCCCAGGCTTTCCGCTTGCCGCTGATCCGTGAAGCCTATGAACGGGCACTGCGGGACCCGCAATTTCAGGCCACCGACGATTGCGGCGTGCTCATGCGGTATATGCCGCAGGTGAAAATCCATATTGTGGAAGGCAGCGAGAAAAATTTCAAGATTACTTATTTGCAGGATGTGGAATTACGGTAGAAAACGTTAAACGACAGACAGTATATGAAAAAGGTAATTACGTATGGCACATACGATCTTCTGCATCAGGGACACATCAATCTTCTCCGCAGAGCGAAAGAATTGGGAGATTACCTGATTGTAGGGGTTACATCCGACAGTTACGACAAGGGACGCGGTAAACTCAATGTCCGAAACAATGTGCTGGAAAGGGTGGAAGCGGTCAAGGCGACCGGTTTTGCCGACGAAATCATCATTGAAGATTATATCGGACAGAAAATCGACGATATCCAGAAATATGATGTGGACATATTTGCTATCGGTTCCGATTGGGAAGGCAAATTCGATTATCTGAACGAATACTGTCAGGTAGTGTATCTTTCCAGGACGGAGGGTATTTCGTCTACTCAGCTTCGGGAAGCGTCACAGAATATATTTCGGATCGGAATAGTCGGTTCTGGCCGTATTGCCCGCCGTTTTGTGCCGGAAGCGGAAGTGGTCAGCGGCGTGCAGGTCTCGGCTGTGCTGGATACGGATCCGGAAGCGGCCGCGTCCTTTGCCCGGCAGTTCGGGGTGGAGGCCTATACCGATTTCGATGATTTTGTTCGGATGGTGGATGCTGTGTATGTAGCTTCACCTCATTTGACGCACTATTCATATGTGAAAAAATCCTTGGAAGCTGGAAAACACGTGCTCTGCGAAATTCCTTTTATGCTGTCTGCGGTGGAAGCATCCGAACTCTATCGTCTGGCAGAGCAGAAGCAGCTGGTGTTGCTTGAAGCCAGCAAAACCGCTTTCTGTCCTGCGTTCAACCATATCGTTACTCTGGTCAAAAGCGGGGTGATAGGTGATGTGGTGGATATCAAGGCTTCCTTGTCGAAAATGGTGCAGCGGCCGACGCGGGAACTGGATGCGGCGCAGGCCGGCGGAGCCATGAACGAACATGCCCCGCTGACCCTGCTTGCCCTCATCCGTATATTGGGCAAGGATTACTGTTCGGTGGACTTTCATTCAAAAATCGAGGACGGAGTGGATATCTATACCAATGCCGTCATCAATTATCCCCATGCGACTTCCAGCATTACCCTCGGTATCGGCGTGAAAACGGAAGGCAATCTGGTGATATCCGGTACCAAGGGCTACATCTATGTGCCGGCTCCCTGGTGGCTGACAGACTTTTTTGAAGTCCGCTACGAGGACCAGACCAAAAACAAGAAATATTTCTACAGTTATGACGGAGATGGTCTGCGTTACGAGATTCAGGAATTCGTTTCCATGATTGTCAGTCATCGCTACAGCTGCTACAAGCTCCGTCGGAGCGAAAGCATTGCCATCGCCGGTATTATTGAGAAATACAATAAAAAAGAAAACTATACGGAAATTTGAGATAGAAAAATGAAATATGCTGTTGTCACCGGCGGTACATCGGGTATGGGACTCGGGGTCGCCAAAATGCTTGTTGAAAAAGGATATTATGTGTTCGCCACTTATGTAGGACTTGATTTTACCGAAAAAATTGAAAATTTCGAAGCCATCAAGACCGACCAAACGAAAAGGGAAGAATTGTATGCTTTTATCCGGTATGTGAAAAGTAAAACCGATCATCTTGACTGCCTGCATTGCAATGCGGGCATGTCTATCCGAAAGTCCTTTACCGACTATACCGATGCGGATTGGGATGCAATGATGGAAGTGGCCGTCAACTCGCATTATATTATGTGTCGCGAGTTCTTTCAGATGATTCCTCCCGGTTCCCGTATTTTGTTCACGGGTTCCCAAATGGGATTGGATCCGCATGCCACCGTGCTTGCATACGGAGTGACAAAGGCAGCTGTCCATGCCCTTTGCCGTAATCTGGTGAAAGAATTTGAAGGCAGCGGTACGACCGTGAATGCCATTGTTCCGGGATTCGTGGAAACGCCGTGGCAGAAGGAAAAGCCGGAAGAAATCAAGCAGAATATCTACCGAAAGACAGCCATTCACCGTTTTGCGTCCATAGACGAAATTGTTGACGCTTTTCGGTTCTGCATTGACAATCCCTTTGTCAACGGGAGTCTCATCGAAGTGAATGGTGGGTATAGTTATAAATAGTGTGCATTTTATTTGAAATCATGAAGGATTACGACAAAACCTTGCGCTATAAACTCCGCCTGATATGGGAGTATAAAGATGTGTTAAGAAACCATTGTCGGCCTGTGACGGAATACTTTATACGGCGTTTTCGCAACGACCAGCTGGTTGCGGCGCGGCGTCTGAAGGATAAGGAGAAAATAGAAGTAGCTTTTCTGCTGACGATTCCGGGCATGTGGAAACTGGACTATCTGTTCCGGCAGCTGCGCGAACTGCCTCGTTATCATCCCTATGTGGTGATTTATCCTTATTCTTTCTACAAGGGTTTCAGCCCGGAGGAAGTGCAGGCTACGCTGGAGCGAACGAAAAAATTTATTGCGGACAAAGGTTTTGAATACCATATTCCCTATGATGAAAAACGGAAAAAATGGTTGGATGTAAAAACGGAATACCATCCCGATATCGTGTTTTTTACCTCTCCCTATAAGGATTTTCCCAAGCGCTATTCCGTATACCGTTTTCGCCATACCTTAACCTGCTATGTCCCTTACGGTTTTTGTTCGTTGAGGATGGACCAGACCAATTACAACCTGATTTTCCACAACCTGGTCGGTATGTATTTTCTGGAGACAAAAATTCATCAGCAACTGGCTCAGACGTATGCCCGTAACAAGGGTGAAAATACCATGGTGTCCGGTTATCCTGGCACGGAGGTGTTTTTACGGAAGGATTACATTCCGCATTATGATTGGAAACCGCAGCCTCATCCAAAAAAACGAATTATCTGGGCTCCTCACCATACAGTGACTGGCGATGTTTCTGTGTCTAATTTTTTGGCCTATAGCGAATATATGTTCCGTTTGGCCGAAAAGTACAAAGATGAGGTACAATGGGTGTTCAAACCGCATCCTTTGCTGAAATTCAAATTGCAGCAAATATGGGGTGTGAAAGAAACACTTGACTATTACCAGCGTTGGGATGCATTGGATTATACGCAATTGGAAGAAATCAATTATGTGGATCTCTTTCTCACTTCTGATGCCATGATCCACGATTGTGGTTCTTTTGCGACAGAATACCTTTTTCTGCATAAGCCAGTGATGTATCTGGTGAAGGAAGGAATGCAGGTAGAAATCCAGTTCAATCCTTTTGGAGAGCATACCTTTGCCCAGCATTACCATGGATATTCCGAAAATGACATTGAACGTTTTCTGCGGGAAGTGGTGATAGAAGGAAAGGATTCCATGAGAGAAAGCCGTCAGGCGTTTTTCGAGGAATACCTTGCACCCAGGGACGGCCTGATGCCTTCGGAAAAAATCATCCGGCTGATGGAAGAAAAAATAAACGGAAAAATATAGAATGATGAATAAAACATACGATTATCTCATTGTAGGTGCCGGTCTGTACGGTGCTGCTTTTGCCAGCCTTGCGGCTGAGCAGGGAAAAAAATGCCTGGTGCTCGAACGTCGCGGACACATCGGCGGAAATTGCTATACCAAGGAAATGAACGGCATCCATGTACATTATTACGGTGCCCATATCTTCCATACTTCCAATGAAGAAGTGTGGGCGTTCATGAACCGTTTCTGTACGTTCAACCACTACGTCAATTCTCCCATTGCCAATTACAAAGGAGAATTGTACAACCTCCCCTTCAATATGAATACTTTCTGTAAACTGTGGCCCGATGTGCATACGCCCGCTGAAGCTGAGGCGCGCATTGCGGAGCAGCAGGCGGAATATGCAAAGATAGCGGAGCCCGCCAATCTGTTGGAGCAGGGAATGAAACTGGCCGGTCGGGACATCTTCACCAAACTGGTCAAAGGATATTCTGAAAAGCAGTGGGGTATGTCTGCCGAAGAAATTCCGGCATTTGTCCTTCGCCGTCTGCCTTTCCGTTTCACCTTTGACAACAATTACTTCAACGATCCTCATCAGGGTATTCCGCAGGGAGGCTATACACCCGTCTTCGAAAAACTCTTGGCCAAGGCCGATGTACGCCTGAATACAGATTTCCTGGCTGACAGGCAGCATTATATGAGTCTGGCGGATAAAGTGGTCTACACCGGTCCGCTGGATGCCTATTTTGATTACTGTTTAGGACATCTGGATTTCCGTTCGCTCCGTTTTGACCATCAGTTGAAGGAGGGAGTGGAGAATTTCCAGGGCAATGCCGTATTCAATTATACCGATAGGGAGACACCGTATACCCGCATCATCGAGCATAAGCATTTCGAATTCGGAAAGCAGCCGGATACGGTGGTTACCTATGAGTATTCCCAGGATTGGAAACCCGGTGTAGAACCGTATTATCCCATCAACAACGAGCGGAACAATGCCTTGGCTGCGCAGTATAAGAAACTGGCTGCCAAGGAGGGAAATGTGTCTTTCGGCGGACGTCTGGCCGAATACACCTATTACGATATGGATAAAATCGTAGCCCAAGTGTTGGCACATCCATGGTTGAAGAAATAATAACTAATAAATACAGCAATGAAAGTATCCGTTATTCTTCCCGTTTACGGGGTAGCCCAGTATATTGAAAAATGTACACAGTCCTTGTTGGCACAGACATTGGACGACATGGAATTCATTTTCGTGGACGATCACGGTCCGGACAACAGTATAGAGCTGGTACAGAAAATGATTGAGAATCATCCGCGCAAGAATCAGTTCGTGTTCCTGAAGCCGGAGCACAATATGGGAGCGGGTATGGCCCGCAATTTTGCCATTCCGCAGGCCAAGGGTGAGTATATCGCCTTTGTTGACAGTGATGACTGGATAGAACCAACGATGTTCGAGGAACTGTATGAGGAAGCCAGGCGTCAGGGCGGAGTGGATTTGTGTTACTGTCAGGCCGCCAAGGATTACCTGGACGGACAGCCTACCGAGATCCTGAAAAATCCGGAAATAGAAGCCGGTGAGATGACGCGCGGAAAACGCTGTTATTTTCTGCAGCATTACGTATCGCTGTTCTGGACGTTTCTGTTTAAACGCGAAATGATTGAAAAATTCCAGATCCGCTATCCGGATTCCCGCTCGGCAGATGACAGTTATTTCGTAACCAGCAGTTTGCTGCTCGCTTCATCTGTTGCGCATGTGGACAAGCCTTTTTATCACTACCTGATTCGTCCGGGCTCTGTCTGTACGACCAAGGACAGCACCAAGTACCAGAAACGCCTGGCCACCTTCCGTTCACTGATGGTTTTCCTGAAGGAAAAGGGAGCCTATGCCGAATATAAGGATGAAATCGATTTCATTTATTTCAAGAAAGGTTACCTGACTTCGGTATTCAATTATGTATACAATTCCTTGGAGCCCAAGAAGGAAACGGTGCGGGAAATCCGGCAGGAAATGCTGTTGCAGATTCC
>JAZLLH010000071.1:0-18248 GCA_045598025.1 Bacteroidales bacterium | reverse complement strand
ATCGGTGAAGGTCAATCGAAAAGCGACCTTCTTGAAATGAACGACATTTTGCAGGAAGACGGTTTGGACGTGGTGAGCGGCAAACTTTTCGATGAAGAACAGATGCCCATCACGGGGAACTATTATCTTTATCTGAGCGGCACACCGTTTCGTGCCATTGCTTCGGGCGAGTTTATGGAAGACCAGATTTTCAACTGGACTTATCAAGATGAGCAAGCGGCGAAAAGCAATTGTAAAGACCAGCCAAACCCGTATGCAGAATTGCCAACGATGGTGCTGATGACCTACCAGATGCCGAATGACTTAGGCGAACTGATGGAGCAGTACGATATGGATGAATTTGACCTGAACGAATTTTTCCGCGCCGAAGGACAAGGTCAAAATGCCAGGTTTGTCCATGAAAACGCCGTGCAAAAGTGGTTGGACATCATTCGCGGTAAGGCATCCATATTCAATGACAGCAATTCGCCACTCAATCAGAAACCTGCGTTGCCTTTCGACGACAGCCGTCTTTTGGACAAATGCAACCATACGATGTGGTTCATGTACAGTGTGGCTTCCTGTGATGCTATGGAGAATTTGCTGAAACGCCCTACGAATAATTTCTATCAGAACTACAACATCGTGAATTGTAGTGGGGCAGCAGCAGGAATAGGCATTGACGCGCTCAATCCGGTAAAAAGGGCAATGGGCGACAATCCCGTGCTTACCAAAACAATTACGTTAACATGCGGAAAACTAACTACAGGCGTGACCATCAAACCGTTATCTGGAATTTTGATGCTTCGCAACTGTTCTTCTCCCGAAACCTATTTTCAGTCGGCTTTTCGTGTGCAGTCGCCTTGGACTATTGAAAGCGAAGACCATAAAACAAAAATCATTCAAAAACAAACGTGTTACGTGTTCGACTTTGCCCCGAACAGAGCTTTGCGGCAAGTGGTCAGTTATGCCAATAAACTGAGTACTGACCCAACGAAAAACGCCATGCAAAAGGTGGATGAATTTATCAACTTTTTGCCCATCCTGCAATTCGACGGCAGCAGTATGCAGATTGTGAATGCAACAGAAATACTTGATTTTGTGGATAATGGAACGAGCGCGACATTGCTCGCACGACGTTGGAACAGTGCGACTTTGGTGAATGTGGATAATATGACTTTGTCGCGCGTGTTGAACAATCCTGCAGCGATGGAGGCCGTTATGAAGATAGAAGGATTTCGTGCTTTGGGTGGTGATATTATCGAAACCATTGTCAACAAGGCTGATAAAATCAAGAAGCTGAAGAAGAAGGGAGAGCGGATTGGTCCGCAGGAAAAGAAAGAACTCACGGCTGAAGAAAAGGAGTTCAAAAGCAAGCGGAAACAGGTACAGGAAAAGCTGATGAAGTTTGCCACACGTATTCCTATTTTTATGTATCTCACCGATTATCGAGAAGAATCGCTGACTGACATTATTAAGAAATTGGAACCTGAACTATTTCAACGGGTAACATTGCTTACCATTCCTGATTTTGAATTGCTGGTGTCAGTAGGCGTATTCAACAGTGCCCAAATGAACGATTCCATTTTGCTATTCCGTCGTTATGAAGATAGTTCTTTATTTTATACGGGCGTAAATCGGCACAGTGATGAAAAATATATCGGCACTTTTGATAGCAAAATCAAAAAAGAGGAATGGAGGGTGTAGCGTATTGGGAAAAATGTTATTTTTGCAATATGAAACGGGAGACTTTGTTTTTTGAGTTGCAGTACGTCTGTTTGTGTCTGATGGCATGTTCCATTCCATTGGACAGACGTCTGTTTCCTCCTGTTTTTGCCGTATATGGCGGGCTGTGGATACTGGAAGGAATTTCGGATTGCATGCAAGGAAATTTCGGCAAGCGCATCCGTCGAATTCGTCAAGGGGGCTTTCGGACCGCATTTTGGATTCTGGTGTCCTTTTATCTGTGCTATCTGTTGGCCCTGTTATGGACAGAGAATTTCTCTTTTGCCGGAACCGATCTGTTGCTGAAGTTGCCCTGTCTGTTGTTCCCGCTTTTCTTTTTTACTTTCGATGTCGGGCGAATGAACCGTCAGCGCCTGTTTGGCATGGCTGGCAGTTTTGTAACCGGTTGTTTTCTGTATGCGCTTTACGTTGTATATGTGTGGCTGGTGAAAGTGGATTATCCCGGTTTCTGGTCTTGCACTTATGTGTCCAAACTGGTGATCCACCATTCCTATCTTTCCATGTGTTATTGCCTTTCTTCCGTATTTATATTGTATGCGATGTTCCGGCTTCCTTTGTGCAAATTGTGGCGGTATCTGTTGCTGCTTCCCTTGCTGTTGCTGCTGTTTGAGGTGATTTTCCTTTCTTCCCGTACCGCTTGGATTGTCACGCTGCTGTTGCTGCTGGTCTCTATAGTCTATACTGCGGTGTCGGCTTTCAAACATCGCATACCTGTGCGTATACCCTTGTCGGTATCCCTGCTGTTCGTAGCATTTATGATCGGATTGCTTTCCATACCGTCTGACCGTAACCGCATGCGTTATTATGCGGAAAAAGCCAAGTCAGAAGGCAGTATAGGTAAAGCCGATGCAGCCCGTGCGGATATATGGAAGTTCAGTCTGGAAGTGATGAAGGAACATCCCGTGCTTGGAGTGGGTACCGGCGATGTCCGGGATGCGTTGGAACAGAAAATGCAGGCAAGCAATATTTCCTACAATGCGCACAATCAGTATCTGAATACCTGGATATCCTGCGGCATCCTGGGCATGTTGTCCATTCGCGCAATCCTGTTGTATGCCTTGCTGTTGGCATGGCGTCGGAAGTCGTTCTGCCAATTGCTTTTTCTGATAATTGTAGCTGTCAATTTCCTGACCGAGGCCGTGATGGAACGGCAGTTAGGAGTTGTTTTTGTCAGTTTCTTCTTTTGCTATTTCTTTTACCTGTCGATTCGTTTCCTACCGGAAAATGGCGAAGCGACGTCCAAGTCTGACTCCTGATGCTGTCCGTACGGGTTCCTGTCTCCAAAAGTCTGTCCAATCGTCTGCTGATGTTGCGCACACTGATTCCGGAATGGAAGGTGTACGGACTTTCCGATGCAGATGATACCCGCCTGCTTGGGGCTTTGCTGCAAAGGGTAGAGGCTCAAACTGCCGGCGAACCCCTTTGCTTGGATGTGCAGAATTGCGGAACAGCTTTCCGTTTTCTGTTGCCTTATCTGGCCAATCGTCCCGGACATTGGGTGCTGACCGGAAGTGAGCGCATGAAAGTACGTCCGATACGTCCACTGATTGACGTGCTGAAGTTATGGGGAGCCGATGTAGAACTTCCGCCTACGGGATCCCTGCCTCTTCGTATTTATGGCAAGCCGCTGCAGCCCTGTGACGTCAGTGTGGATATTTCCGAAAGCAGTCAGTTTCTTTCAGCCCTGCTGTTGCTGCTGCCGTCGTTCGAAAAAGAGGTTCGAATTACATATTCGCAGGAGACGGCTGTATCGCTTCCCTATGTGCAAATGACTATATCCCTGATGCGTCATGTAGGCTTCAATGTGGAAATCTGCGAAGGGGAAGTCCATTACCGGCCTTCATCCATACGCTATCCTCTCCCGGAAACTCCGGTAGAAGGAGATTGGTCTTCTGCCGCTTTCTGGTGGGTATGGACCGCCTTGCAGCCAAATGCTTTTCAGATGCGTGTGCAGGATTTGGCTCCCTCCATACTGCAGCCGGATGCCGCGATACAGTCCATTCTGGCTCCCTGGGGAGTGAGTGCGCATTTTGATGAATCGGGAGCGCTTCTTGAGAAAAAGAGGCCCTTGCATATGCCATTTCTCTGGGATTGGGATGCTTCCAACAATCCGGATCTGCTTCCGTTGATGGTGGTGTTCTGTGTGTTGTCCGGTACCAAAGCCGTTTGTCGGAAAGCGGATTTCCTTAAGGGAAAGGAAAGCGACCGTATTGCGGCCTTGAAATACAATCTTTCCGCCTTTGCCTCCTTTGAAATGCGTGGACGTGATTTGTGGCTGTCTCCTATGTCTTCTTCCTGGCCGGAAACTTTGTCGTTCAAAGGTTTCAGCGATCATCGTATAGTGATGGCCTTATCTTTGTTTGCTCTGTTCCGTCCGGTTCGGATTACGGACAGGGAGTCTGTGTCCAAATCTTATCCGGAATTCTGGGAACAATGGGAGAAATGCCTACCATAGGAGCTTGGCTTTGATGACTTCAGGCAATAAAAAAAAGGTGTCCCGAATGGGGCACCTTTTTTCTGTAAGGCTTACAGCACTTATTTTTTGACAACTTTGCGGGTAATCGTACCTTTGTCAGTCTGTATGCGAATCAGGTAGATACCGGCTTTCATCTGGCTCATGTCAATGGATTCCATGTTGTCCTGGTGAATGCTCTTTCCCAAAAGGTCAATCACTTCCACGCTTTGGACTTGATTTTCTGTCTTGATGTACAGAGTGGAACTTACCGGGTTGGGGTATACGGAAAGTTCTACGGCAGGAGTGTTGGCAACTCCAGTGTACAGGGTGTATTGCCAGGCAAGGATGGGGTGACCGTCGTTGATGGACCACGGAGTGAAGTCAATATGCCATTTGTCCACATTGCCGTTCATTCTGTTGACGAAGTTTCCGTAGAAATTCTGGCTTTTGAAAGCGTCTTTGGTGTAGCCCATGACATCGGTTTCCACATCGATGTTGTTGTGGTCTTCGTAGATGGCTGCAGTAGCCAGTCCTCCGTTCAGATTGTTGTTGTATGCACAGTTTTCCAGGACGGACAGGGTATCATTGCGTCCGCAGAACAGACCGAGTTTGGATCCCTTTCCGGAGAATTGGATGATGCAGTAGCAGTTTCTGATGGTCGTTTTGTAAGCATTGCGGCCCACAAATCCGCCACCATTTTCCGTGCAGGTAAGGATACCTTTGGCATAGCAATCGTTAATGGCTATGGTAGAACGTTCGGCCGTGTCGTTCAGTCCGATGAACAATCCGCCCAGGGAAGCAGCCGTTACCTTCATGCTTTTGACATAGGATTCTGCAGATGCAGCATTTCTCATGCTACCGACCATACCGCCGATGGCGGTATTCCCACTGATGACAGAGGAGTCTACACTGCACTGTTGAAGGACACCGTGGCGGATGCAACCGACCAGGCCACCGACATAATTTCCGCCCGTGACGGTCGCATTGGCGACGCGGATGTTGGAAATGTAGAGCAAGTTGGCTCCGGAACTACCGGTTACGTAACCGAAAAGACCAGCATAATCCTTGCTGCCGCTTATTTTGAAATTGCGTACGTGGTGTTTGTTACCGACTACTTTACCGGAGAAGGGATTGGTTTCCGTCCCAATGGGAGTCCATTCTTTTCCTCCCAGGTCGATGTCGGCACTGATATTGAAGGTTTTTCCTTCAAATGTGTTTCCGGCGTTGCATTCTTGGGCAATCCAAGCCAATTCAGCACCGTTCTTGACGGTGTAGTTCAGTCCGGAAAGAGAAGGAGCTGTGACGGTTGTTCCGTCCCATGCAGATTGCGCAAAACTGATTCCGAATGCGCAAACAAAGGAACAAAGGAAAGCTAATTTCTTCATGTGTTCTGTTTTTTTTGGTTTACTGAATGAGTTAATTCTTTGATATACAATATTATCGCTTATGCTATACGTCAACAAGGCCAGCATAAGCCAATTTTTGCAAAGATACTATCTTTTTTAATAGTATTGATGAAAAACAATAAAAAAAACAAAAAAAATCAGAACGGGTATCCTATGCCGAAGCAGAATCGGATGTCTTTAAGGTTCACTTTCGAATCAATCCATCTTTCGTTCTGTTCCTTATAGGGTGTGTAGATGGGTACGGCAGCATCCAGACGGAGCACCAGGAAGGAGATGTCCCAACGGATTCCGATGCCTCCACCCAATGCGATTTCCTTATAGAAACGGTTCCATTCGAATTCGCCGTTCGGAATTTCCGTATTGGCGCGCATGTTCCAGATATTGCCGGCGTCCAGGAAGCAGGCCGTGTAGAAGTTGTGGTAAATGGGGGTCCGGAATTCCAGATTGCATTCCAATTTGATATCTCCTGTGCTTTCGAAATTGGAAAAACTGCCATGGTAACTTCCGGGACCCAGACTCCTCAGATTCCATGCACGCATGCTGTTGGAACCACCCAGGTAGAAGCTCCTCTCAAACGGCAGGGCGGATGCATTCAATGTGGGAGTTCCAATGCCGATATTGCTGTGGGCGACGATGCTGGAACGTTTCCACAGCATGATGTTGTAGCTGAAATCCATTTCACCCGATACGAATCCGGTAAAGGGAGTCCCGAAAAGGGTGTATTGTCCTTTGTCGTTTTTTTCGGCTCCCGCCATCTGAAAAATACCATACATCAGATTGCCGTATGCGTTCATGTTGAGTCTCAACAGGAAGAAGTTGTGTCGTTTGGAACTTTTCAGACTGTTGTACAGTAGTTTATAATTGGTTCCAATCAGCACGTGATCCGTGTATTTTTCCCGTATGCGCTGGCTGTACCTGTTCAGATTGAGCCCGAAAATGCTGTCTTTGTATATTTTCACCATGTTGATGTCGATGATGGCCAGCGTATGGGAGGCAGAAGTGGAGGGTTTCCATTTGTATTCCAAATTGGCATTGTTGATCAAACGGGAGTAGTGGTCTCTCTGCTGGAAGTAGCTACCGACGGAAAGGTCCGTTTGGGAACGGAATTCTTTGGGAAAAAGGTAACTTCCGAAGGGAAACAGCATTTTGGGAAAGTGCATACCGATTTCACCTCCGATTTCAAAATTCCGATAGTTCCAGATCGGGACTTCTTCTTCCTTGTCGTTTCGTTGCAGTGAACGCTGAAATTCCGTGGAGAACAAAAGATTGGCGAAAAAATTCTCTCCCCCGCGCAGGGAATTCCGGTTGCGGTAGTTCATGTTGAACCCGATACCGTAATCATCCCCTATATCTTTACCCAGTACTTCCAGATTGAGTTTGTTGTTTTCCCATTGTGTGAGTTGAATGTTGCAGTCCAGCCATCCGCTGTCGGAGGCGGTATTCCGGCTGCTTTCCGTTTCCTGATAGGAAATGCGGATGAAACGGAAATTCTGCATGTCGTTCAGTCGGCTGTAGGTGGATTTGGAAGCCGAGGCATCGTATCGGCCACCGGAGCGGAGCAGTATGGAGTTCGTCAGTGCCTGAGGTCGGTAGTGGACTCCGTCTGAAAGGGAGAGAAAGTATACCGAACTGTCTTTTTTTCTTTTTTCCACATATTCCTGTGTTTCTCCTTCCGTCTTGTTGTCTGCCAGAGAAACCTGTATACTGACCTTATCCAGATAGTATTTGCGGAAGGCGTATGCTTTTTCGCCCGGTCCTGTTTCCTGTATCAGAACGGTCATGTTGAAACGGTGACTGTTCAGGTTGCTGTCAATACGGAAACTTACGTTTTCCGTTCGGAAATGATAATATCCTGCATCGTTCATCAGTCTGGCGATGCGTTCCCTCTCCTGATTGAAAACATCGGCATCGAAATGCATTCCTTTCTTCAGTACACTGTGCTGTATGTCGTTTAAAACCAATTCCTGAATGGACTGGTCCGGAATCTGATACCGGACCTCGTTCAATGTGTAGGGTGTTCCGGCAGAAATATGGTAACTCACCTTTGCTTTCCGCTTGCGCAGATGTGTCCGACTCTCCACTTCGGACTCGAAATAGCCTTTGTTGTACAGAAACTGCTGTATTTGCCGGCAGGAATATTCAATGGCCGAAGAATCCAGCAGTACGGGCTCTTCTCCGAAATTTTTCCGTATCCATTGTCTCCATCGGCTGTCCTTTTTCCCCTCCTTGGGAAGGGAAGACTGATAGATATTGGCCCTCAGCGGAATCATACCGAGGAATTGCTGATTGGCCTGCGGCTTGATGATGTAGAGAATGTCGTTCTGCTGTTCCAGTTTGCGGTTGCTGTGGACTTCGTTCTTCACGAGCAGGTATTCATTTTCTTTCAGCCCCCGTGTGGAAGAACAGGCTTCCAGCAGCAGGAGTGGAAGAAGGATTGCCAGGCCGTAAAGGTGTCTTTTCCGCATATTTATCTCATATCGATGACTTCGACTCCTGGATATTGGGCTGTGTCGAAGCGGAAAAAGTCTTCACCCAGGCTGGGATTGAACAGGATCTGGTCAAAATAGTAGGTGTCGACGGTCCCGTTTTTTTCGTGTATGCTGGCCCTGATCGGAATCATTTTGTCCTTGCGGACAACCAGACGGATTTTGTAAAAAGACTGTCCTTTCAGAGGATATAGGTCTATGATTTGGACGGCTATGCCTTTTTCCGCTGTTTCCCGTATCAGTGCGGAACGATAGTATTTGTCGTATGTCTGTATTACTTTGATGGGATTCAGGGATAGGTCCTGTTCTTCTTCCTCATACGGGTTGATGCTGACTTCTTTGTTTTGAGGAAGGTAGTTCCAAACCGATTTTCCGTCGCAGACAATGGTTTGTTCCGGAATGACCAGTTTGTAGCAATTTCCTTTGGTCCAGATATTTCCCTTGAGGGTAGATAACGTTTTTCCTTCTTTTTCAGACTGAAGGGTAAAGGTGATTTTGGAACTTTGCAGTGCCATCCATTTTTTCTGCATACTCTTCAGTGTGAGCTGAGATTCATCAGAAGGCACCGGCTTGACCGGCTGTCTGGTCTGAGCGCCTGCTGTCAGTGTCAGGGCTAGCATGCTTGCAAGAATCAGATAAAGACGTTTCATAGTCGTATGATTTTTACATGGAATGCTCAAAAATCAGGCCAATCCCATGTTTTTCAATTTTTCTTCCAGTTGGTTAAGGTCATGAATCAGAACTTCCCTGGCTTTGCTTCCTTCAAAAGCGCCCACAATGCCTTCTCTTTCCAATTGATCCATGACGCGTCCGGCCCGGTTGTATCCCAGTTTCAATTTGCGTTGCAGCAGGGAGGTGGAGCCATGCCCGGTCTGGACCACAATCCGTGCCGCATCCGCGAAACTCGGATCGATTTCTCCATCATCAGAAATCTGGCTGTTGTCCTCCTGTTCTTCCGGCACTTCCGGCAGCAGAAGCGCATGCGTGAATCCATGCTGTTCGCCTACAAAATCACAAATGCGTTCGATTTCGGGCGTGTCCACCAGGGCACATTGTATGCGGGTGACTTCTCCTCCGAGCGAAATCAGCATATCGCCTTTTCCAATCAGACGTTCGGCTCCGCTGTTGTCTAAAATGGTTCGGGAATCGATGCTGGAAGAAACACGGAATGCGATTCTGGCAGGGAAGTTGGCTTTAATGACACCGGTAATGATGTTGACGGAAGGGCGTTGTGTGGCCACGATGAGGTGGATGCCGACGGCCCTGGCCAGTTGGGCCAGTCGGGCGACAGGGGATTCCACTTCTCTGCCTGCGGTCATGATACAGTCTGCAAATTCATCGAATATCAGCACAATATAGGGCAGGTAGTGGTGACCGTGCTCCGGATTCAGATGGCGGCTGATGAATTTTTCGTTGTATTCTTTGATGTTGCGGCATTGGGCTGTTTTCAGCAGGTCGTAGCGGTTGTCCATCTCTATGCAGAGGGAATTCAACGTCCTGACCACTTGCTTGGTATCCGTGATGATGGCATCGGCCGCATCGGGCAATTTGGCCAGGTAGTGCCGTTCTATCTTGGAATAAAGGGTCAGTTCCACCTTTTTTGGGTCAACCAGCACCAGCTTCAGTTCGGTAGGATGTTTCGAGTAGAGCAGGGAAGTGATCACGGCGTTCAGTCCGACGGATTTGCCCTGTCCGGTGGCACCTGCCATCAGCACATGGGGCGTTTTTGCCAGATCAAAAACGAAAGTTTCGTCTGAAATGGTCTTTCCGATGGCTACGGGCAGGGCCATTTTCTTCTGTGCATTGAGAAAGGCTTCGGATGTGACCATTTCCTTCATGGGTACGATGTTGGGTACGGAATTCGGCACTTCGATGCCGATGGTCCCTTTGCCCGGAATGGGCGCGATGATGCGTATTCCGATGGCAGCGACGCTCAGGGCAATATCGTCTTCCAGATTCTTGATTTTGCTGATGCGGACTCCCGGCGCCGGAACAATTTCGTACATGGTGACCGTGGGGCCTTCAATGGCGGAAATGGATTGTATTTCTACCCCAAAATTGGACAGAATGTCACGGATACGGTCTTTGTTCTCCCGTATTTCAGTTTCTCTTTCTTCCTGGGATCGTACCATATTCGTGTAATTTTCCAGCAGTTCCGGATCCGGAAACTGGAAATGTATGAGTTCGTCTCTCGGGTCTATGGGCTCGAGTTGGGAAATGTATTCTTCCGCAGTTTCCGCAGTGACCGTCTCGGTACCCGCTTCGCTTTCTTCTGTTCCCTTTGTAAGAGGAAGTTCCGATTCTGTATCTGGTTCCGTAACTGTTCCGGCTTCCGTGGCGAAGGGGAATGGCTCGCAGTGTGCTTCCTGTGCATCTTTCGGGGCTACATCCCCGGTTTTTGCTGCATCCATCGGAGTTGTGGCCTGTTCTTTCCCGGTGATATCCTTCATTTTATCACGGGTAACGGGCTCTGCGTGTTGGCTGTAGGTGGTAACCACATGGACGGTTTTGCTTGAAGGTTCCGGATTTGAGGTCTGTAAGGATGTGAGAGGGAATGCCGGTGCTGTTTCTGCAAAAGCCGTATTCTCTTCTTTAACATCATCATCTTCTTTCTCTTTTTCCTCTTTTTTATGCAATTCCATTTCCTTTTTCATGGCTTCGATTTTTTCCAGCGACTGGTGCAGATGGGAAAATGTCAGTCCGAAAAAGATGGTCAGAATGATGATGAGGAACAGTATCATCAAAAGGGCAAAACCCATTTTTCCGATGGCGGTTCCGATGAGGGCCTGGCTCAGGGTATTTCCAATGTTGCCGCCCAGCCAGTCCTGTTTGGAATTGAATCCGAATAGCCCGCCCATCAGCAGCGATACCCAAATGATGCTGAGTATGGCTCCCATGAAGGATTTAAACAAAGGCAGTATGCTTTTTCCGGTCAGAAAGTAAATGCCCCAAAGTAGAAAAAGAAAGAGAAATCCGAAGGATGCAATGCCGAAACCGTATTGTATGAAAAGAAAGGAAAAATACAGTCCCAGAATTCCCAGACTATTGCCTATCTCCGCTGAAATCCTCCAGTTCTTGACGGTACGGATCAGGCTGCTGCTGGCTGTTGTCGCATCCATGTTATGGGTTCCGAAAAAGGAAATGAAGGCGGCAAACAGAAAAAGTGCAAAAAAAATCAGGAACAATCCGAAAATTACGTGGAAGGTTTTGCTGTGGATCCATTGAAAAGGATTGCTTTCCGAATTCCTTCTTTTTTTCTCCGGTTGTTTTTCAGCCTTTGTTTTTTTTCTTTTCTTTTTCCCGGAACTGACTACCTGTTGATTCTGTATGATGCGATTTGCCATAGATTCATTCTTCGTTTTTTAATATAAAACAACAATATATCGGTGATAATCAATTTGTTGAATGATTTCATCAACTGCCAATCAACCACCATACAAAATTACCGGCATTTGAAGGTCGCAATGCCGGTAATCCAGATAATTTGTAAACATTCAAAAGTGAATTATTCAGCCTCGGTGATTTCGCCTCTCAAGGCTCTGGGAATCCAGTATTTGACCTCTTCATTGGTCAGTCCCTGTCCCAGGAGATACATCAGTTTGGATACGGCTGCTTCCGTTGTCAGGTCTCCACCGCTGATGACTCCGATATGTCCGAGAGATACGCTGGTTTCGTATTTTCCGATTTCCACTGCTCCTCCGCCTTTGCATTGCGTTACACTGGTGATAATCAGCCCTTTCTGTACTGCATTCTGAAGTAATTGTATGAACCAGGGGTAAGTGGGGGCATTGCCCGAGCCGTAGGTCTCCATGATGACGGCTCTCAGTCCCGGAATGTCCAAAACGGCGCGGACGGCCTGTTCGGTGATGCCGGGGTAGAGTTTCAGAATGGCGATGTTGTCGTCCATCTGGGTGTGCAGTATCAGTTTTTCCCTGGAAGCGGGGCGTATGCAGTGTTCATTGTATTTGATGTAAACACCCACTTCGGCCAGTTTGGGATAATTGGCCGACACAAAGGCGTTGAAATGTTCTGCGTTGTCTTTGTAGGTGCGGTTTCCCCTGTATAGGGAGTTTTCGAAATACAGGCATACTTCGGGTACCATGGGTTTCCCATTGCGGTAATCCGCTGCAATCTCAATGGAATTCAGTATGTTTTCCCGTCCGTCCGTCCGCATGACACCGAGTGGAAGTTGGGAACCGGTCAGAATGATGGGTTTGGACAGGTTTTCCAAGAGAAAGCACAGGGCAGAGGCAGTGTAGGACATGGTATCCGTTCCGTGCAGTATGACAAATCCGTCGTAATTGTCGTAACGTTCGTATATGAAACTGGCCAGACGCACCCAGAATTTTGGGTTGGAATTGGATGAGTCAATCAGCGGCTGCAATTCTTCAATATGCACTTCCGCGTCAATCAGGCGCAGCATGGGAAGGTGCTCATAGATGTTGTCAAAGCAGAAAGGCTCCAAGGCGCCGGTCTGCTGGTTTTTGATCATACCGATGGTGCCACCGGTGTATATCATCAGTATCTTGCGCATTGCGGTATTCTAATTATTTATTTGCAAATTTTTACAGCTTCCGTCAGATGGCGGGTGATGTGTTCCAGTTGTTCCTGATCCAATTCTGTGTGCATGGGCAGGGAAATGCAGTGTCGGCAGATTTCCTCGCTGACGGGGAAGTCTCCCTTGCGATAGCGCGTGTCCTGATAGGCTTTCTGTTCGTGCAGCGGAACCGGATAATAAATCATGACGGGGACGCCATGCTCATTCATGTAGGCAATGACTTTGTCCCGATCGGCCGTTTTCAGCAGCAGGGTGTATTGGTGGAAGACGTGTTCGCTGTTATCGGCGATGAAGGGTGTGACCAGTTCCGGACAGCGGCTAAAGGCTTCCGTATAATAGGCAGCGGCTTGCTGTCGGGCAACGATGTATTCATCCAGGTGTTTCAGTTTGACGTCCAAAATGGCGGCCTGTATGCTGTCCAGACGGGAATTGACTCCGACCATTTCATGATAGTAGCGCACAAACATGCCGTGATTGACAATGCCGCGTGCTTTGCGGGCCAATTCATCGTCGTTGGTAAAAAGAGCACCGCCGTCGCCGTAGCATCCCAGGTTCTTGGACGGGAAGAAGGAGGTGCAGCCGAAGGCTCCCATAGTACCGGCTTTGCGTTTCCGTCCGTCGGAGAAGGTGTAGGTGGATCCTATGGCCTGACAGGCATCTTCCACAATCTGAAGTCCGTGTTTTTCAGCCATGTTCATCAGGGGTTCCATGTCCGCGCATTGTCCGAACAGGTGGACGGGGATAATGGCCTTGGTGCGGGGTGTGATGGCCTTTTCCACAGCCTGCACGTCTATGTTGAAGGTGTGGGGATCTACGTCGACCAATACCGGCGTGAGGCCCAAAACGGCAATCACTTCGGCCGATGCGATGAAAGTGAAGGTGGAGGTGATGACTTCATCTCCTCTCTGCAGGCCGAGGGCCATCAGCGCTACTTGAAGGGCATCCGTTCCATTGCCGCAGGGAATTACATGTTTTACATCCAAATAGGCTTCCAGGTCCGATTGGAATTTCTTGACGGCCGGTCCGTTGATGAAGGCCGTGCTATCTATCACTTCCTGTATGCCATTATCTATTTCTTTCTTGATTTTCTGATACTGCTGTTGCAGGTCTACCATTCTGATCTCTCTCATATATCCTGTTATTTTGTAATATTCTTACATTTTTTTTGTTAAAATTCAAATACAGTTCCTTCTTCTTCAAAATCGGCCTCATTGTCGGTTTCTCCCTCCGTTTCTTTTCCCTTTGCCAACTGTCGCTCCTGTTCGGCCTGCCATTCCAGCAACCTCCCGGAAACGTGAGCCATAAGGCTGTCCGCCAGATTGCTATGGCTGATGTAGTAGTTGAAATTGGATTTCCATTGTTCTTCTGTGATGTCATACTTTTCCAGCAGCCGTTGCCATTCCTGGTTGCCGTATGCATCCAAATCAAGGCTGTCCTCCTGCTCGAAGATGCGTAAGCCGGCTTCCAGCAGATAGCAGTCGAAAAGCATGTCTTCCATTTTCTGAGCCTTGATGAAAGGATGTGGTCTGGAAGTCACGTATTGTTTCCGGCATCCGGCTATCAATACCGGGAGGCACATCAAAAGAATCAGCCATTTTTTCATCGGTCGAAGCATAAAGGGGAGCCTTCCGCTTTGGAGGAGAAGTGCCCCTGGTTATACACTATACGTCCGTTGACAAAGGTAGTACGTATGCGGGAGTGGAAGGTCCTTCCGCTCAGAGGAGACCATGCGCAGGCGTAGTAGGTGTTGTCCGTCTCCACCAGGGTATTCTGAAACGGGTCCACAAGGACCAGGTCGGCATCGTATCCTTCCTGAATGAATCCTTTGTTTTTGATTTTCAATAATTCTGCCGGATGATGACTGAGTAGTTCGGGTATACGGGTCAGTCGGAGTTTTCCCTCATGTACCAGTTCCATCAGCAGCAGCAGGCTGTGTTGAACCATCGGCATGCCGGAAGGGGAGTGAAAGTAGTCCTGGTCTTTTTCACTCCATGTGTGGGGGGCGTGATCGGAACCTACGCAGCGAATGCGCCCGTCCTGCAGGGCTTCGAGTATGGCTTGGCGGTCATCTTCCGTCTTGATGGACGGATTGCATTTGATACGGCAGCCGAACTGGTCGTAGTCTTTTTCAGAAAAAAAGAGATAGGAGGGACATGCCTCCATGGTGATTTCCGGATAGGCTTCCGAGAGCAGACTCAATTCTTTTCGGGTGCTGACATGCAGTATGTGCAGGGGAGCGCGGTATTTGCGGGCTCTTTCCACCGCCTTCTGCGAGGACAGGTAGCAGGCCTTTTCAGAGCGAATGCCTGCATGGATGCGGAAGGGAGCTGTTTCTCCGTATTGTTTTTTCGCCTTTTCCGTATTGTTCCGGATGATGGTTTCTTCCTCGCAATGCGCCAGGAAAGGCATGCCCTTCCATTGGAATAGTCTGTCCAGAGTCTGTTCGTCCGAGAGAAGCATGTCTCCGGTAGAAGAACCCAAAAACAATTTTACTCCGGCAACTTTCTGAGGATCGGCGGCAAGGATTTCCGAAAAATTATGGTTTGTGGCACCCAGGTAGAAAGCATAGTTGGTGTACATTCTGCCTTCGGCGGACTGTGCTTTCTGTTCCCATAAGGCCCGTGTTGTCGTTTGAGGAAGGGTGTTCGGCATATCCAGCACGGAAGTAATGCCTCCGGCTACTGCCGCGCGGCTTTCCGTGAGAAAATCCCCTTTGTGGGTGAGCCCGGGATCCCGGAAGTGTACGTGCTCGTCTATTCCTCCCGGCATCAGATAACATCCGTCGGCTTCAACGAAACGGGTATCCGGAGCCAACTCCACATCCTCCACCTTGGAGTGTTCTCCCATGATACGGGAAATCCGCCCGTCTTGAAGCAGTACATCGCCTTTGAAAACTTTGTTTTCATTGACGATGGTAGCATGGTGTATGTAGTAACTGTCCATTAATAGGGAGTAGGCCGCGGTTTGCTGTTGTCGTTACCCCCATTTTTCGGTTTTGCACTCATCGGGCTCTCTTCCTTTTCCGGAAGGGTTTCAATCGGGCGCATCAGCACGTTGCCCTTAATCTGCAGTTTGACACTGCCGTTGGAGGCGTTGGATTCGACGGTGATGCTTTTGTTGATGGCTCCCAAACGGGAAGTGTTGTATTTGACTTTGATGACGTTGGATTTTCCAGGCATGGTCGGTTCTTTCGGCCAGCTGGGTACAGTGCATCCGCAACTGGAGTACACATTGGTCAGTACCAGCGGAACTTTCCCCGTGTTGGTGAATACGAACTCGCACATCCCGTTATCGTTTTGATGGATGGTGCCGTAGTCGTGTGTGGTTTTGTCAAATGAAATGCGGGCACTGTCCTGTGCCAGGGCAGCGTTTGTCGAAAAAACGCAGACCGCAACAAGGGCAACGAGGGAAAACAGATTTTTTAAACTTTTCATTGTCAGTTATTTTTAAGTTGTTTATCAAAACGTGCAAACAAGTGCAAAAATAGTCATAATATCAATCCTTGCTGACAATCCCCTGAAATTTTATCATCTCCTTTTTGTTTTCCGCATTGGAATAGATGGTGATGGTCTTGTTGAAAAAACCTTCTTCATCTGCATCGTAGGTGATAATCAGTTTTCCTGTCTTTTTCGGCATGATGGGTTCCTGGGGGTAGTCCACAGAAGTGCATCCGCAATTGGTGTAGGTATCTGTAATGATCAGCGGTTTCACTCCCGTATTGGTGATGGTCACTTCCACTATTTTCTTTTTTCCTACTGGAATGACTCCGAAGTCCAGGCTGTGCTGGGATAATTTGAGGTAGGCCCGTGTCGTAGAGGAAGCGGGTGTTTGGACTTTGGCTGAGGAGGAAGCTGTTGTCTGTTTGCTGGTCGCAGGCTTTTGTTTTTCAACCGTTTTGGTTTGGGCATCGGCAGCAGAAATGCAGCCCATGCAGAGAATGAGGCATATCGCCAGTTGGAATAAACGTTTCATGGCAGTTGTTTTTTTTATAGTATACATTGTTAGCAAAAATGTTGCCAAAGTTTTCTTTTTTAAAATTTCCTGACAAAACGGACGATGTGGTCCAAAACTTCCGCTGCCGTGGTTTCTTCTATTTCTCCGTATTCTGATAAAGCACCCGTTTTGCAGTGCTGCAGCAAATGATTGAGATCCGGGAAAAGGGCGAATTCGGACAGCGGATGGGGCTGTTTCAGGAGGCGTATCCGTTCCATAGTGGCAGGGGAAACTTGCAGATCCCTGCCACCTTGAATGATCAGCAGGGGACAGCGGGTCCGCCGGACAATCCGTTCTCCATTGAGGCTCAGTGCGTACCGAAACCATGGACCGCAGAGTTCCGTGCTTTGGGCCCGGAGCCGGTCGGTGCGAATACCGGCGGAATCCAGCAACTCTTGCGAATGCCGATTGGCGTACTGTCCGCACAGGCGTTCTATCTTATCCATGGCCAAGGCGTCATTTTTTTCCTTTCGAAGGATTCCGTAGGTTTCTTTGGAGAACTCTACACTCAGACGCAGTACTTCTTCGGACAGGCCGTCTGCGCGTCCGAGAGCTTCTATCTGGTAGAGCAGGCTTTCTTCAATAAAAGGAGCACCGGCCAGAGAAACGATGAATTTCACCTTCCGGCAGCGGGATGCCAGAAGAAAAGCGATGGTTCCGCCCTCGCTGTGACCGAGTACACCGATGCGGTCGGAATCAAAGCGGGCGTCTTGAGAAAGCAGCAGAAGGCCGCCTTCGGCATCTTGGGAGAAATCGAAGGTGGTGCCTTTCCCATAGCGGTCATCGTATCGCAGAGAGGCGATGCCGTGGCGGGCCAGGTAATCACTGATAACACGGAATGGCTGATGCCCCAGCAGGGATTCGTTTCTGTCCTGCCATCCGCTTCCACTGACCATGACCACTGCCGGAAACGGACCTTCTCCTTCAGGCAGGCACAGGCTGCCGCGCAGTTCCGTTTTTCCGTCCGCACTCTTGAAGATAATGGATTCTTCCGTATAGGGGAAGGGCGGCTGCGGCTGTTGCGGACGTTTCCAGGTAATGCGTTCCGCTATGCGTTCCAGACGGAGGGGAAAACTTCCGTTTTGGACGAATTTTCCGATGAAGCAGTTACAGGTGGAATCGTAGTGTCCTTTGAATTGGGCACCTATGCTTTCGCTTTTCAGACGAATGGAGTCGTTCCGGAAATACAGGCGTTGGACCGGAATGTCACGGGCATACTGGTCCGGACTGTCCAAGACGGCAGTCAGACTGTCATTTTGTTTCTCAATGCAGTAGACAATACGGAGCTTGCCGTTCGGCAATTTCAGCTGTCCCATCCATATTCCGCAGGGTGTTTCCGTCTGTCCGGAAACACAGCCAATGACCAAGAGTAGGAGAAGCAGGGGAAACAGGTGTTTCTGCATGTTTCTTCGGATTCCGAAAATAAAGTTTTCTAGCATAGTGATAAAAATTCAGATTTTTTATTAAAGACGCGATACATCACGTCTTTACCGGATGGATAATTTCTGCAGACAGACGTCGTTGCCACATTGCAGGCGTAACGCATAAATGCCTGCCGGCAGGCCGGACACATCCAGACGGTGGAGGTGGCTGCCTTTTTCCATCCAACCCAGTTTTTTTTCATA
>JAZLLH010000070.1:0-2209 GCA_045598025.1 Bacteroidales bacterium | reverse complement strand
GATAATGTCATCCTTCAGCGGGTGCAGCGAGACGGTAAAGCCCTCGAACCGCTGCATCAGCGAGCGCACCTTATCGCAGTATTCACCGATGGCGTATTTCTCCGGAATGCCGCTGATACAAAGATCGCTGCCGCCTGCGGTTTTCAGCAGGGTGAGGTAATAGTCCGGGTCCGCCAGAACATCGTCAAACTTGTCCTGCACGCCGGTGGAAACGAGGCCGTGCGTTTTCAGGATATCGGCGATCACTTCTGCGGAAACCGACGGGTCGATCCACTGAAGCTGGGTAAGGGTGCAGCCCATTTTCTGCATCTCCGAGGCGACGTTTTCCAGTCCCTCGGCAGTTTTCATCAGCGGACGGAAGCTGGATATCTGGATACCTGCATTCATGTTTTTGCTGAGGCTCCTTTGTTTTTTCGGTATGTCAAAAGTATATCATAAAGTGGGATGGATTGCAAGTGGATACGAAAAAACAGGTTCTTCACGGAAAGTTGGGGGAAGCTAAGAAGCGGACAAGCAGAAAGAAGTAGCAGTCGTCCCTGAAACCGTACCCCACACGCTTGGCGACTTTGATTTTGTTGTTAAAGCCTTCCAGTTTACCGGTGGAAATAGGATAGATGGCATGAGCAATCAGGCCGTCTATTCTTTTCTCTTTTAGTTCGGCAAAGCGGACTAATGCGGGAATGCCCGAAGCTTTTGCAGCATCGAACCATCTATGCCAGCCGGCTGCGGCATCTTCAGCATTACGGATGTGAAACAGCGAAATCATCTCTTCCTTCATCGCATAGCAGACCGCAAGGGATGAATGGGCGTCAAGGATGGTATTCAAATGGGCATTTTGTTTTTCAGACAACTTTTCTCGGTTCGTCAGAAGTGTCCAACGGAGTTTCTTCAGCACGCTGTATTGGTGTTTTTCTTCGCGGATTTCAGCCTGCAGGGTTTTCCGTTCCTCCGGTGCGGCACCGGAAAGGGATGCTGCTATTTGAGAGGAATGTGATTTGTGTTGTCTCGCTTCCTCCAACCGAACAACACCCAGTACTTCTTTTCCGTACTGAGCCTGCATGTGATAACGATCATACACGATTTGTGCATTCGGCAGCATTTCCTTCACCAGCAGATGATACGATGCGTTCATGTCCATGGCTACCGCCTTGACATCGGCGATGAAGGATGGGGCTACTTCATCGAAGAAGCAACGAAAATCTTCTTTACTTCTGCCTTTTCCGACCCACAGAACCTCTCCTGTTTCCAAATCCATGACGCAGGTCGCATACGTGTGTCCTTTATGGATGGCAAACTCGTCCACTGCGAGAAACTGAGGATGATACCCTGTTGATTTCAGCTCTGCCTTCCTCTTTTCCAGCGTTCCTTCCATGATTTCAATGTGCAGATTTCGGATCGTATCCCAGTGGATTCCCGTAATCTGCTGAATATTCCTGATTGACACCTTGTTGAGCAGCAGCGAGCGGATCCAGTTCGCTGCTCGTTGTGTGATTCGAGTGCCCGGATGTCTCAGTGGTATTTCCTCCGTGTGCTTCCTTTTGCACGCTGTACAGCGATAGCGGTGGCATAGGAAGGATAGCTCCTGCGCCATGCCCGGCCAGATTGGCACATCCCGCAGATGCTTGTTTGTCAGATCGCAAATATTCACTTTCCCACCACAAAAAGGACAGTTCACGTCTTCTGTTCTTTGTTTGCTTTCAAAAATCAGTACGGACTCTGTCCCTTCTTCATTTTGCATGTATGTTTTACACACGAATGATTGACATTTCAGTTCGATTGCGATATCCTTATCTTTGAGCATAATTTGACTTCCTTTTTGTTTGTCTAAGCAACTTACATTTAAAGTCTTTTATGCTCTTTTTGCTACCTCGTTTTTGTTATATCCCCCAACTTTCCGTGAAGAGCCAATTATTTTAGAGGAAAAGTAAATCCATATTATCTTATGTATGCATTGGCATGTCCTGCAATGCAGAATGTAATTGAGGGATACATGACAGGAATGGCAGCATCACAGGTCAATATTTCTCAAGATAGTATGAGAAAATTCATATTACCTCTCCCGCCGATTGCGGAGCAGAGGCGCATCGTAGCCAAGCACGAAGAACTCCTCCCTCTCTGCGAAAAACTCAAATAACAAACACCCGGCGCCTTGATGAAAGACGCCGGTTATCTGTTTCACTGACTTCAATTGCACATTGCTAATTCATCC
>JAZLLH010000069.1:0-6985 GCA_045598025.1 Bacteroidales bacterium | reverse complement strand
TGGTTCGGGCGGAGGATCAAGCTTCCTATTTCCGGGATTTGAGAAACATAGAAACGGCGAATTTCCGTCCGATGAACAGCAAAGAAGTTTACCGTCTGGAAGATCTGGACGGAAAAATCCTTTCTTACGGACAATCCGTTTCCAAAGACAATCCGCTTATCCCGGTCATTTTCCAAATCAGCAACCGCGCGGACTTCCTTCCCGGCAGTTTTTTGGAAACCTACATCGTCACCCGCTCCGAACAGCAGGCCGTTACCGTGCCCAACACAGCGCTGATAGAGGAAATGGGAGAATTTTTCGTCTATGTGCAGCTCACACCTGAACTTTTCGAAAAAAAGGAAGTCATCACAGGAAGCACGGACGGAAAACGAACCGCCATTCTCAAAGGACTTTCCGGCAAGGAGAGAATCATTTCCAAGGGGGCTTTGTCAGTCAAGTTGTCACAAGCAGCCGGAGCCATTGATCCGCATTCCGGGCATCATCATTGAGAGGAGGATTTGGTCATGAAAATAATCGATCCCATTATACGTTTTTCTTTGAAAAACAAATTATTGATTTTGCTGGGAGCTGTTTTGCTCATCGCCGGCGGCATTTTTTCCATCCAAAGGATGGATATTGATGTTTTTCCTGATCTGACAGCCCCCACCGCCGTCATCATGACAGATGCGCACGGCATGGCTGCAGAAGAAGTGGAACGCCTGGTCACCTTTCCTATTGAAACCGCTGTCAACGGAGCCACCGACGTACGCCGCGTCCGCTCGTCTTCCGGCAACGGATTTTCCTTCGTGTGGGTAGAATTCGATTGGGGAACCGATGTTTTCCGCGCCCGGCAGATCATCAGCGAAAAAATGGTCGCCTTGGGATCCGGACTTCCGGAAGGCCTCTTCCCTGTATTGGCCCCTCAATCCAGCGTGATGGGCGAAATTCTCTTCATTGGAATGCAAAGCGACTCTACTTCCATGATGGAGGTGCGGACCCTGGCCGAATGGGTGGTCAAACCGGCCATTCTGTCCACGGGAGGAGTTTCTCAAGTCAGCATACTGGGTGGAGAATACAAGCAGTACCAGATTTTGGCAGATCCTTTGAAAATGAAAGCCTATGGGGTGAGTCTGGATGAAGTGGCAGATGTAGGAAGAAACTTCAGCTGCAATTCCGAAGGCGGAATCATCAATGATTTCGGCAACGAATACACCCTGAGGGGTATTGCCCGAACCAATGATTTGGAAATGCTGGGGCGCAGCCTGATCAAAAAAGACGGAGAGCGAAGCATCCGCCTTTCCGATGTAGCCGAAATCCGTATCGGAAGTGCCGTCCGTACAGGTGCCGGTTCGCGCAACGCTCAAGCC
Organism: Bacteroidales bacterium; assembly: GCA_045598025.1. GTDB lineage: Bacteria > Bacteroidota > Bacteroidia > Bacteroidales > WCHB1-69 > UBA1195. Next base: position 5,639 of record JAZLLH010000069.1, on the reverse strand, counting down.
GCCGTCATACTGTCCGTTTCCAAGCAGCCCAATATCAACACCTTGGAAGTTACTGAAAAAATAGAAAAAAATCTGGAATCCGTACAGGCATCCCTTCCCCAAGACGTTCGCATAGATACCCACATTTTCAGACAGTCTGATTTCATTTCGGCCGCCGTGGACAATGTGACCAAAGCCCTGATTGAAGGCAGTATTTTCGTGATTCTCGTCCTTTTCTTTTTTCTGAACAGTTTCCGTACCACGCTGATATCCGTTGTGGCCATTCCGTTGTCCTTATTGGGCAGCATTATTGTGATGCACCTGCTGGGCATGGACATCAATACCATGACCCTGGGAGGCATGTGCATTGCCATAGGATCGCTGGTGGACGATGCCATCATTGATGTGGAAAATGTATACAAGCGACTGAAACAGAACCATGCGTTGCCGGTTCAGGAACGTAGGTCGGCCTTTGATGTCGTTTTTGAAGCCTCGTCGGAAATCCGTTCTTCCATTATCAATGCGACGCTGATTATCATGGTGGCATTCATTCCCCTTTTCTTCCTTTCCGGAATGGAAGGTCGCCTGCTCAAACCGCTGGGTATCGCCTATATCATTTCCCTATTCATGTCCCTCATCGTGGCAATGACCGTTACTCCCCTGCTCTGTAAAATGCTGTTGGGAGAGGAAAATTATCTGGAAAAAAACAAAAGAGAAAAAGGACCGATTTCCAAGATATCCGACGCTTACCGCTCCTCACTGAAATGGGTACTCGGACACAAGCGGACCGTCATCGGAAGCACTCTGTTGCTGTTCGTAACGGCTTTGGTGGTATTTCTCTGCATGGGGCGCAGCTTTCTCCCTGATTTCAACGAAGGTTCCATGACTATATCGGCCGTCACCCAAGCGGGCGTTTCCTTGGATGTGAGTGACCAGTTGGGTAATCGCATGGAAAAAGAATTGCTGAAAATTCCGGAAATCACATCCACTGCCCGCCGTACCGGAAGAGGCGAACTGGATGAACACTCACAAACGACCAACAGTTGCGAATTGGATGTCAATTTTAAACTGAAAAACCGCAAACGGGACGAAGTCTTCGATGATGTCCGTCACAGACTGAATGCCATTCCCGGGGTGGCTGTCACTGTAGGACAACCGCTGGGACACCGCATTGACCACATGATGTCCGGTACACGCGCCTCCATCGCCATCAAGATTTTCGGAAATGATCTCTCCCGCTTATACATGATCGGCAACCAGATCAAAGATGCCACCTCCGGAATTGAAGGGCTGGTTGACGTCAGTGTAGAACAGCAGATAGCCACGCCGCAGATACAGATCCGCGCCCAGCGCGATGCCCTGGCCCGTTACGGAATCTCCATAGAAGAATTCAATCATTTTGTCAATCTTGGATTTGCCGGCGAAAAATTGGGAGAAATCTATGAAGGACAGCGCAGTTTCGATGTTATTCTCCGACTGAATGAACGATATACCGGCAGCATGGATGGCATAAGAAAATCCCTCATCGATGCGGCAGACGGACAGAAAGTGCCCTTGGAGGAAGTGGCGGAAGTGGTCTCAGCCAGCGGTCCTGCAGCTATTTCCAGAGAAAATGTGCAACGAAAGCTGGTTGTATCCGCCAATGTGTCAGGCCGGGATGTCGGCAGCGTAGTGGACGAAATCCAAAAGACGATCAGAAACGAAATCCAACTGCCCGAAGGTTACCGTATCGAATACGGCGGACAGTTTGAAAACGCCCGGACAGCATCCCGAACCCTGGCGGTAGCCTGCCTTTTGTCCGTTTTCGTCATTTTTCTGCTGCTTTACGGGGAATTCAAAAATGTCCCTTTGTCTGCCATTATTCTGCTCAATCTGCCACTTGCTATGATTGGTGGCGTTTTTGCCGTATGCATTTCATCCGGAGTGGTCAGCATTCCATCCATCATCGGATTCATCACCCTTCTCGGCATTGCCGTCCGCAACGGAGTACTGCTGATTTCCAGATACAATTATCTGTCAAACACTGGGATGCCTCTGAGACAGGTTATTTTCAATGGTTCTGCCGACCGGCTAAACCCCATACTGATGACCGCACTCACTTCGGCTCTGGCACTCATTCCTCTGATTGTGAACGGAGACAAATCCGGAAACGAAATCCAAAGCCCCATGGCCATCGTCGTACTGGGCGGACTGTTGACATCCACCCTGCTGAATATCTACATTATGCCCATTATGTATGAATATTATCAAAAAAATCAAAAAAGAAAAATTGAAAATGGACAAATTAAAATATCATAAAACTGTATTGGTTTTTATTTTATGCATACTGTTTTTTTCTGCCGGAGCACAAAACGCATCGCATTTTTACGAAGTCCTGCGGGAAATAGCAGAAAACAACCGGCAGGTAGCCAGCTTACAGAAAGCATACGAGGCGGAAGCAGCGGAAACCCGGACAGGCTTCCGTCTGGAAAATCCGGAAGTGGAATTCGGCTACCTCTGGGGAAGTCCCACCAGCATGGGCAACAGAGTGGATCTGAATTTCCGACAGTCCTTTGATTTTCCGACAGCCTACACCTGCCGTAAAAAAATGGCGGATGCCCGGAGCGAACAATTGCAAAAAGCATACGAAGCCCAACGGATGACATTGGATTTGGCTGTTGCAGATTATTGCTTTGACTTAATCTACAACAATATAATGCATAAAATACTGCAAAAACGCGTACAGTATACGCAAAAGCTGAGCGAAATCTATCAGTTGCGTTTCGAAAAGGGCGATTGCAGCATTCTGGAACTCAATAAAATCAAAATGCATAGTCTGAATGCCGGCAAGGCTCTTTACGAAAACACCTTGGAACGCAGTCGCTTGCAGAAGGAACTCATCCGCTGCAACGGAGGAAAGAACATCTGTTTGGAAGATACCATTTATCCCGAAATACCGCTGCCCGAAAATTTTGAACAACTTCTTTCCGACATACAGGGTCCGGAAACCGAAAGCCTTCAAGCCCAACAAAACGTACGGGATTGGGAAGTCCGACTGAAAACGGCAGAATCCCTTCCCCGCTTTTCCGTAGGTTATCAAAGCGAACGCATTCTGGGAACCACTTTGCAAGGAGCCAGCGTCAGCATGAGCATTCCTCTTTGGGAAAACAAAGGATGCGTACGTGCGGCCCGATCAGCCCGGACGGCAGCCGACATGGCTGTTGAGGACAGCCGTGTCCGATTCCGGAATCAGATGGAATATCTGTATGAAAAAAACCGCAGCCTGAAGCAATGGATTGAAAAATACCGGGAAGTACTGAAAACAACGGGAAATATGGAACTGTGGCAGATTGCTTTAGACAAGGGACAAATCAATCTGACAGAATATCTTTTGGAAACAGACAACTATCTGGAAATGCTCAGCCAAATACTGGAATCCGAAAAAGAATACCAGTTCAGCCTGTTCGAGCTGTCAACCTACGCAAGCGCTGGGAAATAGCATTCGTCAAACTTATATAGATGAATATTTGTACTCCCATACGTTGCAGTTCCAATATGATATTTACCACAGTCCGCATCAATTGTGGATTGAGAACACCCTTTTTTATCTTTCATTCTGAAATCCGACCTACAGGCCGGCGCTCCGCTCCAGTTCGACCAGAGCCGCCATGCAGTCATAGATACAGTTTGCATACGCTCCCTGTATTTCATTGAATGCATGCTGGGCTGCCAACACCTCCAGCAAAGATGTCTCGCCCCGCTGATAGGCATAGCGTTTTCCCTCCAGCACCTGCTGCGCATTTCCCACAAGAACCTCACCGTAGACCTTGGCCTTCCGGAGAGCTGCCTGATAGGTGTTGTACATTCTCGACAGCTCGCCTTGAATGGAATTCCGGACAGACTCGCTTTGCAGCCGGGCCTGCTGCTGCCGGAGCACGCCCGGATTGACGCTGAGCACGGGCAAGGGCACGGTCAGCCCCACGCTGTAGCCCATGAATTCCGGAGCAGGAGCCTCTTCGTTGCGCACTCTCGTATTGTATCCCGCACCGAATACCAGTTCCACATCCGGCCGGCGTTCACGCAGTGCCAGCTTTTCCTCAAGCTGTACAAGAACAACCGATTCCTCAGCGGCACGCAGGTCCGGACGGTTGTGCAGCGCCTGATCCAGCAGCTGCTGCAGTTCATAGTAGCGGGAAGGTATTTCCAGACGGCCTTCTACATGGCGTGTTCCCATGAAAGGGTTTCCGCAACGTTCATCCAGCTGCCGCAGCGCATTCACATAGTCTGCATGACGCCCGTTGAGTTCCAGCTGCGCCCTTTGCAGTTCCAGGCGAGTCTGCTGCATGTCCAGAGCCGAAATTTCGCCTTTGACAAAACGCAGGCTGTCGCTTGAAGCCAATGTCTCCATATACCGACATGCCTGGGAATCGATCTGCAAAAGTTCCTTTACCAACAGGGCCTGATAAAAATCGAGGGTGGCGTCGGCTTTCAGATTCCGCCAGTAATCGTCGAAAACCGTCTGCGAGACCACGCACTGCTGTTCCGCCACCGCAATCCGGGAAGCACGCTTTCCCGGGGAAAGAGGCTTGCTGATTTCAGCCGAAAACGACTGCCCCATGGCGATGGAACGGTCGCTGTTGTTTCCATATTCGAATGAAAGCGATGGATCGTCCACCGCATGCGCAGCCTTGATTTCCTCTTTCCCGATATCCGCATGGAGTTTTTCCGCCATATATGCGGCATTCTGCTTTTGAATCAAATCGATATACGTTTCATAGTTCAAAGACTGCGCGCCTGCTGCTGCCACAAGGAGCAGAAATACATTGACTGTCAAAATTCTTTTATTCATGTTCTTTTCTTTTTTCAATCAGATAATAGAGTGTTGGAAGCACGAAGAGCGTCACGACCGTGGCGAACAGGAGACCATATACGATCACCGTGGCCAGCGGACGCTGCACGTCGCTTCCGATGCCGGTGGATATGGAAGCCGGGAAAAGGCCGAACACCGCCACCGTTGCGGTGAGAAGGATCGGGCGCATGCGGTGGGCCGCTCCCTGTATGGTCGCTTTCCGCAGTTCCACGCCTTCCTCACGCAGATTGTTGATATGGGAAATCATGATCAGTCCGTTCTGGATAGCCACACCGACCAAGGCGATAAAGCCTACGGCCGAAGACACGTTGAGCGTCATGCCGCGCACGTTGAGTGCCAGCAGTCCGCCGAACAGTGCCAGCGGCACCACAATCATGAGCAAGGCTGCCTGACGCAGCTTGCCGAAGGCAAAAACCAGCAGCACGAACATGAGCGCCAGCACCAGAGGAACCACGAGCGCCAAGCGGCCGAATGCCCTGTTCCGGCTGTCGAACTGTCCCGCCCAGTGCAGGACAACCGATTCGGGATCATACGCCACCTGCGCTTTGATTCTGCGGTCGGCCTCATTGACGAAGGATGTCAGGTCCACGCCCCTGAGATTCAACCGCACCAGCGTATACCTGCGGTTCATTTCACGCATGATAGTGCTTGCACCCAAATCCATTCGGATATCCGCCACAGCCGACAGAGGGATTTTCGCCCCCTCCGCAGTCGTAAGCTGCAAGGATCTTATTTTCTCGGGCGTATTGCGGTACTCCTCGGCATAGCGGCAAGTCACATCGTAGACCTTGCTTCCCTGATATATCTGGGA
>JAZLLH010000068.1:0-71382 GCA_045598025.1 Bacteroidales bacterium | reverse complement strand
GGCTGAGTGCTTCCGGAAGCTGCTTGCACTGACCGACATAGCATCCGGTATCCGGATTCTGTTCAATAATAACCGTATATTTTGTCATCCAACTATTCATGATAGGGATATGTGTTTAAATTATGACCGCAAAGGTACAACTTTTATCTTTTCGCGGAGTTGGGAAAGGAAAATATTTTTTCACACCAGCCCGGCGGAGCGGAACATTTCCCGGTAGGCTTCGGGTTTCTTTTCCAGCGGAAGGGGATAGGCCCTTGGGGGGGAAGGCAGGCGGTAGAGGTGGAGCGGCTGCGGGATGCCGTCCGCAGCCGGGACGGGTACGGGGCTGCCCATGGCAGGCGGCACATCCATGCCCATGTTTTCACAGAAGGTCGCCGTGGCCTTTTCTCCCGTGGTCACCACCATGCGGCAGCGGGGAATGCGCCGCAGCAGGGCGGGGATGTCGGTGGTTTCCACCACTTCCAGGAAATGGTCGGAAGCATTGTCCTTCAGCCGGCGGACGGCTGTGGCCGTATCGTAGAAGCCGATGCCTTTCCGGTTCAGGAAATCCACGATTTCAGGAAGTTTGAAACATTTTTCCTTTGGGTTTACAAAATGATTTCTGTCTCCGAAAAATATCAGGCCTTCCATGCGCCAGTGGTCGTTGAGAAAATTGGGATAGAAAAAATCCATGCACCAGCGTTGGCGGGGTGGCGGAAAGCTGCCGAGGAACAGCACGACCGTGTTTGAAGGTAAAAAAGGTTTCAGCGGGTGGTATTCTACACCGTCCGCTGAAACCTGAAAATGCTCATGATCTAAAAAGTCCATGAAATATTAAAGATGTATGCGCTCAATGCCTAAACCGATGCGCGTAATGGTCTCGTCCACGCCGAGCAGGTCAATGATGGTGAAGATGTCCGGTCCTTTGGTTTCTCCGACCAGACAGAGGCGCAGGGAATTCATGATTTTTCCCATATTGCATCCGTGGTCGACCACATACAGCATGACGGCATCGTGGGCTTTCTGCATATCCCAGGGCTGCGTCTGTTTCAGGATGTCGCAGAAGGCGCGGAGGTGCACCGGTGTTTCTTCCTGCCAGCGTTTGGCCACGGCCTTGGCATCGTAGTTTTCCGGACGCTGGAAAAAGAAGGAACTGTCGGTCCAGAGGTCGGGGACGAAATGCGCCCTTTCCTTCATCAGGTGCACCACGGTGTTGCGGTAGGCATCCTCGCAGCGGACTCCCTTTTCCTCCAGGATTTTACCGAATTCCCGGCTGATGTCTTCTTCGGGCTGCATCTGCAGGTATTTATGGTTGAACCATTTGGCTTTTTCGAAATCGAATTTGGCTCCGGACTTGCTCACCCTTTCCAAGGAAAAGGTCTGTATGAGCTCGTCCAAGGTGAAGATTTCCTGTTCCGTGCCCGGGTTCCAGCCTAAAAGGGCGAGGAAATTGATGACTGCTTCCGGAAAATAGCCCTTTTCGCGGTAGCCCATGGAGACTTCGCCCGACTTGGGGTCATGCCATTCCAGCGGGAAGACGGGGAAACCCAGACGGTCGCCGTCGCGCTTGCTGAGCTTGCCGTTGCCTTCCGGTTTCAGCAGCAGGGGAAGGTGGGCAAACTGCGGCATGCTGTCGTCCCATTCCAGGTATCTGTACAATAATACGTGCAGCGGTGCGGAGGGCAGCCATTCGCTGCCGCGGATGACGTGGCTGATCTGCATCAGGTGGTCGTCCACGATGTTGGCCAGGTGGTAGGTGGGCAGCTGGTCGGCGGATTTCCACAGTACCTTGTCGTCCAGCACGCTGGTGTTGATGACCACGTCACCGCAGACCATGTCGTGCACGCAGACGTCCTCGCCCGGTTCGATGCGGATGCGGACGACGTACTGTTCGCCGTCGGCGATGCGCCGCTTCACTTCTTCCGCGGGGAGGGTCAGGCTGTTCTTTAGCTGCATACGGGTGGAAGCATCGTATTGGAAATTTTTGATTTCCTGACGTTTGGCTTCGATTTCGGCCGGCGTGTCGAAGGCAATGTAGGCGCGGCCCTTTTCCAGCAGGAAATCGGCATATTGTTTATAGATGGGCTTGCGTTCCGACTGGCGGTAGGAAATGCCTTCTGCGTTGGGAATGTGCACGCCTTCGTCAAAGGTGATGCCCAGTCACCGGAAGGCCTCGATGATGTAGGCTTCCGCGCCCGGAACGAAGCGGGTGCTGTCGGTGTCTTCTATCCTCAGGATGAGTTTGCCGCCGTGCTGACGGGCAAAAAGGTAATTGTACAAGGCCGTGCGGACGCCTCCGATGTGGAGCGGACCGGTGGGGCTTGGCGCGAATCTTACTCTGACGTTTTCCATATTGTGTATCGTTTTTTCTTGATATCTTGGTTTACAGTTTCCTCAGCAGAAAATCAGTGAGTTTGGTATACAGATGATACCGAGTATTGCCGCCGTAAATGGAGTGGTTCTTGTTCGGATAGAAGAAACTTTCGTACTGTTTGCCCGCCTGGTTCAGTGCGGTGACCAGGTCCATGGAATTCTGGAAGTGGACATTGTCGTCTGCGGTGCCATGAATCAGCAGGTAGCTTCCCTGTAATTTGGATGCATGGGTGATGGGTGAATTGTCATCGTAACCGGAAGGATTTTCCTGCGGCGTCTGCAGGAAGCGTTCGGTGTAGATGTTGTCGTAGTAGCGCCAGGTGGTCACCGGTGCAACGGACATGGCCATCTTGAAGGTTCCTTCGCCCTTGAACAGGCTCAGTGAAGAAAGGTAACCTCCGAAACTCCAGCCCCAGATGCCGATGCGCTCTGCATCGATGTACGGCAGGCTGCCAAGGTATTTGGCCGTGGCAATCTGGTCTTCCGATTCATATTTTCCCATTTGTCTGTAGATGCATTTTTTGAATGCGTCTCCACGGCCGGCTGTGCCGCGGTTGTCGACGCATACCACGATGTAACCCTTTTGGGCAAGCAGCTGATACCATGCAAAGTCCAGACTGCGGGCGAAAGAGTTGCTGACTTCCTGGGAACCGGGGCCACCGTATACGTACATCAAAAGCGGATATTTCCTGTTGGCATCGAAATCCGCCGGTTTCAGCATCCATCCGTTCAGTGTGGTGCCGTTAACCGGAACCTGTATGAGTTCGCGGGTGGCAAAGCCGTATGCTTCCATGCGCTCTTTGTAAGCCTGGTTGTCTTCCATAACCTTGACCAATTTGCCGTCTGCTTTATGCAGGGTGTAGCAGGGAGGCGTATTGAGGTCCGAGTACACGTTCCGGTAACAGGTGGCGTTGCCGTTGAAGGTCGGCGTGTTCCAGCCTTTGCCATCGGTGAGCATTTTCTTGTTTTTCCCGTTGAAATTCACGCGGTACAGGTCTCTGTTCAGGGTGGAAGATTCGTTGGAAAGATAGTAAATCCACTGGTTCTTTTCGTCCACTGCACAGACGGAAGCGACTTCCCATTCTCCACTGGTGATGGGGGTGATGACGCTGGCTCCCGCTTTGCCGAAATCCACCATGTAAAGGTGGTTGTATCCGTTGCGCTCCGAAGTGACGATGAGGCGGTGATTATCTTTCAGGAAATAGTACTGGTCGGTAATATCAAGCCAGCGTTCGTTCTTGTCGGTATAGATGATGCGCATCTGGCCGTTGCCGGTATTGTAGGCATGAAAGTCTACCTGATTCTGGTGGCGGTTCATTTTCAGAATGACCAGTTCCTGTGCATTGGGAAGCCAGTACAGGCGCGGAATGTAGCAGTTGCTGTTGTCGCCCATGTCAATGGTTTTCATGTTGCCGTTTTGTACGTCGTAGAGGTGGACACTCACCAGAGAGTTGTCTTCGCCGGCCTTGGGGTATTTGTACCGGTATTCTTCCGGATAGAGTTCCCCGTACATGACCATGTTGAATTCTTTTACGCGGGATTCATCGAAGCGGAGGAAGGCGATGTGCCGGCTGTCGGGCGACCACCAGAAGGCGCGGGACATGTCCAGTTCTTCTTCATATACCCAATCGGCCATGCCATTGATGATGTGGCGGAATTTGCCATCTGTGGTGAGTGTATTTTCCGTTCCGCTTTCCAGGTCTTTGACGAAAAGGTTGTTCTCGCGGACAAAGGCAATTTTTTTCCCGTCAGGGGAGAAGGTGGCGAAACTCTGTTTGCCCAGACTGGTATCGGAGAGCAGGCTGAGTTTTTTTTCTTTCAAATCGAAAAGATAGTAAACGGCTTTGTAGGAGCGGCGGTAGATGTATTCGATCTGCGTGCCGATCAGCAATTTATCCATCTGCTCATTGAGTTTGTAGGATTGTATGTTCTTTATGCCGAGCTGTTGACCGGAAGCAGCGCGCAGTTCGTTTTCGCTGACGATGGTCCGGACGTATTCTCCGGTGGCGAAATTCTTGGCAACCAGTCCGTCTTTGTTCTGTACGGAATACAGTTCGGGGTCGGGCATGGGGGTGAATCCCGATACGCCGCGCGGGGAGAATTTGTAATTCAGCCAGATGTCTTCCAAGGTGATTTCCTTGGGTTGTGCGTTTTGTGCCTGCAGGCCGCAAATGCAGGCCATCAGGCAGATGCCCAAAAGCATTCGGAGTATGTTCCTGTTCATGTTTTTTGAAGATTTTGTACTTTTGTCAAAAAAACAATATAACGCGGTTTCCGTGCGGAAATTGTATTTCTGCCATCTTTTTGATGGACCGGAAACGGTTTCTTCTGCGTTTATTTCAGGATATAATGGAAAAATATTATATTAATTTTCCATTATATTGTAAAAAATTGTATTTTCGCACTTCCTGGAATAACGCAGTGCCTTATAAAGGGAGAAGAGCGGGAAGTCCTTATCAATCTTTCCGGGAGTTATTTGTATAAAGACATACCTATGAATTCAAATGGAGTGGAAGTCGGCATCCGAAACTGACGGAAACATTTGCAAAACATTTTCCGGAGCATACGTATATCGTCGTCAATACAGAGAATTATCCGGATTTCGTATCGGGAAAAATATGAAACGGCCGGTCAGCGGTTCCGTTATCTGTAATCCGTCTTGAAACGCACTCTCCAGACGCCTTCGTTCCAGTCGTGGCTGATGATCTTGAACAGCGCGATTTCGGCGGTATTGGCGACGTGGGTTCCCACACAGGCACACACATCGTAGTCGCCGATGCGGACCAGCCGCAACGTCTGGCTGGCATCCGCTGGCAGTTTGCTGAGGTCGACTCCGGCGGGAATGTGGTCACGGTCGACGAATTCGATGGTTACAGGCACATCGGCCGCAATCACCTCGTTTACCTGCGCCTCAATAGCTTCCACCTGTTCCTCCGTAGGGGCCGTAGCCAGCAGGTAGTCGCATTTGCTTTTCTTGCGTTCGATGTGCGCGTTCCGCGAACGCGGGCAGCCGAACATCTTCACCATCGTGGCGTTCAAAATATGCTCCGCCGTATGCATCGGCGGGTATTCCTGCTTGTTGTGAGCGTTAAGGGTTGGTTCTGTCTGCATGAGTATGTCTGTTAGTACCTGATCTGTAATCCGATTTTCAGGCGGTAAGCATTCAGATTCTGTTGAATCTGATTTGAATACAGTATGGCGTCTTCCGGGAAGCCTGTATAATCTTTGTAACGGTCGGTGAAATCGTACTGTGCAAACAGGGCAAAACAGCTGTAACTGATGCGCAGGCGGGCTCCCAGTGTGAACGGATTTGCAAATCCAAATTCCTGGGTCCGTTTTTCCGTGTGCGTATTGTTGTTGCAGAAACCCGGAATCAGAAGGTCCCTCTGCAGGCTTTCCTGCTTTCCGACATAGGATTCCCAGGTATTGTCGTAGTTCCATTGTCCGACGATGCCCAGGTCCAGTCCGAGGCCGCCTGCTCCTGCAGCCAACAGGCGGAAGTGCTGATAAAATTCCAAAGCAATGGCATCGCTATTCAGTCCGATGTATGCTTTGTCCTGTTTGATTTCCTCGCGTTTTGTCAGGTATTTATTGATGTCCAGTTCAGCGGAAAGTCCCCATCCGTAGCTTTTGCTTACGTTGCGCTGATAGAGCAGACCCAAGGAGAACAGGTCGGAGTATTCGTAGGAATATCCTGTGGCGAAGGACTGTACCGGCAGGTCGGCTCCGTATCCGGCAAAGAAGCCGATGTGGTTTTTACTGTTCTTTCCCCAAAGGGAAGGATTGTCCTTGCGCCCGCCGATGACGTAATCGGTGATGCGGCTGTACTGGTGTCCGGCATTCTTTTCAGGCTGTACAGCGGCATTGCCGGCTTTCGCCGGAAGTTCGCGGAGGTTGACGGTTTCTGTATATCCTTTGTAATGCACGCAAAGCAGGTCGGCATTGTCTGCCTCCTGAAGCGGTATGCTTCCGGAAAAGGCAAAGTCGAAGCGGAGGTGCTCGTATCGGAGAATGCGTCCGTCTGCCCGGCGGAAGTGGTAATAAAGATGATCTCCCAGCTGATATTCCACCGGTCTGAGTACGATAAGGTTTCCTTCGCGCGTGATTTCTACCGTCTTTTCCGCGATGGGTTTCACCGGGTCGAAGAAGTATCCGGCCTGAGGAACACCGTATCCCATGGCGTAATCATAGTAAGGGTAGAGGTCGGCCGATTTTTCGATTTCGGCTTTCAGCTGCATGGCGTTGTATTCCGGGTGGCACTGCCAGGCGCAGGCTGCAAATCCGGCCACCAGGGGACAGGAAAAGGATGTTCCGGCCACCCACTGATAGTTGTGCCCGTTGTTCGGACCGGCTACGCGGCATTCGTAGGCGTAGGCGCAGACGTTGGGCTTGAGGCGTCCGTCGGCAGTGGGTCCGTAGGAACTGAAGTCCTGATGTTCTTCCGACATCGGGTTGATGCCGCCTACCGTAAGCACGCTGTCGGCATCGGCGGGAAGAATGATGCACGGCCAGGATTTGCGGTCTCCTTCGTTCCCGGCCGAATTGCAGATGAGTATGCCTTTGGCTGCGGCCATGTTGGCGGCACGGCTGATGGGCGACTGGCCGTTCAGGTCTGAAATCCCGTGGTTGATGTCTCCGTATCCCAAGGAACTGCTGACGATATTGGCTCCGTGCTGTTCGGCCCATTCCAGTCCCATGACCCACCAGACTTCTTCCTTTTTCGGCTCCGTGTTGACTTCGGTACGGGCAAGCAGGAATTCGGCTTCGCTTGCCAGACCGAGCCGGCGGTAGGGTTCGTCGTTTCCGGCCAGACCGGCAATGCAGCTGAGCGTCATGGTGCCGTGACTGTTCCATCCGAAGACGTCTTCCTGTTTCTTCGGAAAATTATAGGTAGCGATAATACGGTGGTTTTCAAAAAGGTGGCGGAAGGCTTCGTGCTTGTCGACCAGGGGGAAACCTGCGTCCAGTACAGCAATGCGTATGCCTTTGCCCTGAATGCCTGCCGTCAGAAAACGTTCGCCGCCCATGCGGGTCAGCTGGGGGTGCAACTCTGAGGACATGGAGGCTTGATTTAAATAGTAATTCAGGTCCTTGATTTTCATATCGCTGGCTGCCATGTGCATTTCCGAGCGGATGATGATTACTTTTTTTACAAAAGGGAGGGCTTGCAGACTTTGCAGTTGAGTGTCGGTTGCAATTACGCCGAGAGCGTTGAGCCAACGGCTTTCGCCTACGATTTCTTCCGTTAGGGCGGCCACTTGGCGGCTATAGGAGGAATTCAGTGGAAAATCGCTGCTGTCATACAGCGGAATACCCTGTTGCTGCCTTCGTTCAATGGCTTTGGCGTCGAAGTAGGTGTAAGGGTTGAATTGGCTCCCCGCCTTGTCGCGTAGGAATACCCAACAGGTATTTTGAGCCTGTCCGTTAAATACAAATCCCAGGGCAACTAAGCCTATCAATATATTTTTTACATTCATAACATATCAATTGATAAATAATTTAAAAAAAAACGATGTCTGCCAACGCAGACATCGCAAATGTAGTAAAAAAACAAAAGGGAAATGTATTATTTCCTGAAAAAATCCATCAGGAGTGCGGCATCTTTCCCTTTGACGGTAATAACATCGGTAATATCCACAAATTTGTGTGGCACAAAGGTGCCGAGTTGCACCAATGCGATGTCTTTCTGTTGTCCGATGTAACATTGCATGCGATTGGAACTCAGTTCCGTTTTCTTGATTTCGTCCAATTTGGACAGGTCTCCCTGTGCTATGTAATTTTGGACCTTTTGAAAATCACTTTGGCTGAGACAGGTTTCGTGAAAACGCATGCGGCTTCCGCTGGGTTGGTATACGTACCCGAAAAGTTTTTTTACAAAACCTTCTTTACTCATTGATTGTATTTTTTTCTTGATGTTGGTGTATTCTTCCATGATCACTGATTTTTAAGTTAATAGATATGAAGAAATCTCCGTTTCCCGTCTTTGTCGGGAAAACGGCAGACAATAATTCCTGATCTGCATCCGCAGAGCAGGTCACATCAAGTGAAACTAAATCCTGATTTTCTGCTGGCAATAAATAAAGTAGTCTATGGGATAGACATTCTGGTGGCAGAAGGTAGTGGTTATCTCGTTGGCTTGTCGGGGGCGGGCCGTAACCTTGTATCTGGCTTCCAACCTCAGTCCGTTTTTTTCAAAAGATGGCCGGATTTGTTGCGGGCGCAGAGAAACGACAGAGGGAACCGTCGTGGTGGAAATTTCGGCCAACATGCCGGCATCGTCCTTGATGGGGTGGATTCCGTACAGGTCACCATATTCCACAGAAGCGGTTTCCGTCCCGCTTTCTTCTACTGATTTGCAACCGGAGAAAGCCGCGCCCAGGCAAAAGGCCAAGACCGCAAAAAGAAAAATTCCTCCAAGTCGTTTTTTTATGCTCATATCCGTCAATCGAATGTGATGCAAAGGTACACAAAAATACGATGCAAACAGACAATACAAAGATTTTTATTTTAGGGCCTGCGTATATTTATTTTGATTACTTTTGCAGATTCATTATTCATACATATCACAACATTGAAATATGGGGAAATTTGCAGATAAAGTCGTTTGGATTACCGGAGCCTCATCCGGCATAGGCGAAGCGACTGCCTATCGTATGGCTGAGGAAAATGCTACTTTGATTCTGACCGCTCTGGAGTCCGATTTGTTGGACAAGGTGGTTGAAAAATGCAAAAAACTGGGAGCTCCTGATGCTTTTGCCCTGCCTTTCGATCTTTCCCGTACGGATCAGTTAAATGAATTGGCGGAGACCGCCATGCAGCGTTTCGGAAGGGTGGATGTGTTGTATAATAATGCCGGCATCAGCCAGCGGGCCACAACTCTGGAAACCGAGATGGGGGTGATACGCAAGGTGATGGAGGTGAATTATTTTGCACCTGTCATACTGACCAAGGCCGTCCTGCCGAAAATGATAGCCAACGGCGGAGGTCAATTGGTGGTGACTACCAGTATTGCAGGCCGTTTCGGATTTCCGTTGCGTTGTGCCTATTCTTCGTCAAAGCATGCCCTGTACGGATTTTTTGAAACCGTTCAGGCAGAAAATTACGATAAAGGAATTCGTGTTACTATCGTATGTCCCGGTCGTGTGCAGACACGCATTTCGTTTTATGCCTTGGAAAAAGACGGAAGCCTTCATGGAAAGATGGATGCCGGTCAGGCCAAGGGAATTACCCCTGAAAAAGCAGCTGCAATCATCACTCGTGCCGTTTACATGAAGAAACGCGAAGTGCTGGTCGGAAGCACGGAACTCATCATGGCCCGGATTAAGCAGTTTTTCCCGGGACTTTGCGCCCGTTTGGCCCGAAAGATACAGTCCATGTAGCCCTATCTCTTTTCCTGAACGCTGGCTGACGGTAAAAGGATGGAATATTTCTATTTATCCTAAAAATTGATGGAAATGAGGATGGTATGATCCTATGTTCCGTTCTATCAGCAGGGTTTTCAGACCGGAGTAGGGGCGGATTATCCGGGTGGTTTCCTCGACATCAGCCTGTTCGCCGAAATAGCCTTTGACAAAATATTTCCAAAAAGCTTTTGCCGTTTCCGGTTCCATGTGGAAGGTTTCGCGAATGAAGGCCTCGGGAGAGTAGAGGCAGCACAGCATGACTTGACCGATGTCAAAATAGGGATGTCCGTAAGCGAAATCACCCAAATCGATGAAATACCGGCCCGATTCGGAAAGAATGGCATTGCTGTATTGCAAGTCACCATGCAGGGCGGTATCGGTGTCCGGAACAGTGGAGAGAAAATCTTTCACCCACTTTCTTTCTTCCATATTGAAGTATGGATTTTCCTTCAGCATTTGCAGGTAGACGTCCTTCATGTTCGGGAACTGCGTGCAGTCGACATGTACGGAATGCAGTTCCAAGCACATTCCAGCAAATTCGCGGGCGTAGAATTCCACTCGCTGCGGCTCGTCTCCGACGGCACGGGAGAAGGATTTCTTGTCCTGTATGCGTTTAAACCGTATGCCATAGCGTCCATTCCCGTCGGTGATGAAATCTCCTGGTTCTGGAGTCGGTATGCCCAAATCGTAGACTTTACGGGCAGACAGCAGCTCGTTTACTATGATTTCATAGGGCGAAGCGGCTGTGTAGAGTTTGAGCATCAGCGTGG
Organism: Bacteroidales bacterium; assembly: GCA_045598025.1. GTDB lineage: Bacteria > Bacteroidota > Bacteroidia > Bacteroidales > WCHB1-69 > UBA1195. Next base: position 60,857 of record JAZLLH010000068.1, on the reverse strand, counting down.
GGTCGGTCTTGTGAAAATAGCCGGCTCCGCTCGCTCCTTCGCCTGTGTAGATGTAATCGTTGATGTCAATGCGTATGGGTTGGAGACAGGGATTTTTCATGGTTGGTTGGGATGGGTTGAAAAGGTTTCGAAAAATTGTTTTCCATAGCGGTATCCGAGTTCGTACAATTCCTCTGCTTTTTTGAAATCCGTCAGCCAGTAGGGATACGGGTCAATGGTTGCCACATCAGTGAACTGTTCTAAACGCGGGAGAGCGGTGGAATAGGTACAATAGGAATAGGCGTGCATCCATAATTTTTTTGCATTTGTGGTTTCTGAAGGGCGTTCTATCAGCAGATAGGAGGCAATGCGGATGTCGCATCCTTCTTCTTGCAGCGGCAGGACGGGAAGATTGTCATACATGCCCCCGTCCACGCAGTGGACACTGTCCAGCAATGGGGGTGCAAATACGCCAGGCATGGCAGCCGAAGCTGTCACGTATTGTACCAGTTGTTCCCCTCTGCTTCGGTATATCGGCTGCAGGTGATCCATGTCGAAGGTGCAGCAATAAAAACGGATGGGAAGAGAGTCGAAATGATTGTGCGGAACGTAGGCTGACAGAACTTTCTGCAGATGGCGCGTACTCATCAGGCCGCCTTTGTGGCGTAGTTCGAAATGGTATATTCCGCTCAGTCGGTTCATGTGTTCCTTTCGTACAATCTGCAGAATTTCCCTGGGCGCATACCCAGCGGCGTACATCATGCCGATGATGGCCCCCATGGAGGTTCCCGCAATGCAGTCGGGGCGGATGCCGGCTTCGTCCATGGCCTGCAGGAACCCGATATGAGCGTAGCCCAACGCGGCTCCTCCGCTTAAAGATATGCCCACTTTGGGCACAGGTCCATCCGCAAAACTCTTGGCAGTACCTGACAGCAGGACAGCAGCTATCAACAGAGAGAGAAAGGTCTTTTTTGTCATTTTGTTTTAAAAATAATCGTTGAATAATCAAATTGGCCGGCATGTTAATGCCGGCCAATTTGTCTTTATTGAAAATCGATCAGTTCGACTTCAAAAATGAGGGGCGTATAGGGCTTGATGAGTTCTCCCGCACCCCGTTCGCCGTAGGCCAGATTGGATGGTAGCAGAAAAACGGCTTTTCCTCCTTTTTTCATCATGGCGACGCCTTCGTCCCATCCGGCAATCACCTGTCCCATGCCGAGTGTGAATTCAAACGGTTCGTTGCGGTCGTAGGAAGAATCGAATTTTGTACCGTCAAACAAAGTTCCTCTGTAGTGGACTTTGCATTTCTTCCCTTTGGCGGGGCAGTTACCCTTGCCGGCCCTTTGTTCGATATAGTACATTCCGGAAGCTGTCGGCTCGGTTTGCAGCTGGTGCTCTTCCAGATAGGCCGCCATCAGTTCCTTTTCTTCGGCAATGGCTTTCTGGACCTGGGTGGCTTTGTATTCATCGAAAGTCTGTATGGAGTGCAGGCAGACCGTAAACCACAGCATGGTTTTCTTTTTCGCATTGACGAAAGAGGGAATTTGTCCGTAGTGATAGGTTCTGTAATAGTCTTCGGCCGAAAGTATGAAGGAGGCGGAATCGCCTTCGTGCATCATGGCCAGGCCTTCGAAAATGTCACCGGAGTATTTGGAAGGTTGCAGCATGGTGAGGATTTCCGTGGCCGGTTGGACAACAGAATCGTTCTGCGTCTTGATTTCAACGGAAATATTCAAAACATCGCCTGTCTGAGGCTTGCGGGCTGTGGCATTGTCAGAAAAAAACTTATAGTAAAGTCCGTTCTCCGTTTTCTTGTATCCTTTGTAGTCTGTACAAGCCGTCAATACAAGTGCGGCCATTCCGAAAAGAAGATATTTCTTGGCTTTCATCTTTCTTTTTTTACACGTCTCTTTTTTGTTCTGCTTATTCTATGGGTTGAGAAGGCATTTCCGGACGGATAAACGTGGGCAGTACCTCAATTTCTGCGATGATGGTGGAGAAAGGAGGAACCGGAATGTAAGGATTCTGAACCCCGAAAGCTATGTCATAAGGCATAATCATCAAGGCTTTACCACCGCGTTTCATGAGTTTGAGACCTTCGTCCATGCCGGGGAACATTCTGCCTGCGATGCAGGGCATGGGGTTTTTCCCTAAGGAAGAATCAAAAATGGTGTCGTTAATCAGTTTGAAGGTATAGTGGATGCTGAGGGTATCTCCGTCTTGTATGGCTCCACCCTTTCCGGCTTTCTGCTCAATGAAATAAAGTCCGCTTTCCGTCGGTGTGGCCGTCAAATTGTGGTCGGTGATGTATTTGTCGATTTCCTGGCTTTTTTCAGCTTTGATTTCGTCGGCCCCAGCTATCCTGTTCAACTTGATGGTGAAATAGACTACACTTTCATCTGTGATGAAGGAAGGAATTTCGGGCCATCCCATGTAGTGGAAGAGGGTATCCGCTTTCATGATGAATGAAGCCTCGTCGCCTTCGTGCATCAGGCCGTAGGCTTCGTATAGGTCTCCGGTATATATGGAAGGCTGCATCTGGTCAATGACATCGCGGGGATCGAAAACAATAGAATCATTGTCCGTACGGTAGGAAACCGTGATGAACAGAAAATCGCCCTGTTGGGGAGCGCGCGCATCTTTGTTTTCTACCAGGAATTTGTAATACAATCCGTTTTCGGTCTTGTCATAACCTTTGAATCTTTTGTCCTTGCAGGAGGTGGCCATGAGCATGCTGCAGACAGCCAATGTAATGATGAATAAACGTTTCATGTAACTGATACTGTTAATAATTGATGTTTTTTTTCGGTAGGTTCTAAAATTTAATTTTCCTCTAATTTTCAGACAAAACAGCGAACCTACATGAACCATTTTACCCGAAAAATGAATATGCAAAATTACGAAATTAATACATATAATGCCTGTTTTGCATCAGATTTTTCGGAATTTTGTTTTTTATTTGACAATCATTATCTTGGGCTAAAATGACGTTACCCGATTGCATTTCTCAAAATGTACGAAGAAAATGCGGGCGTTTCTTGCTTTCAGAGTACTTCAATATAGCAGACGAGGGCCGAAAACCCGGGAATGCGGTTTCCGTCTCCCAAATTCCCGTAGGCCAGATGGGCAGGAATGATCAGATGGGCATATTCTCCATGACGCATCAGTCTCAGTGCTTCGTGCAGTCCCATGGGCTCTTCGGACTTTTCTATCACAACATTCTTGATGCCGTCTTTTTCGGAGGAATAAAGCACTTCTCCATCCAGGGAGGCGATACGGTATTTCAATTGTACGCTTTCACCTTTTTGCAGCAGGCGGGAATCCGTGTGTCGGGTAATTTCGTAATACAATCCTGAGGGCGTGACTTTCATCTGCCATCCGTAGCGTTGTATGAGGAGCTGTATGTCTGTGGCTTCGTCTCTGACAATGTCTCTGTTGAGGCGAAACATCTGCTCCTGCGTAGGGGATTGTTCTCTGATGTCGGGCATCTCCGTTCTGTGACGGCATCCCTGCATTGTCAGGACTGCTCCAATGGCAAACAGTATGGCAATTCTATTCATGGTTCAGTCTTTTTTTGTCAGGCTGTCTTTGTATTGTTCAAGTGTAGAGCGGAACAAGGCAATGCATTCTTCCATGCTCTGATCGGACTCTCCTCCAGCGGCATTTTTGTGTCCGCCTCCATGGAAATGTTTCCTGGCGTAGGCATTGACGTCAAAATCACCTTTGGATCGGAAGGATATGCGGATATGCCCTTCCTTTTCGGAGAAAAAGGCAGTAAACCGGACGGTTTGCATGGACAAACCATAGTTGACCACTCCTTCTGTATCTCCCTGTTTGTAATGGAATCGTTCCAAATCCTCCTTGCTGAGGAAGATGTAGGAGGTGGCGTATCCTTCCAATACAACCATGCGTTCGCTCAAACAGAATCCGAGCAGGCGCATGCGGCTTTCGGAGTAGGTGTCGTAGACCTTCCGGTGTATGGCTTCTCCATGAATGCCTTTGCCTATCAGTTGTCCGACGACATGATAGGTGGAAGGATTGTCGCAACTGTAACTGAGAGAGCCTGTGTCCGTGGTGATGCCTACGTAGAGACACTGGGCCATTTCCACGGTAATTTTGGATTTGTCTCCCATGCAGTAGGCAATGAAGTTATATACCAGTTCGCAGGTGGAGGAGGTTTCCGTCGTGACGGAATAAGTGAAATCAAAATCCGGAGACGGCTCAATGTGATGGTCGATCAATGCTTTGTAAGCTTTGCTTTTGTCCAGGGATTCCTGTAGGCTTTTGATACGGCTGGATTGGTTGAAATCCAGACAGAAAATGAATCCGGCGTGTTCGACTGCGGAACGGCAGAATTCCGGTTCCAGGCTGTCCATATGCACGCTTTCGGATTCCGGCATCCACTGCAGGAATTCGGGAAATTCGTTGGGGGCAATGACGCATACCTCATGCCCCTTTTGTTTCAGATACATGGACAAGGCGAGGGAGGAGCCGAGAGCGTCTCCGTCCGGATTGTGGTGTATCAGTATGACTACTTTCCTGTGTCGGGACAACTCCCGTTTCAGTCCGTAAATCTTTCTTTTTTTCAAGCACAGCATATCAGTCGTCTATTTCTATGTCGTCGAACTGGGCGTCAAAGACAATTTCTCCGTTCTTGTCCATCAAACCCCACAAACCGTTGATTTTGAATCCGGCCTTGCCGTGGTGGAAGGATGTGACGTCCTCGTATATGAAGAGAATTTCCAAATGTCCTCGGGTATTCATGAATCCCCATTGTCCGTTCGCCTGAACGGCAACCATGCCTTCCTTGGGTTCTTTGATGTCTTGGTATTCGCAGCGGATGACGGTCCGTCCTGTCGAATCAATCATTCCCCACAATCCGTTCTGTCGAACGAGAGCCAGTCCGTGTTCGAAGGATTCCACCTTGTCGTAGATGCAGGGGATATCCAGAAATCCCCCACGGTTCAGAAATCCCCACTTGTTTCCTTTTTTTACGGCAACACGGTTTCCGGCGACTTCTTTCATGTCATCATAGGTGGGACGGATGATGAGGTCTCCATTAGGATCTGCCATTCCCCAATATCCGTTCGTCTTAACGGCAAACAGCTTGCTGATGTCAATGGACTGAGCAATGCCCGTGGTTTCGTCTTCAGCAGGGTATACTTTGAAGATGGTGCCGGCAGGAGCTTTTTTGATTTGTTCCTTTTTGGGGACGGGAATGTCTTGAGCGTTGCAATAGATGAACGTGCCGAACAGCAGACAGAGCAGACAGAACTTCTTCATATTTTTCCTTTCGGTTAAAGTTTAATTTGCAAAAATAAAACAAAAAACAATAGCTGTACCAAGCTGAAGAAAATTTATTTGAAAAAAATCCGTGTCGGATTCCGTCATCCTTTCTCTGTTTGTCGTCATTTTTACGGAGAAAGGGTTTTTGTATTGAAAAAAGTACTATCTTTGCAAAGTGTTTTCCATTGCAGTCCAATCAGGTTTGTCTGCAGTGAAAATCAATGAAAAACAACCTGAATTACAAAATGTAGAGTAATGAAACAGACACCGATTGATGCCAATATCGTCAAAGAAAAAATCAAATCCAGCAACCTTCCCTGCGTCGGAAGAGCAACGATTCGTGAAGTCCAGCGTTTGATCAACGAAATAGAGACAGCCAGCGGGACCAAGTTCGTCCGCATGGAAATGGGAATTCCCGGTTTGCCCGCCGTCCAAATCGGAATCGATGCGCAGAAGGCCGCCTTGGATAACGGAGTAGCCTCCCTGTATCCCAGTATTGAAGGTATTCCCGAATTGAAACACGAAATGGCCCGGTTCTGCAAAAATTTCCTGGACATTGATGTCAAACCGTCCTGCTGCATTCCTACGGTCGGTTCCATGCAGGCGGGTATGGCCATTTTCATGACCATACGTTATCTGCACAAGGAAAAGGATACCACTTTGTTCATTGATCCCGGATTCCCCGTGCAGAAAACGCAGCATAGAATCATTGGAGCAAAATACGAGACTTTTGATGTCTATGAGTTCCGTGGAGAAAAGTTGCGTGCCAAGCTGGAAAGCTATCTTTCCAAGGGACATATCCATTCCATCGTATATTCCAATCCCAACAATCCTTCCTGGGTCTGTTTTACGGATCAGGAACTTCAGATTATTGCCGAAGTGGCCAGCAAGTACGATGTCGTTGTCGTTGAAGATTTAGCCTATTTTGGTATGGATTTCCGTCAGGATATTTCCGTGCCGGGAGAACCTCCTTACCAGCCGACCATCGCCAAATACATGGACAACTATATTCTGATGATTTCCAGTTCCAAGGCCTTCAGTTACGCCGGCGAACGTCTGGCCGTGATGGTCATGTCCGAAAAACTGTATAACGGGAACTTCCCCGATCTGAAAGCTTTCTTCGGATCGGAAAATTTGGGACACGCTATGGTCTACAGTACCATTTATGCGTTGACTTCCGGTACTTCCCATTCCGCCCAGCACGCCATGGCTGCCATTCTGAAGGCCTGCAATGATGGAGATTATAATCTGGTTCAGGGAATGATAGAATATCGCGACAAAGCCCACGAGATGAAACGTATTTTTACTGAAAACGGATTCAATATCGTTTATGACAAGGATGTGGACCGTCCGCTTTCAGATGGCTTTTATTTCACTATCGGTTATCCCGGTTTCACCAGCGAGGAGTTACTGGAAGAACTGCTGTACTACGGTGTCAGTGCCATTTCTCTGGCCACCTGCGGCAGCGAGCGTCAGGGACTTCGTGCCTGTGTTTCTCTGGCCAAGAAAGAGCAGTTCCCCGATTTGGAAGTCCGCTTGAAGGCTTTTGCAGAAAATCATCCGATAGAGTAGTCTTTTTCTGCCGAATGATGCCAAAAAATCCCCGAAAAACAGTATCCTCGGATGCGAATTTTGGGGATTTCTGTTTTTTACGGCGTACAATATGCTGTGAATGATTATTTTAAACATATTATTCGTTTGAAAATAATCTTTCCGCATTTTTGCGGAACGGATTGTAAAAAATAGTACTTTTGCACCCGTATAATTAGAAGGTAAATAACATTTAAAAAACAAGGTATGTATTTAACATCGGAGATAAAGAAAGAAATTTTCAAAGAGTACGGAAAGTCCGAATCCGATACCGGTAACATTGACGCCCAAGTCGCTCTGTTCACCTATAGGATCAAACACTTGACCGAACACGCAAAGCAGAACAAGAAGGATTTGGTGACTGAACGTTCCCTGGTCCAGTTGGTCGGAAAAAGAAGAAGACTGCTGGATTATCTGAAAGAGACCGATATCGAAAGATACAGGGCGTTGATCAAGAAATTGAATCTGAGAAAATAATTCAGAAACAATACAGAAAAAAAAGGCAATTCCTGAAGTTGCCTTTTTTTGTATTTGCTGGCGAAGAAAGAGAACATAGTAATTTAAAAGATAGTAAAATGAATATTGTCACAAAAAAGATTGACATGGGTGATGGACGTATCATCACCATTGAGACCGGTAAATTGGCCAAACAGGCTGATGGCGCGGCGGTCGTAACCATGGGGAATACCATGCTGCTGGCCACGGTCTGTACGAAGAAAGAAGCCGGAGAAGACGTGGATTTCATGCCTTTGCAGGTAGAATATCAGGAAAAATATGCCGCCGTTGGCCGTTTTCCCGGTGGCTTTTTCAAGAGGGAAGCCCGTCCTTCCAATTATGAAATTCTGATTGCCCGTCTGGTGGACCGTGCCCTGCGGCCCCTGTTTCCTGAAAATTATCACGCAGATACTCAGGTGCTGGTGACTCTGATTTCGGGTGACCGCAACGAATATCCCGATGCATTGGCCGGTCTGGCAGCATCTGCTGCTTTGAGCGTGTCCGATATTCCTTTCCACGGACCTATTTCGGAAGTCCGCGTGGCCCGCATCAATGGCGAATTCAAGATTAATCCGACAGCAGAAGCCCTGAAGGAAGCAGATCTGGATTTGATTGTGGCCGCTTCAATGGACAACATCATGATGGTGGAAGGTGAAATGAATGAGGTGCAGGAATCTGACCTCATTGAGGCACTGAAGGTGGCTCACGCAGCCATACGGAAGCAATGCCAGGCTCAGATAGAACTGGCTGCCGAAGTGGAAAAAGCCAATCCCAAACGCGAGTACTGCCATGAGAATAATGATGAAGATTTGCGTGCCCGTGTGAAAGAAGAACTGTATCAGAAATTATACGATATCGCCAAGAGTCCGACCGGAAAGCAGGAGCGCAACGATGCTTTCGAACAGGTGAAGGCTGATTTTCTGGCCACGCTTCCGGAAGAGGAATTGGCTGAAAAAACGCCGATGGTCAACCGTTATTTTGAAGATGTGCTTTGGGAAGCCGTGCGCAACATGGTGCTGACCGAAAGGCATCGTTTGGACGGTCGTCAGCTGGATGAAATCCGTCCCATCTGGTGCGAGGTCAGTCCGCTGCCGTCAGCTCATGGCTCCGCTATCTTTACGAGAGGTGAAACACAGTCTCTGAGTACCTGTACGCTCGGTACAAAATTAGATGAGCAGATTATTGACGGCGCCATCATCGATGGTACCTGCGATTTCCTGCTGCATTACAATTTCCCGCCTTTTGCCACAGGTGAGGTGAAGCCCATCCGCAGCACCGGACGTCGTGAAATCGGTCATGGTAATCTGGCCATGCGTGCCATCAAACCCATGCTTCCTCCCAAGGAAGAATGTCCTTATACCATACGCGTGGTTTCCGATATTTTGGAATCCAATGGCTCTTCTTCCATGGCAACAGTCTGTGCCGGTACGCTGGCATTGATGGATGCCGGTGTGAAGTTGAAAAAGCCGGTATCCGGTATTGCCATGGGTATGATCAGTGATGCGGCTACGGGAAAGTATGCCATTCTTTCCGATATTTTAGGTGACGAAGACCATCTGGGTGATATGGATTTCAAGGTGACCGGTACCCGCGACGGTATTACTGCCTGTCAGATGGATATCAAGGTGGAAGGTCTGTCTTACGATGTGCTGGCCGAAGCTTTGGAACAGGCCAAACGCGGTCGTTTGTTCATATTGGACAAAATGTTGGAAACACTTCCCGAACCGCGCGAAGATTACAAACCTCAGGTGCCTCGTATCGAGCAGATGCAGATTCCTCGCGAATTTATCGGTGCAGTGATAGGACCTGGAGGAAAAGTGATTCAGGAAATGCAGCGTGAAACCAACACGGTAATCAACATCGAGGAAGTCGGTGATTTCGGTATCATTGATATAGCTTCTCCGGATAAAGCCTCCATTGAAGCGGCCTTGAAACGTATCAAAGCCATCGTGGCCGTTCCCGAGGTGGGTGAAATTTACGAAGGTCCGGTCAAGAGCATTCTGGCATTCGGTGCCTTTATCGAAATTTTGCCCGGAAAAGATGGTCTGATGCATATTTCCGAATACGATTGGAAGCGCGTGGACAATCTTGAAAACTATATCAAGGTAGGAGATATCATGCAGGTAAAACTGATAGGCACGGAGGAAAAGACCGGTAAACTGAAACTGTCGCGTCGTGCCTTGCTGCCCAAGCCCGAAGGTTACAAGGAAGAAGCTCCTCGGGAGCGTGGACCTCGCGCTGAACGCGGTGACCGGGATCATCGTCACGGAGATCACGGAAACCGTCATGGGGACAGGGATCACCGTCACAGACACGAAGATCACGAGGGCAGTGCTTCCGCACCGGAAACTTCGGCTCCGACGGAAGAATAGTTCCGGACCCTATAAGCAAAACGGCAGCGATTTCGCTGCCGTTTTTTTATTGCGTAAAGCCAAACTGTAATCGGAATCAGGTGCCTGAGCCGTCGGGAACTATTTCCCTTGTGCGGCTTGAGCTTGGGATTCAATGCGTTTGGCCTGACGTTTCCTATCCAGATCGCTGAGTAGAATTTTCCGGAGTCTTAAAGATTTCGGCGTAATTTCCAGGTATTCATCCTCGCCTATGTATTCCATGTATTCTTCCAGAGAAAATTTGACGGCGGGCGGAAGCAACACTTTTTCATCCGATCCGGCTGCACGCATATTGCTCAGTTTCTTTGCTTTGGTAATATTAATTACCAGGTCGTCCTGGCGGATGTGCTGTCCGATAACTTCTCCTTCGTATACCTCGTCCATGGGTTCGACGAAATAACTTCCTCTATCTTGCAGTTTGTCCATGGCGTAGGCGACTGCCGTACCGGTTTCCATGGCAACCAGCGAACCGTTGTGCCGCAGCGGAATATCGCCCTTCCAAGGTTCAAAGTCCACCAGGCGGTGTGACATGATGGCTTCTCCTTCGGTCGCTGTCAACATCTGGCTTCTCAGTCCGATCAGTCCTCGGGAAGGAATCCGGAAGCATTGATAAATCCGGTCTCCCTTGGTCTCCACGGAAAGGATTTCACCTTTGCGTTTGGTTACCAGGTCAATGGTTCTGCTGGCAAAATCTTCCGGAACCAGAACGATGAGTTCTTCTATCGGTTCGCATTTCTTGTGGTCAATTTCCTTGATGATGACTTTCGGTTGTCCGACCTGTAATTCGTATCCTTCTCTTCTCATGGTCTCGATGAGGATGGAAAGATGCAATATGCCGCGTCCATATACGATGTGGGAGTCCGGGGAATCAGTCGGTTCTACCCGAAGTGCCAGGTTCTTTTCCAATTCTTTCTGCAGACGTTCGTGGATGTGGCGGGAGGTAACGAACTTTCCTTCTTTCCCGTAGAAAGGCGAGTTGTTGATGGTGAACAGCATGCTCATGGTCGGTTCGTCTACTTTGATGGGAGGGAGACCTTCCGGATTTTCAAAATCGGCCACGGTGTCTCCGATTTCGAATCCGTCAATGCCGAAAATGGCACAGATTTCTCCGGCATGTATTTCTGTCTTGATTTTCTCCTTTCCTAAACCTTCAAAAATATAGAGTTCCTTGATTTTTGACTTGACAATGCTGCCGTCGTGTTTCACCAGAGAAATGTTCTGCCCGGCCATCAGTGTGCCGCGGGTGAGTTTGCCGACAGCGATACGTCCTACATAGGAAGAATAGTCCAAAGAGGATATAATCATTTGCGTATTGCCTTCCTGTGCGTGATATTCCGGTATGTGCTCGATAATCTGGTCTAAAAGATAGTATACATTGTCTGTGGGCTTCTGCCAGTCATCGCTCATCCATCCTTGTTTGGAAGAACCGTAGACGACGGGAAAGTCCAGTTGTTCTTCGCTGGCACCCAATGCGAACATGAGGTCGAATACCGCTTCCATGGTCAATTCCGGATTGCAGTTGGGTTTATCGACTTTGTTGATGACCACGATGGGTTTCAAATTGAGTTCGATGGCTTTCTGCAACACGAAACGGGTCTGAGGCATCGGGCCTTCGAAAGCGTCCACAATCAGCAGTACACCATCTGCCATGTTCAGCACTCTTTCCACTTCTCCTCCGAAATCACTGTGTCCCGGAGTATCTATAATGTTGATTTTGTATCCTTTGTAGTGAACGGATACATTTTTGGAAAGAATGGTGATGCCTCTTTCTCTTTCCAAATCGTTGTTATCCAGCACCAGGTCCTGTACGTTCTGATTGTCCCTGAACAGTTTGGACTGATACAATATACGGTCGACCAAAGTGGTTTTCCCGTGGTCGACATGGGCTATGATAGCCACATTTCTAATGTTTTGCATATGTTTTTTCTTTTCTCTATTCTCTATCTTCTGTCTGCATTTCGAGCTGATCAGCCGTTTTTGCGTCCGACGGCCTTCATGGCTGCTTCAACGATGTGTTCCTTGTCCAAACGGTAGAATTTCATCAGTTCGTCGGGAGTTCCGCTTTGTCCGAATTCGTCTTCCATGGCGACATATTCCAAGGGACACAGGTGGTTGCGCACCAGCGTTCTTGCGATGCTGTCGCCCAGTCCATTGATGTAGGAATGTTCCTCGCAGCTGACGGCACAGCCGGTTTTACGGACGGAAGACAGTATGGATTCGGTATCTAAAGGTTTGATGGTGTGTATGTTGATGACTTCCGCCGAAATGCCTTTTGCTTCCAGTATATTGGCTGCTTCCAATGCAGGATATACCATATGTCCGGTGGCGAACAGGCTTACATCCGATCCTTCTCTCATACGCAGGGCCTTGCCGATGACAAAGGGCTGTTCGGCCGCTGTGAAATTCGGAACTTTCGGCCGTCCGTAACGGAGATAGACGGGACCGTTGTATTCGGCTATGGCCAGTGTGGCGGCCTTGGTCTGATTGAAGTCGCAGGGATTGATTACCGTCATATTCGGCAGTCCCTTGACAAATCCGATGTCTTCCATTACTTGGTGGGTGGCTCCGTCCTCACCGGTAGTAATGCCGGCATGAGAACCGCAAATCTTGACATTGTTTCCGGAGTAGGCTACCACCATCCGAATCTGATCCAGCACGCGGGTAGTGCAGAAATTGGCAAAGGAACCCACGAAAGGAATTTTTCCGCTGAGTGCCATGCCTGCAGCCATACCTATCATATTGGCTTCCGCAATACCTACTTGGAAAAATCTTTCCGGAAAAGCCTCGGCAAATGCGTTCATTTTAACTGATCCGGTCAAGTCAGCGCAGAGCGCGACTACGTTTTCGTTTCGTTTGCCGGCTTCCAACAGACCTTCTCCAAAACCGGAGCGGCAGTCTTTTTTTTCTTTATATTCTATATTTTGCATACTGTTTGAATTTTATGGTTTATTTCGTATCCGTTATCTCAATTTAGCTCCCAGTTCTTTTTCGTAGGCATGAATCAGCCTGTCCATGATTCCCTGAACCTCATCGCTGGTGAAAGTGCGGTCTGTATTGGTAATGACGAAACTGACCGCGTAGGATTTCTTGCCTTCTTCCAGGTTTTTACCTTCGTATACGTCGAAAAGATTGACCGATTTTATGGCGTTGGGTTCGGTTTTGAAGGCCAATTTTTCAATTTGCTCATAGGTGACTTCTTTGTCAACCAGTAGGGCCAGATCTCTGTCTACTTCCGGGAAGCGGTTCAGCTCCTTGAACAATGTCTTTTTGCGTTCCATATTTCCGACCAGTTTGTCGCAGTCAATGTCAGCGAAGAAAACGCGCTGTTTGATGCCGAATTGCTTCAGCAGTTCGGGTTCGACTTCGCCTATGCTCAAAATATCCTGTTGACGGAAACTGTATTTCAGCACGTTGATCATGCCGTTTTCCTGTTCGACCATTTGCAGTTTCATTCGCTGTGTCTGAAATTTGGCTTTGTGCAAGGCGTTCAGAACCATGTTTTTCAAGTAATAGAAATCGGCTTCGTCCGGTGTGCTCTGCCAGGAAGTGCCCTGTGTTTTTCCGCTGACCCAGATTCCCAGCCGCTGACGGTGTGGGTAGCGCTCTTCCACTTTTTCTTTTCCCGCTTGCTGGCTATAAATGGTCCCGAATTCGTACAGGCGTAAATCGAAATTGGAATGGTTGATGTTGTTGGCAATGCTTTCCAGTCCTCCGAACAGCAGTGTTTGCCGCATGTTCTGCAGGTCTTTGCTCAGCGGATTCATCAGTTGCACGGTTTCCGTTTTCGGAATGAAGTCCCAGCGTGTGTAGTCACTTTTGGTCAGGGAATTGTTCATAATTTCATAGAAACCATTGTCAGACAGATAATTGGAAATGCATTCCTTGACTTCCAGCAAAGGATGTTCGTCCAGGGCAGACGGACGGTAGCAGAACTGACTGGGCAGGTGAATGTTATTGTATCCGTATATCCGCATGATTTCTTCCACCACATCCGCAATACGGGTTACGTCCACTTTGTTGGTGGGGATGGCCAGGCTAAGCACCCCGTCTGCGTCCCGAAGGACTTCGATCTCCAGGTCTTCCAGAATCTGCAGCACCATTTCCTTTTCAATTTCCTGACCGGCCAGTTGGTTCAGCCGAGACAGCGGGAATTCAACGGTGTTTTTTTCAATGGGTTTCGGATAGCAGTCCGTGATGACGGATATGCTGCCTCCAGCCATTTCCTGTATCAGCAGGGCTGCGCGTTTCAAGGCGTAAATGGTGATATTTGGATCGCAACCTCTTTCATAGCGGAAGGAGGCGTCCGTTTTCAACGTGTGCCGTTTGGCTGTTTTGCGGATGCCAGCTGCTTGGAAATAGGCACTTTCCAGAAAAACATCCGTGGTGTCTGTGCTGATTCCGGAGTGCTCTCCGCCCATGACTCCGGCAATACACATGGGAGCATCGGCATGGCATATGACGAGGTCTTCCGTATCCAGTTTACGGTCGATTCCGTCCAATGTCCGGAAAGGTTCATCTTTGGATGCTCTGCGGACAATTACTTTCTGTCCTTTGATTTTTCCTGCATCAAAGGCATGCATGGGCTGCCCGCATTCCAACATGACGAATTGGGTGATATCCACGATATTATTGATGGGCCGTATACCTACAGTGCGCAGCAGGCTCTGCATCCATTCCGGCGAATCTTGCACGTGCACACCCTTGATGTACAGACCGGAATATCGCGGACAGCGTTCTTCGTCCCGGATTTCTATGGATACGGGATTGGCCGGTCCCTGGGTCGGGAATGCACTTATATCGGGATATTCCAATTTCAGTTTCTTTCCCAAATGGCGATGAATGGAGGCTTTCATGTCTCTGGCCACTCCGATGTGGCAGATGGCATCACTGCGGTTCGGTGTCAGTCCGATGCCGAACACATCGTCTGTTTCCACTTTGAAATAATCTTTGGCCGGCGTGCCGGGAACGGCTGTCTCCGGCAGAACCATGATACCGGCGTGGTCGCTTCCGATCCCCAATTCGTCTTCTGCGCAAATCATGCCTTCTGAACCGACGCCTCGGATTTTGGATTTTTTAATGGTGACGGGTTCTCCGTCGGAAGGGTAGAGCACCGCTCCGATGCGGGCTACGACCACATGTTGTCCGCTTGCGACATTGGGAGCTCCGCATACGATGTTCAGCGGAACCTTTTCTCCGACATCCACGGTAGTGACGTGCAGGTGGTCGGAATCGGGATGGGCTTCGCAGCTCAGTACTTTGCCGATTACCACGTTTTTCAAACCGCCCCGGATGCTTTCATACGTTTCAAGAGTTTCCACTTCCAGTCCGCAATCCGTCAGTAAGGCGGACATTTCTGCCGCACTCAGATCGGTTGCCAGGTATCTCTTTAGCCATTTGTAGGATATTTCCATATATTTAACTGTTTTGTTTTCAAAAATATATATGCTCTATAACAGAGGAGAGCACAAACTGCAAATATACAAAAAAAATATATATGTAAAGTTGTTTGATGCCCATCAAATTTTCTCTTTTTTTTGAGTCCTTTCCCTGACTGGAAATCCGGTATTTGCATTGTCTGCGTCAGAATATCGATTTTTTTTTCAATCTGCAAAATAAATCAACTGTGTGTTGCGTTTATCCAATCCATTATGTAGTGATTGTCGGGGAGCAGTGCCGGCACAAAGTTTTTTAATCAAGAGATAGAACACATGAAATTATCGCAATTTAAGTACTTTCTTCCGCAAGAAATGATTGCCCTTCATCCTTTGGAAGACAGGGATGAAGACCGTTTGATGGTGGTGGACCGGAAAAAGCAGACCATTACTCACCGGCGGTTCAAAGACATTCTCGATTATCTGGGTGATGGCGATGTGCTGGTAAGAAACGACACACGTGTGATTCCGGCTATGTTGACAGGACAGAAAGAGAGTACAGATACGTTTATCAGTGTGTTTCTGTTGCGGGAACTGGATGCGGAAAGCCGTTTATGGGATGTTCTGGTGGATCCTGCGCGGAAAATCCGTATCGGAAACAAATTGTTTTTTGACGATGGGAATATGGTGGCCGAAGTGATTGACAACACCACTTCCAGAGGCCGTACTCTGAGGTTTCTTTTTTCCGGTTCTCACGAGGAATTTGTAGAAAAACTGTTTTCTTTGGGGCAGATGCCGCTTCCGGAGCAACTGCTCCGGCTGAGGGAGGTTGAACCGTGTGATCAAAAAGATTACCAGACCATCTACGCCAAGCGGGACGGAGCGGTTGTAGCCCCTTCCAGTGGTCTGCATTTTACGAAACGTACGCTGAAACTCCTGGAAATTCAGGGTGTGAACTTTGCCGATATAACGCTGCATGCAGGTATCGGTAATTTCAAAGAAATTGATGTAGAGGACCTGGCGAAGCACAAAATCGATTCGGAGGAAATGGAAATTTCCGATGAAACGGCCAGCCTGGTCAACAAGGCGAAGGAGTCGGGCCACCGGGTCTGTTGTGTAGGAACGACTTCGCTGAAGGCATTGGAATCCTCTGTCTACATGTCTGGCCTCATCAAGCCGTATAAGGGTTGGACCAATAAGTTTATCTTTCCGCCTTATGAGTTTCTCTCGGCTGATATGCTGCTGACCAGTCTGAATCCTCCCCAATCCGGAATGCTGATGATTACCTGTGCTTTCGGAGGTTACGAATTGGTGATGGAAGCCTATCAGCAGGCTTTGCAGGAAAAATACAGATTCCTTCCTTTCGGGGATGCTATGTTGATTATCTGACGTGTGAAAGGAATTGTCATAGATAAAGGAAATACCTTACAGAAGGCGGCCGTGTACGAAGACGACCGCCTTCTGGAGTTTGTCAGATATCCCGAACTGCCTGTGAATGTGCTGATGGAGTGGAAAGAAAAATACGGTATACGCCATTTGATGTACTCTTCTGTGGCTGCTTCTGACGATCCGCTTCCGACC
Organism: Bacteroidales bacterium; assembly: GCA_045598025.1. GTDB lineage: Bacteria > Bacteroidota > Bacteroidia > Bacteroidales > WCHB1-69 > UBA1195. Next base: position 44,164 of record JAZLLH010000068.1, on the reverse strand, counting down.
GCCTTGCGTAAGGAATTCGAAGTATACATGCCTTCCGCTTTGCGTCCGCTTCCCATACGGATTGCCTATGAAACGCCTGAAACTTTGGGTGCGGACCGTCTGGGTTGCATGGTGGCTGCCCGCTACCTGTATCCGGGAAGGAATGTGGTGGTCATACAGTGCGGAAGCTGCATGACTTTTGATCTGCTGACGGCAGATGCCGTGTACAGAGGAGGCAGCATTACTCTCGGTTTGGAGATGCGGTTGAAGGCTTTGCATGCGTTCACATCCCGTCTGCCGCTTGTGGAGGCGGATATGGAAGTCCCTTTGGTAGGAACGACTACCTTTTCATCCATTCGTGCCGGTGTATGTCGGGGGTTTGTTTCCGAGTGTGATGCCATGATTGAAAAATACATAACTGAATATGAGGATATTGTATTTATTTTAACGGGAGGAGATGCCGAAAAGGTAAAAGGTAAGCTAAAAAATCCTACCTTTGCAAATCCGTACCTGTTATTCTATGGACTTTATAAAATAATGAACTATTATGTTGAGAAATAATAGGAAAAATATTTTAATACTATGCCTGGCGTGTGGTTTTGCCATGGGCTTGTCCGCCCAAGTGCACCTGAGTACTCCCTATTCCCGTTTCGGATGGGGAGAAATGCAGGCCCGTTCGTCGGCCGTCACTCAGGGAATGGGAGGTACCGGTTTCGCTTTCCGTTCATCTACGGTTGTCAACTGCTTGAATCCGGCTTCATATACAGCTTTTGATTCCCTTTCGTCTGTGCTGGAGGCTGCTTTTTCATACCGGTCCCACGTGCTGACTGAATCGGGAGCCCGGCAGCAGGGAAGTACCGCCGACATGGAATATTTTTTCCTTGGTCTTCCGGTTACTGCCCATTGGTCCACTGCTTTCGGAATTCAGCCATTTTCCTCCGTCAATTACCGTTTTTCGTATCAGGATGTCCTTTGCTCCCGCAATGACATAGGCGAAGGTGGTACGTATGAGGTGTTTTGGGGAAACGGAGTGGAACTGTTTTCAAGGCTTTCTGTCGGTCTGCAGGCTTCCTATCTGTTCGGAACGAGCCGGCGTTGTCATGAATTGGTTTTTGAAAATGATGAGTATTTCAATATGCGCAGTGAAGACGAGTACAGGGTGCATGGACTGCTTCTGAAAGCAGGTCTGCAGTATGTGCAGCCTATCGGCCACAAGGAAATCGGTTTCGGATTGACGTACACTCCGTCCATTCCGTCTCTCATCAAAGTGGACAGGAGTCTGTACCATCTGACTTATCAGACTTCCGGATCTTCCGATCTCCCCATTGATACCTTGGCCTGGAACAATGCAGACAAGAAGTCCCGGACCGAACACCTAAGCAATCCTTCTGAATTCGGTTTGGGTATTTCCTTTGCAGAGGCCGAGCATTTCTGGGTAGGAGCCGATTTTTCCTATTCCACCTGGAGTGTTTTCCGCCTGGGCGAAGAGGCGGACAGTCTTCATGATTCCTATCGGATATCCTTGGGAGGACGCTTTGTCCCCAATGCTCAGGGAAATCGCTACCTGGCCAAAACGACCTATATGCTGGGCGCTTTTTACGAGCAGCATTGCCTGCAGATAGGCGGAGATGACTTCCGGCGCATGGGACTGGATTTCGGTCTGGCTTTCCCGATGAAGAAAAGCAAAACTCAAGTCGGCATTCAGGGCGAGGTAGGCGTGTTCGGTCCCAAAAGTACATCCGGGATTGAAGAACGGTATTTCCGTGTGCTGCTGCAATTGCAGTTGCACGAAAAATGGTATCAACGCCGAAAATTGGATTGATTTTCTTTTTTCGGTATGGTTTTTGGTTGTTTGAGAAAAAAACAAAGTGCAAACGATAAAAAGTGAATGATTATGAAACGCAATGCAGCATTTTTGATGACGATTATCCTGATGGTGTCGTTTTCTAATGGAGTCAAAGCCCAGTCCAAATTCGGAGAGGACAGTGTGGGTTGCAGAAAGAATATTTCCCTGTTCCGTGATGCGGTAAAAAAGAAAAATTATGAAGAGGCCTATCCTTTTTGGAAGGCGGTTCTTGACAGTTGCCCTATGTCAACCAAGAATGTCTTTATAAATGGCGTGCCCATCTTGGAGTATAAAATCAGCATGGCGGAAAAAGCCAACGATACGGCTCTGAAATCCCGCTATGTGCAGGATTTGTTTGACTTGTTTGAACTTCGCAAATCATACTATCCCGAGGATGAGGGATACTGCATGGGACAAGTCGGTCTGTATACCATGAAGTTCCGTGCATACAACTATGAGCAGGCTTACGAAATGTTGAAAAATTCGGTCGCTCTGTGCGGGGCCGCCACTTCTCCTCAGGTGCTGAACGTGTATTTTCTCACGTCCGAGCGCTATATGAACAACAAACGCTTGGGAACGGATATCGTGATCAATGCCTACGACGATGTGACGGAAGTTCTGGATGCAGTGATGGAAGTCAGTGAGGATGATTTCCAGAAGGTGATGGACAAAATCTATGCTTTGCGCGAGCAACTCGACAGCCACAAAATCGGCCAGGATGTGTACGATGCATGGTATGAGGATTTTGCAGTGGATTCCGCCAAAACGTATTCGAAATACAATTCTTACCTGAAGGTGTCCAACAACATTGACCGCGGATTCTCCAAGTACGGAACTTGCGAAAACCTGATTGACATCTACGGAAAGAAACTGGAGCAGAATGACGATGAAAAGTTGCTGCGTCAGATCATCAAACTGTTCAACAAAAAGAACTGCACTTCCAACAGTGTGTATGTGGATGCTGTGAAGAAAATCCACAGCATTGCCCCGACGGCGCAGACCGCTTTCTATATGGGAGTCAATTCCTATATGGAAAAAGATTATACGCAGTCTGTGAAATATCTCGAGGAAGCTTTGTCCCTGTACACGAAAAAGTCGGATACCATCAACACCTATCTGATGATAGGACAGAACTATATGCAGATGCATCAGTACTCGACGGCCAGAGAATATGCATATAAGGTGTTGCGTATGAATCCCTCCAATGCGAAGGCCTACATTCTTATTGGTGACCTGTACGCTTATTCCGGAACAAGTACGGATATCCCCGGTGCTGCCAACTGGGCAGCTGCAGACAAGTACAGCAAGGCCATGTCGATAGCCGCCAGTCTGAAGGATAATGACGAAAAGCAGATGAAAATTTACCAGCAGGCTCAGCAGGGGCTTTCCAATGCCTCCGCTCACTTCCCCAAAACGGAAACCTATTTCCAGAGAGGTTTCCAAAAAGGACAGAGCTATCGTGTAGAAGGCTGGATTAACGAAGTGACAACAGTGCGTTAATGGGTTTGAAAACCGGTGTGCGATATGTGGTAATAGCCGTCTTTCTGGCGGCTATTACTTGTATTTCCTGCCGAAACGATGAGGAGGAAATCAGCCAGATGTACGTAAAGCGCTCTGGTCCTTCGGAAGTTTCAGACCATCTGTTGCTGTACGTCAGCAGAGGAGGCAAACTTTCGTACGAATTTTCCGCCCCTCTGTATTGTGTATATCACGAGCCGCAATCCTATCAGGAAACACCTAAAGGATTGAAAATAATTAACTATACTTCGGACGGAACCCCTAATGCCGTGCTGACGGCAAAATACGGAGTACATTATGAAAACAAGCGAATGATGGAAGCCAAAAACACAGTGGTTATCCGCAATTTGCAGACGGGAGAAAAAATCGAGACAGAGCATCTGATATGGGATATGGATGCTCAAAAGGTGTATTCCCATACCACAACCAAACAGACCTGTCCGGATGGTTCCGTCTATATTGGGGACAGTTTTGAATCCGATGAAAATTTCGAACACTATACCATCACACAGCCCAAATTATTGATTTATGAAGAATAGGATTTCAATTCTGATGCTTCTGCTGTGTCTGTGTTCCGGCAGTTTACGGGCGCAGACTCCGGATGCAAATTTCCGAAAATACTGTTTTTTCAGAGAACGGCTGAAAAAGGAGTTTATGTATTATACTGACACGGCAGATATTCAAGGCTCGAATATCCCGATGGAATGGCGTAAAACAGATGACAAGGGACGTCAGATCGGTTTTTGGGCGGACGGTACCTGGTGGCAGGGACATTATGTCGCCGTACTGGCAACGGAGTATCGCCGTCTGATTCTGCAGAAGGATTCAGTAGGGGCTTCTGCTACATTGCGTGAATTGCGACAGGCGCTAAGGGTGTACGAACGTCTGGATTTGGAGGCGGAAAACTGTTGGGGGGGACAGCCTGCTTTAAATGGATTTTATTTGCGGGATGACGTTCCCGCTGATTTGTTTTCTATCTTGCAATTGGATGGAATTACCAGTGATTACGCGCGTTTTTGCGGGCAGGAAGGAAGTACCCGCAACGCTCCTTCTCAAGATCAGGCCTGGGCAACTTATTTGGGTTTGCTGCTGACCGAGAAACTGGTCGGAGATTCTGAACTGAACGGGATGTCGGCCCGTATTGCTGCCCATATGGTGGAAGCCATGCAGTATACCGATGTCAGAGGAAAGGAGCATTGGAGGGTTGTCAATCCGGTCAACGGAATGGAAATCCAAAAAGAAGGAGATCTTCGCTGGCTGCGATATGCCCATGGTCAGGCATATGGTATCCTGTCCGGCAGATCGTCCGTTTTCGGAAAATCAGACAAGGCATCCAGCCGCAATACCTGGAATTTTATACAGAATCATTATGATTTCGATAAGGACGGAAAATTCAACTGGTATGGAGTGCTGATACTTTCGGCTGTCATCAATGAAAAAGGAAGAGGGGCGTCCAGTACGTATGAATGGTTGTATAAGCAAACTTCTGCCTTGGCCCGGAAACGTCCGGATTACGGGCAACAGATACTGTTCCCGCATTTGAGTTTGTCCAATTACCTGCTGTACGGAGATTCCCTTTCCAGTCCGTTGCCAGAAGATATATTCCGGGATTATCTGGATGCGGCTCCTTCTGAAGGGGCGCACCGTTTGAAGACAGAAACCGGTTACGAGACTTCTCCCATGCCTTGGCATTCCCTTTCTTTGTTCTGTCCGTGGCATTATGCCACCGAAGGGGAGTATAACATGCTGGATTACATGCTGCTATATAATCTGTATTGGCTTGTGTATGCTTAAATCTTCCTCTGATCTCTGCAGGAAGATATGTTCTGGATAAGTGATTCGGGTCAGGTATAGGGCGTGAGCCGGTACGGATGTACCCGCGCGGCATCGGTCTTTCGCCTCTATCAGTTGTCGGAATCCGTTTTCATCCAATTTGCCCCTTCCCACTTCAATGAGCGTACCCACAATGGAGCGTACCATATTGCGTAAAAAACGATTGGCCGTAATTTCGAAAACCAGCAGAGAGTCCTCCTTATGCCAATGGGCGTGGGTGATGTTGCAAATGTTGGTTTTTGTCTGTGTGTGGGTTTTGGAAAAACTGGTAAAATCCCGGTATTCTTTCAGAATTTCCGCACAATGGTTCATGGCTTCAAGGTCTGCGTGAAAATAAATGCGGTAGGCAGTATCCAGCACAAAGGGATTCTTTTCGCAGCTGAGAAAATACCGGTAGGTGCGTTCCAATGCATCAAAGCGGGCGTGCGCTTCCGGTCGGACCGCCAGTATGTCATATACGGCAATATCATTCGGAAGGAAGGAATTGATTCGGTATAGCCACATCGCCTTGTCCTGCAGCAGAGGAATATCGGTATCAAAATGTGCATAGAAATCGGAGGCGTGAACACCGGTATCTGTGCGTCCGGCTCCGGTAACGCCAATACGTTCCTTGAAGAGCGAGGAAAGTACCTGTTCCATACGTTCCTGCACGCTGGGTTGGTCCGGCTGTATCTGCCAGCCGAAATATTTGCTCCCATTGTATGCCATATGCAGGAAATATCTCATTGTCAAATAGTATTATGCGTTTCAAAATATTTGCAGGCTTCCCGTATGCCGCAGGTCTCGCAATGCGGTTTGCGGGCAGTGCACACATAGCGTCCGTGTAGAATCAGCCAGTGATGGGCGGCCGGAATATCCGTGCGGGGAAAATAGGCCACCAATTGTTTTTCGGTTTCCAAAGGCGTTTTGGCTCCCGTACTCAGTCCTATGCGTGCTGATACACGGAAAACATGGGTGTCCACAGCCATGGCCGGTTGATGGAAAATAACGGCAGCCACTACATTGGCCGTTTTGCGTCCCACACCGGGGAGTTGCTGCATTTCTTCCACATTGTCGGGGATGACACCGTGAAAATCATGCACCAGTTTTTCCGACATTCCTTTGAGATGTCTGGCTTTGTTGTTGGGGTAGGAGACGCTTTTGATTTTTTCGTAAATCTGTCCGATTTCCGCTTGCGCCATGCTTTCGGCATTCGGATAGGAGGCAAACAGTTCCGGCGTAACCATGTTGACCCGTTTGTCGGTGCATTGGGCAGATAATATGACGGCGACCAATAATTCGAAGGCGTTCCGATAGTGCAGTTCCGGACCGGCATCTGGCATTTCCTTCCGGAAATATTCGGTGATATAGGCAAAACGTTCCTTCTTATTCATAGCAAACTCTTTCCTGAAGATATTTGACATGCGGATTTTCAGGCATGGATTCTGTCAAATTTTTGACCATTTCCTGGAAAAGTGCAGTATCCTCCTTCTCGGAGAAAAAAGGCCGGGTTCCTACGCGCTGGTAGAATACCGGCAGCACGGCAATGTCCTCCGGATGGTTTCGTATCAGTGCTTCCAAATGATTTTTGCAAATTTGGAATCGGGCGTTGTAGCAGCTGTCCAGGGTTTGGGAAATTTTTTGGATTTCTTCTCCGTTTTTGGCTTGCACAAACAGCCGGCTGAGCGAGTCGGTCAGAGCATACATCTCATTGATGCGGCAGTTGGCTTTCCACAGAATATCGGAGGATATATTGCCCCGAACCGAATAGGTATGCGGCAAATCTTCGGCGTTTCCGGAAAATACCAATCGGTCGTTCCCCTTTCCGGAAAAAGTGAGAAAGTTGGTGTCTGAGAAGCGTAATCGGAACAGGCCGGCTTCCTCATGCTCCATGCGATAGGAAAAATCACCATTGACAATCAGTAGAGTATCCAGCGTTCTGATGCCATCGGGCAGGATTTCGTCCAAATAAACCTGATGGGTGGGACAAGGGTCGAAATGCCCGCTGAGAGTAAAATTCGGAGACTGGCATCCGCAAAGGAGCAGGACCATGGCTCCCATGGTCCAGAGGGTACGGATGGCTGGTTTCTTAATCATTGCTTCTTCCAAAAATGCGCAGCAGAGAAAGGAACAGGTTGATGAAATCCAGGTAGAGACTGAGTGCTCCGTATACGGCCATTTTCCGAGCTGTTTCGCTGCCGGAATCAATGTAGGTACTCATGTTGCGGATGCTGTTTACATCCCATGCCGTCAAACCGGAAAAAACAATGACGCTCAATATGCTGATGATCCATTCCGCCCGGCTGCTGTGGGTAAACAGGCATACGATGGATGCTATTATCAGGCCAATCAGTGCCATAAACAGTATGGAACCCAGTCGGCTCAAATCCATACGGGTGACATACCCGGCTATGGCCATGGCTCCGAACATGCCGGCAGTAATGAGGAAGGTGTTTGAAATGACCGCTCCGGTATACGCCAGAAAGATGTAGCTCATGCTCATGCCCATCAGTATGGAATAGATAATCAGGAGCAGGCTCAGAGTGGTAGAACTCATTTTGTTTAGTCCCATGGACATAGCGATAACCATGACGAAAGGACTCAGCATCACAATCCATCCCAGACCACTCATGCCGGTTTCCGTGTAAAGCAGGCTGATCATACCGGAACGGGCGAAGAACCAGGCTGTGACGGCTGTGATGCTCAAGGCTGCGAACATCCATGCAAATACGTGACGCATCAGGGTCGAGGCACTTTCTGCTATGACCGGTGCGTTGATTGTACGTTCATTATCCGAGTGAAAAAAATAATCGTCCATAATGTATCTGTTTTTCAAGTTAGGTATTCCAATTCTCAATTGGCATAAAACATGCCAAAGTGCAAAAGTAGTCAAAATGTCAGTCGGAACGTACATTGTTCGGAAAAAAAAGCAGAAAGCTTGCACAAAGTGTTTTTTATACGGAGATCTGCCGTTTGTATTGGTAAATGGCGTACCTTTGCAATTTATTTGTCAAATAATAGAATATGAAGACCCGTTTCCGTTGGGTGATGTGCGCGATGCTGTTTGCGGCCACCACCATCAACTACCTGGACAGGCAGGTGCTGAGCCTGACTTTTGAGGAATTCATCAAACCGGAATTTCACTGGACTGATGCGCATTATGGAACCATTACGGCCGTATTTTCCCTGTGCTATGCCATTTCCATGCTGTTTGCCGGTCGTCTGATTGACTGTTTGGGTACAAAAAAAGGCTATTTGGGAGCCATTCTGATATGGAGTTTAGGTGCCTGTCTGCACGCAGGCTGTGGCTGGATAACCCAGTGCTTCTCCGGCTTGGACTCGGCTTCTGCTCTGCTGAAGGCTAGCGGTGACACGGCTGTACTTGTTTCTACCGTTTCCGTCTGGTCCTTTTTGGTGGCCCGCTGCGTGCTGGCTTTCGGAGAAGCCGGAAACTTTCCGGCTGCCATCAAGGTGACAGCGGAATATTTTCCCAAACGAGACCGGGCCTTTGCTACTTCCGTGTTCAATTCCGGTGCATCCATCGGTGCGCTGATTGCCCCGCTTACCATTCCGCCTCTGGCTAAGCATTTTGGCTGGGAGATGGCCTTCATCCTCATTGGCGTACTCGGCTTTCTTTGGGCCGGTCTGTGGATTTTCCTCTATAATGAGCCTCAACGTTCCCCATTCGTCAATCAGGCAGAATTGGAATATATCGAATCCGACCGGTTGCCGGAATCCGGAAATGAAGCGCTTTTGAAGAATGCGCCACAGACGGAAGAAAAGAAAGTCTCCCTTTGGAAATGTTTCCGCTATCGTCAGACCTGGAGCCTGATTATCGGCAAGGGACTGACGGATGGCGTATGGTGGTTTTTTCTTTTCTGGACACCGAGTTATCTTAAGGCTCAGTTTAATATCAACACTTCGGATCCGGAAGGTATGATGCTGATATTTACTCTGTATGCCATAGTTATGCTATCTCTTCTCGGAGGCAAACTTCCCTCATTGGTCATACGGCGCACAGGCTGGGACCCCTATCGTTCCCGTATGCTTTCCATGCTGATTTTTGCCTTTTTCCCACTTTGCGTACTCCTGGCACAACCTTTGGGTCAGTATTCTCCCTGGTGGCCCATTGTTCTTATCGGCATCGGATGTGCCGCACACCAGAGCTGGAGTGCCAATATTTTTTCCACAACCGGTGATATGTTTCCCAAAAGCTGGATTGCTACGGTGACGGGCATAGGCGGCATGGCTGGCGGAATCGGCAGTTTTTTCGTGCAGAAAGGGGCTGGCAATCTTTTTACCTATGCGGATGCGGTACAGATGCATTTCTTGGGATACACCGGTAAAAGCGCGGGTTACGAAATCACTTTCATAGTCTGTTCCGTGGCATATCTGCTAGCTTGGGTGCTGATGAAAGTACTGGTGCCGAAATACAAACCGGTGGAGTAGCATCCGAAATCCGTTGTCATGAGTCCTTTTCCGGAAAATATCAGCAAAGCCACCGAATCGAACTGGAAGCGGTTGAATACCGATTCCCGCACAAAACTGACCAAAAGAGCGAATAAATCGCAATCATCCCGAAGGGTGGTGGCCACGACCTATCTTGATAGTCCGGAAGCATTTGAAATCCTGCATCGTCTGGAGAACTTGCCTTTCTCCGTGGAGGATATATTGTATTCCCTTTGTCTCGAATTGCTCAGGCGGAAGGGATTGCTGGATTTTCCCCATGTCCGGACAAGTATGCGCAGATTTTCCGGCCGGGAGATAACACTCGGCATATCCGATTGCGAGTGGAACGGCTCGGACGATCTTCTCGGATTCGTATATCAGTCCCTGCTGGCAGAGGGAGAAAGAAACACGTGTGGGCGTTACTATACAGGGAAAGAGGTGGTGGAACAGATGGTGGGAGATGTCGTTCTTACGTCTTCACAGACTTTTTATGATCCATGTTGCGGAAGCGGGGCTTTCCTGACCGGAGTGAAAGCCGTCCATCCGTCCTGTCTCTATGGCTCGGATTCCGATCCCGTTGCGGTCATGCTGGCTTCTGTAAATTTGTTGCTGAAGTATCCGGATTGTGAATTCGTTCCGAATGTGTGCCAACGTGATTTTCTATCCGAATCCAAGTCTTCGTCGGCCTTTGAGGAAAAATGGCCGGCAAAGTTTGACTGTATCTGCACCAATCCGCCCTGGGGTACCGATAAGTCCGGACTTTACGAGAGTCTGAGCATTGCCTCTAGGGAAAAGTCGTCCATGTTTCTGGTAAAAATCGCGCAATCGCTGGTCCGAAACGGACAGGCCCGACTCTTGATGCCTTCTTCCATACTGAAGGTCCGTATCCATTCGGATGTGCGCACTTATCTGCTGACCCGTACCGCCATACAGTCCTTGGAACTGTATTCCGGACGCTTTGCCGGAGTTTTTACCGACTATTTCAGCATACGTTTTGTCAACCGCAGAGTGAAAACGCAGCAGTATCAGGTACACGGCAGTAGCGGTACATTCCGTATTTCCGTTCCGGAGAATCTGTATGTAAATGCCGATATCCCTTTTGCCGTGCTTTCCGGCATAGAAGCCTCAGTCATGGAAAAAATGGATGCCTGCAGATATGACGATCTGAGTCATAGCAAGTGGGCTCTTGGCATTGTAACGGGCGACAATGAAAGTAAATTGCTTAGGGAGCCTGTTCCGGGAGCGGAAGCCGTTTTTGCCGGCAGGCAGGTGGAAGCCTTCCGTATGCGAAAAGAATCCTTTTATGTTTTTTTCAAACCTTCCGATTTCCAGCAATGTGCGAAGGAGGAATGCTACCGTGTTCCCGAAAAACTGATTTACCGTTTCATAGCCAAATACCCGATAGTAGCTTACGATAACCGGCAACGCCTGTGCCTCAACAGTGCGAATATTATGGTTCCCGAGATAAAGGGAACCTCGGTGCGAAGCGCGGCTGCTTTGCTGAATTCCTCTCTGTATCGTTTTTATTACCAGTTGAAATTTAAGGATATCAAGGTTCTGAAGAGAAATCTGCAGGCTCTTCCTTTTCCCTGCCTGACAAAGGAGCAGGATGAAGCCTTGGGACAAATGACGGACCGAATCGTCACCGAGGGTTTTTCTGCCCGACTGCAGTCCGAATTGGATGAATGTGTATTTTCCGTCTTCGGAATCGGGGATTCGGAGCGGAGGTATATCTGCCAAAAAAATGCATGCTGTGAAGTGTCCGAAAAATGATTACTTTTGCATTTTCGAATTGTTTTTTCTTATTTAGGAACACAGTCCATCAAAAACGCGATGAAGCCATTTATCAACGAAGAATATCTCCTGACGACGCGCACTGCGCGTACCCTGTACCACGATTATGCAGAACCCATGCCTGTTGTCGATTACCATTGCCATCTGTCGCCCAAGGAAATTGCTGAAGACCGCCGATGGGAGAATATGACAGAGGTATGGCTTTCCGGCGACCATTATAAATGGCGTCAGATGCGTTCCAATGGTGTGGATGAGAAATACTGCACCGGAGAAGCTGCAGCTTACGAAAAATTCCTCAAGTATGCGGAAACCATGGAACAGATGCTCCGGAATCCTTTGTACGATTGGTCGCATCTGGAATTGACCCGCTATTTCGGTGTGACAGAACGTCTGTCGGAGAAAACCGCTCCCGAAATCTGGGAAAAGTGCAATGCACTCTTATCTCAGCCGGAGTATTCTGCGCGCGGTCTGATGCGGCGTTCGAATGTGAAAATAATCTGTACTACCGATGATCCGGTGGATGACCTCCGTTATCATCAGGCCATTGCTGCCTCCGGTTTCGAGGTGAAGGTGCTGCCTGCCTGGCGAAACGATAAAGCTTCCAAGGTGGAGGATTTGGAAACATGGAACGCGTGGATGGACCGTTTGGCTGAAACTGCCGGCATGGAAATCGGCAGTTGGGAGGATTTCCTGCAGGCCATGGATGTGAGACACCGGTATTTTGCTGACAATGGCTGTGTGATTTCCGATTACGGAACGACGGAGATCCATGCCGATGTCTATACTGAATCCGAAATCCGTTCCATTTTCAAAAAAGCGAGAAAAAAGCAAACTTTGTCCGAAAAAGAAATTCATCAGTTTCAATCGGCCTGGCTGTACGAAGGGCTCGCCGCCGATGCCCGGGCCAACTGGTCCGCACAGATCCATTACAACTGTCTGCGCAACAATAATACGAAAATGTTCCGTACCATCGGTCCCGATACCGGTTTTGACAGCATAGCAGATACTGCATCCGCTGTCGCCATGAACGCTTTGTTTGACCGTCTGGAACAGCATGGCGAGCTTCCCCGCATGGTGGTGTATTCGCTCCATCCGCGCGATTGTGAAATGTTGGCTTCTCTGATAGGCAATTTCCAGCACGGGCCGGAGCCCGGCCGTATGCAATTGGGCGCGGCCTGGTGGTTCAATGATCACAGGGGGGGGATGCTGCACCAGTTGGATGTGCTTTCTCAATGCGGTCTGCTCGGTCGTTTCGTCGGAATGCTCACGGATTCCCGTTCTTTCCTGAGTTATACCCGGCATGAGTATTTCCGCCGTGTGCTGTGCGGAATGTTGGGAGATGAAATGGAAAAAGGGCTGATTCCCGATGATATGGAATGGGTGGGAACGTTGGTGGAAAATATATCCTATCGCAACGCCTGCCGGTATTTTTTCAATCTTTGACAATTTTCAACAGCGAATACCGAGTCTATCTCTTTTTGTTGTATTTTTGCAGTTGTTAATCGGAAGAGGTTTTGTGCCTCGGTTTAAAAATTCAGAAACGTGAAAGTAAAAGTAATCAATACATCGAAACATGCATTGCCGGCCTATGAAACCGCTCTGTCTGCCGGCATGGATCTCAGGGCTTCCCTTGAGGAGGACCTCGTGTTGGGACCTATGGAACGCAAACTGGTTCCTACCGGACTGTATATTGAACTGCCCGCCGGTTATGAGGCGCAGATTCGCCCGCGCAGTGGCCTGGCCATCAAGAGCGGCATTACCGTGTTGAATTCTCCGGGAACTATTGATGCCGATTACAGAGGAGAAATAAAGATCATTCTGATCAATCTGTCGGGCGAATCCTTTGTTATCAAAGACGGGGATCGTATAGCACAGATGGTGGTGGTCCGTCATGAGCAGGTGGCATGGGAAGCAGTGGATTCTTTGGAAGAAAGTGAAAGAGGATGCGGTGGCTTCGGTCATACCGGAAAATAGGAAGAATCATGATCAAATCGCGTTTGGTGTTTCTGTCCGTCGTCTGCACCCTGGTGCTTGCGTTGCCTGTTTCGGCCCAGAAAAACAGACATGCCAAGACGGTGGCTGTTGAAACTGAAAAAAAATCAGATCTCTCCGAAAAGCAGTTGGCCGCCAATACGGCCACCTTTGTAAACGCGGTAAAGGAGAGATTGTGTGGAAATTACGATGCTGCAATGGATTCGTTGTACAAGGTGCTTTCGGTGGAGCCGGATCATCACGCAGCGTATTACGAACTGGCCATCCTGCTGATACAAAAGGGACGTGTATCGGATGCCATTCCGTACGCGGAACAGGCTTCGCGTCTGGATTCCAAGAATTCCTGGTACAAGGTATTGCTGGGAGAGGCGTACAATCAGGCCGGAATTCTGAAAAAAGGGGAATACTGCTGGAAGGAATTGTCCGAAGCCTATCCCGAAAATCTGGATTATCTGAATAATTATGCCTATTCGCTGATACAGCAGAATAAACTCAAAGAGGCGCTGCTGGTGTACGACAATATGGAGAAGCAGTTGGGTGTCAACGAACAACTGATTGATACGAAAAAGTCAATCTACCTGTTCCTGAACAATGTGGATGCGGCAGTCAAGGAAGTGAAAAAACTCACTGTAGCCTACCCTAGCGAGGCCAAGTATTATTTGCAAGCGGCGTCCATTTATTTGAATAACGATATGAAAGACAAGGCCATTCCCTATCTGAAGGAGGCCCAACGGCTGGATCCGGAAAATGCGCAGTTACAGGTGTCCCTGTATGAGTATTATTCCGATCGCAAAAACCATGAGGAGTCGTATGCGTACATGAAGAAGATTTTTTCCAATCCGGACATTTCTGTACAACCCAAGAAAGATGTGATGCAGAATTATATGCGTTCTATGCTGGACAATCCTTCTCGGTATGAGTCAGAGGCTGATGAATTGTCCGCTATTTTGGTAAAAACGCATCCGAATGATGCCGGTGTATTGTCCATGCGGGCTGACGTTTTGATTTCGCAGCAGCGTGCGGATGAAGCACTTCCGGTTTTGGATAGTCTGCTGCTGCTGGATTCCTCCAGATACGTAACCTGGAATTGCATCATATCCATATTGTTGAAAACCGATGCCGAGCGGGCTGGAGCAATGGGTGCCCGGGCATCCGAACTGTTTCCTGCCCAGTCCATGCCGTATTTAGCCCAGGCGGTGAGGGCCTATTATAGGAATGACTATGAAAATGCGCTTTCCTATCTGGAGGATGCGTCCATGTATGCGGGAGAGGACGAAGCCATGTGGGCCGATATCTATAATCTCCAAGCCGCTACTTATTATGCCATGGGTGATAAAGACAAGGCAAATGAGGCAGCCAGGCAAAGCTATGAGCACAAACAGCGTATGGCGGCGTTTAAGGAAGGCGGAAAAACCAGAAAAAGATAGATGCAATGGATGATCAGTTCAGAAGGTATAATCAAAAGGATGCAGAACATTCGTTAGCGGATGTTATGCAAAAAATGCTTGACGAAAGTCAGTTGGCTGTTCCGTATCTGAAACACAAGGTGAAGGAAGTGTGGTCAGAAGCGACAGGACCCGTCATCATGAAATTTGTTACCCGAATGGAATTGAAAGGGGATACGCTGTACGTGGAGGTCAGTTCTCCTCTAGTGAAAAATGAACTGATGATGCTAAAGGATGAAATCCTGATGAAAATGCATGAGCAGATTGACGAACGCCGCTTGAAAAAACTGGTGATCCGTTGAAACAGACCTTCGCTTTTTTTTGTTTGGCCTCAGAACCTATTGCTTTTTTTTGTACTTTTGTAATGAGCTGTTTGGCTTTTGTGATGGAATTATAAAAATATGGATAAGAATACTTTAATAGGATTATTGCTGATTTTTGGCCTGTTTTTGGGCTATAGTTTGTACTTGTCTCCTTCCAAAGAAGAGCGTGCGGAGATGCAAAGGCAGCACGACTCTCTGGTAGCGGCCCAAATGACTGGTCAGGAGGCCTTCGCGGATTCTGTCGTAGCCGCTGCTGCGGCCGGTAAGGATGTTTTGCCGTCTGTCGGTGAGAATAATAGTGTCGAAGAAAAGACTTACGCTCATTATTCCAACCTTTACGGCAGTTTTGTGCATGCAGCCGAATCGGTAAAGGAGGAAGAAACTACGGAAGTGGAGAACGAATTTTACCGCATACGTTTTTCCTCCAGGGGAGGCCGTATCTGCAGGGTGGAATTGAAGAATGTGCAGACCTATGACAGTCTGCCTGTTGTATTGTTTGATGAGGAATCGGACGGCGTCAATCGTTTTGGATTTGATTTCGTTTCCAAGTATTTGGAATTGAATACCAATGATTTTAATTTCGTCCGTCAGGGTGCACTTCCCGAAAAAAGCATGGTAAAAGGAAAGGATTCCATACAGATAGAGTACCGTTTGTATGCGGATAAGGATGAAAGCACTCAAGATACTTCAGCCTACGTTTCCTTTGTGTACACCGTGCGCGGAAACGACTACCGCACGGGATTGGATGTGCGTCTGGTGCGGATGAGTCCCTATATTAGCCGTACGCAGAGCGAGATCAATCTCTCCTGGCGTCAGCAGTTGCTTCGTCAGGAAAAAAATCTCAAAAATGAAAAAACAGCCACTACGGTCTATTACAGTGATGCAAAAGATGTGGAGAAGCTGGCCGAAAGCGACGTGAAGAGTGATTCCAATACCTATCGTACCGCATTGAAATGGGTATCTTTCAAGCAGCAGTATTTCACGTCTACGTTGATTGCCGAAAAGCAGTTTGCCCATGCCAATTTGGTGTCGGATGCGGAAAACGGAAACCGCAAAGGGGATAGACTGTTGAAAATCTTGAAAGCAGACATTGCATTTCCACTGACTTCCATGGACAACGAGCAATTTTCCATGGATTTTTACTTCGGTCCGAACAAGTACAAATTGCTCAAGCAGTACAAATTGAAAATCGAAAATCAGATACAGCTCGGAGGTAAGCTCGTTGCTTGGATCAACAAATACGCTGTCATTCCGGTGTTCGATTTTTTCAGCCGTTTCCATTGGAATTACGGCCTGATCATTCTGATGCTGACCATCATTCTGAAAGTGGTTCTGCTTCCCTTGACGTATTCCAACTATCGTTCGACAGCCAAGATGAGGGTGATGAAACCGGAAATCGAAGCCATCAACGCGAAGTTCCCCAAACCGGAGGACGCAATGAAAAAACAGCAGGCAACCATGTCGCTGTACAAGCAGTGCGGCATCAAACCTGCAGGCGGCTGCTTGCCCATGTTGTTACAGTGGCCTATATTGGTAGCCATGTTCCGCTTTTTCCCCGCATCCTACGAATTGCGTCAGCAACCCTTCCTTTGGGCTGATGACCTTTCAACCTACGATTCCATTCTGGATCTTTCCTTCAATATTCCTCTTTATGGGGACCATGTCAGTCTGTTTACCCTTCTGATGACGGCTGCAACTCTGGCCTATACGATTATCAGCAACAAGCAGATGGCTCCTACCGGGAACGAGGATTCCATGAAAATGATGAAATGGATGATGTATCTGATGCCCATCATGTTCCTTGGAATTTTCAATAATTATTCGGCCGGTTTGAGTTATTACTATCTGCTGTTCAACCTGACCACTTTCCTTCAGATGTTCATTTTCCGGTATGCCGTAAACGATGAAAAGCTGAGACTCAAATTACTGGCGAAGAAAAAGCAGCCGGTAAAGAAGTCAAAATGGGAAACCCGGTATGAGGAAATGATGAAACAGCAACAGGCCATGCAAAGAGGACAGGTACCTGCCCGCAAAAAATAGCATATGAATCTGCTGAGTGCTGAAAATCTGTCCAAAAGTTATGGAGAAAAGCTCTTGTTCGACCAAATTACCTTTGGTATTGAAAAGGGGCAGAAGACAGCACTGATTGCCAAAAACGGCACGGGCAAGACCACTCTGCTGAATATCCTTATGGGGATTGAACTTCCGGACGAGGGAACAGTGACCTTACGGAAAGATGCACGTGTAGCCTATCTTCCGCAGGACAATGTCTGGGAGTTTTCAGGCAGTGTGCTTGATGCCGTACTGGATGCCGATACTCCGCTGACTGCAGCTGTGAGGGATTATGAATACCATTGGGAGGCCTGTCATCACAATGCAACCGATGCCAACCGGGAGGCGATGGAAAAATGTCTGGAAGAAATGGACCGTCTGCAGGCCTGGAACTTGGAAAATGAAATCAAAGAGGTGCTTTCCCGTTTCCAAATCACAAATCTTTTAGCTCCTATGGAGCAGTTATCCGGAGGAGAACGCAAAAAGGTGGCATTGGCTCGAACCTTGTTGTCGGATGCGGATCTGTGGATTTTGGATGAACCTACTAATCATTTGGATATCAAAATGATTGAGTGGCTGGAATCTTTTTTGGCCAGCGCGAACAAATCCCTGCTGTTGGTCACACACGACCGTTTCTTTTTGGACAAGGTGTGTGATGATATTTTGGAAATAGACCAGGCCAAACTGTATCGCTACAAAGGAAACTATTCCTATTTTTTGGAAAAAAAGGCTGAACGCTTGGCCAACCAGGCTGCGGAACAGGAGCGATACCGCAATCTCTACCGCAGGGAACTGGATTGGATGCATGCCTCCGTACAGGCAAGAGGTACCAAGGCCAAAGCGAGAAAGGACCATTTTGAGGAATTGAAAGCAAAGGCTTTTTCCGGAGTCCATCGGGAAGAAGCCGGATTTTCGGTGCAGGCCGACCGTATCGGGAACAAGATTCTGGAAATTGATAACCTGGATTTTGCTTATGCGGACAAAACCATACTCAAGGATTTTTCCTATATTTTCAAAAAAGGGGAACGTTGCGGTGTCGTCGGACCCAATGGCTGCGGGAAGTCCACCTTTCTGAAACTGCTCATGGGGGAGCGGAAACCGGATGCGGGCCGCATCAGTGTCGGTGGAACCATCGTGTTCGGCTATTACAGTCAGGACGGGCTGTCAGAGCATTTCAACGGCAAAAGGGTGATTGAAATCGTCAAAGAGCATGCGGAAATTGTCCGTATGGCGGACGGGCACGAGTGGACGGCTTCCCATTTCCTGAATCATTTCGGATTCGGTCACGATGTGCAGTATACCTATTATGAAGATTTGAGTGGGGGACAGAAGCGGAAACTGTATCTGCTGATGGTGCTGATGCGCAATCCGAATTTCCTGGTACTGGACGAACCTACCAACGATTTTGATATTGATACCATGAATCTGCTGGAAGATTTTCTGCTGCATTTTCAAGGGTGTTTGTTGGTCGTATCGCATGACCGTTGGTTCATGGACAAACTGGTCGATCATATGTTTGTGTTCCAGGGCGATGGAAATATCAAGGATTTTTACGGTAACTACAGCGAATACAAAGAGTTCAGTCTTCAATTGGAACGGGGTTTGCAACTCAGGGCCAAGGCGGAAAGAATACCTGTGTCCAAGCCGGTTCGGACGGAAAACAAAAACAGGCTTACTTATAAGGAACGAAAAGAAATGGAGCGTCTGGAAGCAGAAATAGCTGTTCTGGAGCAGGAAAAGAAGGATTTGGACCAGCTGTTCTCTTGCCCTGAAGGGGGAGGAGAACGTTTGGCCGAAGCCTCTGTAAGATATAGTGAGTTGCAGAATGAATTGGATGCGAAGTCCATGCGTTGGCTGGAACTTTCAGAAAAAGACGAATAATAACAGAAAATGACACGCATAGGAAGATATAACAAACTGACCATTACGCGTAAATTGGATTTCGGTCTGATAGCGGACGGAGGGGAGCCTTTCGGTGAGATTCTGATTCCTGGCAGATATGTGCAGGCAGACTGGAAAATCGGAGATGAGGTGAATGTGTTCGTATACACTGATTCGGAAGACCGGCTGGTAGCAACTACGGAGCAGCCTTTAATCCAGGCTGGAGGCTTTGCTGTGTTGAGAGTGAAACAGATGACACCGGTAGGCGCTTTTTTGGAATGCGGATTGCTCAAGGATTTGCTGGTGCCTTATAGAGAGCAGCATCACCGCTTGCAGGAGGGGGAAAAGGTGGTAGCCTATGCTTTTGTTGATCCTCAGACGCAACGCATGGTGGCCTCCACGAAGATTGAAGAACATTTGCGGACGGAGGGTTCCGATATTTACCGACCCAAGGACAGTGTGCAAATCATAGTGTATCAACGTACGGATTTGGGATTCAAAGTAATAGTAGATCAGCAATACAAAGGTATGCTGTATGCAGATGAAGTGTTTTCGGATTTGCATTATGGTGACAAAATGCGTGCTTTTGTCGATCAGGTGCGTCCGGACGGAAAACTGGACATCGTATTGTACAAGACCGGATACAACAAGGTGGTCGATTTTTCTGCCTACCTTTTGGAATACATCCGCAGCAATCACGGATTTGTTCCCTATACGGATCGAACGGATCCGGATGTGATTTACAAGGTTTTCGGTGTAAGCAAGAAGACCTTTAAGAAAGCGGTAGGAGATTTGTATAAAAAACAATGGATAGATTTGACTGAAGATGGTCTGAAACTGATAAAGAAGAAAACGAACTTTGGTAGTAAATAATTTGTATTATTTTAAATCAAGAAAATGAGAAAGAAAATTTGGATAGTGTGCGGAATCGTCCTCCTATTCGGGTGGTGTCGGTTGCCGGAGGCGGATGCGCAGTCGTTCACCATAAAGAAATTTTCCTCCAATACCGACAGTACGGTTGCGGAAATGACGGCTTTTCTAAGGTCGGTCAGTAAGTCCTACAATAAGGATGCCGATACGCTGGTGCAGTATTTTTCGGATCATTGGCCGGAATGGTCTCAGTCGCAGCAGCAGTCCTTTCTTGATATTTCCAACCTGATGCTGAAAAAGCGCATGAAGCCTTTCCCTCATTTCAAGGCTTTCATTCACACCTGTCAGGCTTTGGCGGATATGGTGCCGAATAAATCTCAGGAAGAGGGATTTATGAAGTCTGTACGCTATTTTGTCGCCAATGAGGCCAATCAGTTTGCCAATTTGATGGGACGTTATGAAAAAGTAATGAGAGATAGGGAACTGAATACTTTTACTTCCTCTGTGCACTGGTATGCCCGCAACAGCATGGATTTCCTATTTGAGTGCGACAGTGTGCCCAGCATCCGCTTCCCTTACCTGGACCTGGTGGGTTCGAATGGGAAGGACAGTGTAATCATCCGGCAAACGAACGGCCGCTTTTATCCGACTACGCTGAGATTTGCCGGAGCGGAAGGTGTCGTAGACTGGATAAGGGCCGGTTTGGCGCCCAATGAGATTTATGTGGAAATCAAGAGTTACAATATCATTCTGAAAGCGCCCAATATTGAAATAGAGAATGTGCTGTACTATGATTTCCGTTATTTTGAAAAGCCGCAGCTCGGGAAACTGGAGGACAAGGCTATCAATACCCAATTGACGGAGGAAGGAGCAACCTATCCGCGTTTCACTTCTTATGATAAAAACATCCGTATTCACAATCTGTACGAAGATGTAGACTATCTGGGAGGCGTATTCGTTCGCGGCAACCGCTTCCTGGGACAAGGCACACCGGATCATCTGGCCAACCTGATTTTCTACAAAAACGGGAATATGGTTCTTTGGGCCCGTTCCACTTCCTTCCTTCTGAAAAAGGAAAATGTGGAATCTTCGCTTTGTGCTGCCTCCCTGTACGTAGGCGAAGAGGATTCCATCTATCACTCTGCGGTGCAGCTGCGTTACAAGGCCCAAAATCGGGATCTCTGGCTGATTCGAGGTAAGGACGGTTCCATGCGCATGCCCTTTTTCAACACCTACCACCAGTTGGAAATGTATGAGGAATCCATCCATTGGCAGATGACGACGGAATCGGCTGATTTCACCTCTCTTCCCGGAACGGTAGAGGCTCAGTCTTCGGTATTCGAATCGGCCAACTTTTTTGAGGCAGGTCGAACGGACAAATTTCGCGGCATGTCAGAAATCAATCCCATGTATACTCTATATGAATTCTTTCGTCAAAATCATGTACGTCAGGGTTCCTTGGATGATATCGTCGAGTATTTCCGTTATTCTCGGGACGATGTGCGCAGTCTGCTGTTCCGTTTTGCCGAAGGCGGTTTCATCGATTACAACATGCTGACGGATATCATTACCTATAAACAGAAATTAGGAAATTATCTGCTGAACGAAACCAAGAAGAAAGATTATGATATACTGCAATTCCGTTCTCAGGTGGCCGGCGGAAAGCCGAATGCGACTTTGAGTTTTCTGAACAGGGATCTGGTCATTTATGGTCTGGACATGATTATTGTCAGTGATACGCAGATAGTGACCGTTTTTCCTACGGGCAAAAAAATCACCATGCAGAAAAACCGTGATTTCCTATTCCACGGAAAGGTGGAAGCCGGTCTGTTTGATTTCTGGGTGACCAATTGCAAATTTTCCTATGAGCATTTCAATTTTGACTTCGTAGTCATCGATTCCATGGTGTTCTATGTGGAGGATAAAACCATGCAACCCAATATGCGGGGAGAATATCCTTTGAAACGGGTGCGTTCCTATGTGGAAGACATTAACGGTGTATTGTATGTGGATGAACCGAACAACAAATCCGGTACGCTTCCGATGCCGAAGTATCCTTATTTTGAAAGCCGTCTGCCTGGCAGAGTGTATTATGATCATGAATATGTATACAATAAGGTGTACGACCGGAATCGATTCTATTTTGTTGTAGAACCTTTCACCATTACCCATTTGGACGATTACAGTACGGATTCCCTGCTGTTTAACGGTTATCTTTATTCTGACGGTATTTTCCCGGAACTGCACAAATCCTTGAAAGTGCGTCCGGACTTCTCCCTTGGCTTCGTGTATGAAACGGAATCCGACGGTTTGCCGGCCTATAACGGAACGGGTAATTTTACTGGAAAAATTGATTTGAGCAACCGGGGACTTCGTTGCACCGGTTCCGTGGATTATCTGGTTTCTCATGGCGAAGGAAAAGAAATGCTGTTCTTCTTGGATTCCATGAGAGCCCGTTTTGACACCTACGTGGTTTCTGCCCAAAGCGGAGGTACGGAATATCCGCCCATCAGTGTAAAGAATGCGAATGCACTCTGGCTTCCGTATCAGGATGTGATGCGTCTGGAAAATGAAAAGGCGCCTTTCCTTGCTTTCGAAGATGCCACTTTGGATGGAGTGCTGACGGTTTCCTCCCGCGGAGTGAGGGCCGGTGGGCTGATGAAGTACCGTAATGCGGAAATGCAGAGTGACGATTATCAATACCTGCATCATGAAATGAAGAGCGATGCTCTTTCGTTCCGTTTGAAGGATTCTCTCACGGACTCGTATTTTATAGAAGCACTCAATCATCAGGCACATCTTGATTTCAGCGTGCCTCATGGTCACTTTGTTTCCAATACCGGTCGGGAACAGGTGAAACTGCCCATCAATCAGTTTTATACCTATGCAAAGGAATTCGACTGGCTGGTGAACGATGAAAAACTGGCTTTCAAATACGAAGATCCCTATGCGGAAGTGGACATTCCTTCCACACCAATCAAAGATCTGTATGCCATGAAGTCGGAGGGGAACGAACTGGTGTCCATGCGTCCGGATCAGAAAGGACTGCAGTTTACCACTACCCGGGCAGAGTATGATATGCGTCATTATGAAATTCTGGCAGAGGGAGTCCGCTTCATCGAAGTGGCGGATGCCGCACTTTTCCCCAATAAAGGACTCGTGAAAATCAAGAAGGAAGGTTTCCTGGAACCTTTGGATGAAGCCAAGATTCTGGCCAATACGGAGACTCAGTACCACGAAATTTTCCATGTGCATGCCAACATTGCTTCCAAGAACTGGTATAATGCCTATGGAGATTATAATTATGTGGATGAGAACGAGGAAAAGCATGAAATCCATCTGGATTCTGTCTGGTCTGCACATAATGGCCTGACTCGCGGTATCGGAAACATTGCAAGGGAGGCCTCGTTTACCCTGAATCCCCATTTCGGATTTTATGGCAAGGTGACCCTGTATGCCGAAAACGAATTCCTGGAATTCAAGGGCGGTGTGAGTCCGATTCATGGTTGTGACACCGTTATGTATTCTGCCATCAAGTATAAAGGCGAAATCAATCCGAAGGATGTGACCATTCCTATTGATTCAACAACCCACGACATGAGTAACCGTCGCGTATCTGCGGCCATTGCCTCCAATACCAAGACCGGAAAGGTATTTACCGCTTTTGCCCGTGCCAAAGAACCAATCAATAGTCCTGAGTATGTCAGTGCACAGGGCCTGTTGGTTTACGATAAGGAAAAAGAGGCCTTCCTGGTGGCATCACGCGAACGCTTGGATGATGAATCGGCCGGAGGAAACATCATGATGCTGGACGGAAACAGTTGTGTGTCAAGAGGAGAAGGAATACTGAACCTCGGAACCAAATTCGGCCGGATGACGTTTACTCCGGTGGGGAGTGTCGTCCATTATATGCAGCAGGATTCGGCCGCCATCAGTTTGTCCGCGGCTTTGGATTTCTATTTCAACGAAGAGAGCATGAAAATCATGTACAATACCATGGCCAATGCCTCTGATCTGTCTGCTATTGATATCGTGGACAATACCAATTATCAGAACGCGCTGTTGACTTTGTTGGGAAGCAGTGAATTCCGAAGAAATTATCCGGAATTGGTTCAGTACAATAGTTTCCGTCGTTTGCCGAGGGCATTGGCTATCAGCTTTATGTTCTCCGATCTGACATTCGAGTGGAATCAGGCAACCAAGGCTTTCGTAAGCAAGGGTGATATCGGTATCGCTGTTTGCGGAAAGAAGGAACTGAACCGTTACGTGCCCGGTTTGATAGAAATTCAGAAAAAGAGCAATCAGAGTATTCTGCAGATGTATTTTGAAATCGGGGATGAATGGTTCTTCTTCCGTTATTATGGAACGGCCATGCAAGGTCTGTCTTCCAATGCTGATTTCAACAAGGCTGTCAAGGAAACCGATCCGAAAAAGAAAATATTGTCAGCAGAAAAAGGGCAATCTGCATACCACTATACAATAGGGCAGTTAGGTGTGAAGAAGAAATTCCTGCGTCTGCACAATTGGGAAACCGAGTCATCTGCTGAGGAATAAAAAAAACAAAGTTCAAAAACAACCGAATCATGATGAAAAAAGCCTGTTTTTTAATCGTATTGTTGCTTCCTTTCTGTCTGTTTGCACAGTCCGTACGTTTTGAAGAGTATTTTCTGCCGCAGACCCTTGTGGTGCGCTATACGCACAAAGGAGATAAATCCAGTGACGAATATGCACAGTTGACGTTTTTCCGTCAGGGTGAATGGGCCAAATCCAAGACGTCCCTGATAGACCAGTTCGAATACGGCTGTCAGAAAGTGGAAATGAGTGATCCCGTTTCCGGAAAACTCCTGTATACCTATACCTACAATACCTTGTTTTCGGAGTATCGTACAACGGAAGAAGGAAAAACAAAGATCAAGGCGTTTCGGGAATGCGTGTTGCTCCCGATGCCTAAGCAGGATGTGAGGATTGCATTCTATACCCGTCAACAGGGAAGAGAGTATGAACTCCGTCATGAAGAAGTATATTCCCCTCAGCAACGTATGGCCAGGGAAATGCACAAGCGTGCCCAGGTGTTGGATTTGCATGTTGTGGCTCCTGTCGCCAATGCGTACGATCTTTTGATTGTTCCGGAAGGATATGCTGTATCGGACAGTGCCAAGTTGCAAAAGGATGTGCGCAGAGCAGCGGATGCCATTCTGTCCTGTTCGCCTTTCAAAGAAAACGCGCATCGCTTCAATATACGTGCTCTGTGTTGTTATTCAAATCAATCCGGAATATCCAGAGAAAAATCTCCGGATTCCGTTCGGAATACCATTCTCGGTACCTCTTTCTATACGTTCGGGACGGAACGTTATCTGATGCTGGAGGATGTATGGTCTTTGCATCTTCTCTGCGCTCAGGTACCCTACGAACATGTGCTGATTCTCTGCAATACGTCCAAATACGGAGGCGGAGGTATTTACAATTGGTATTCCACCGTTTCCGACAATCAGTATTTCAATTATGTCTGTGTACATGAATTGGGTCACGGAATAGCCGGACTGGCGGACGAGTATTATACTTCGGAAGTTGCTGTTCAGGATTTTTATCCGGAAGGGACCGAACCCGTGGAACCCAACATCACCAGTTTGGTGAATTTTGAACGTAAATGGATGAATATGCTGGAACCGGGAACGGAAATACCCAGCAAAGAAGTTAAAAATGAGACGCTCGGTGTATACGAGGGGGCCGGTTATTGTGCCCAGGGATTGTACCGTCCGTGGAAGGATTGTACAATGAAGGACATCAAATATGACAATTTTTGTCCGGTCTGCAAGCAGGCCTTTCAACAGATGTTTGATTTCTGTTGTGAACCCTTAGAGTAGAGAGCTTTTCTTGTCGTTGGGAAACGCTGTTTGGCGTTTTTATGAGGGATTTAAAGGGAAAGTTTTCTCAGAGCCTCCAGTATTTCAAAATCCACTTCTATTCCAAAGCCGTCTGTGCTGCAGTGTCCAGGGCCTTGTATGCCGTCTGGAGCTCCCTGTCGGACTATTTGCCGCAGAAAAGCTGACACCGCTTCGTTACTTGGCAGTAAATTGTGTCCGGAAATTTTTTCCATTGCGGCAATCAGACCGTATGCTCCCCAATTGGAAACAGTGGCGACAATGGTATGCTCTGTGCGCACGCAGGAAGGAATGATTTTTCCGCTTTTTTCCAAAGAATCCGAGTAATTCCCCATGCCGATTTCGTTTCCTCCGTCTCCTATGCCGATGCTGACGCAGGAGTCCGGTTTTAGCAGAAACAATTCATCTGCAGGAGGTGTTACATCGGATATGTCCTTTTTTTTCATGGAATAGTAGCGTGCATCGCGCGCCCGTCCACAGCGTTCAATGGCAATCATGGCTGTGGGATGCACTGCGGTCAGCATGGCCTTGGCATCGCTGTCAAAATCATAAAGCAGCAGTGGGTAATTCTCCTGCGAAAAATAGATGCTGCTGAATTTATCGGTAACAAGGATGGGTTGATAGCCCAGTTCTTTCAGTGCCAATGCCAGAAAATGGCTTCCCAAAGGACCATCTGTTTCTCCTTGACAAAAACAGAAGAATCCGGTGACAATCAATACTTTCCCTTTGGGGACAGAAAGCAGGGCTTGGGCAGAATCTATACAGGCAGATTCGGACAGTAAGGGGTATAAAACCTCTAGTCCCCGTTCCTGATGGCGCAGCAATATGTGGCTGAGTGTATCCAAAACTCAGGCCTCGAGTGTCTTCAGATCTTGGTCTAAGGCCTGTCTCAGTTCGCCCAATCGGCTCCACTTTGTTTTGTTTCGTTTGAGAATGCCTGCGCGGAAGCATTTCAGATCCTGTTGGAAATTGCGGTGGTACCATAGCGCGAGTTTACCGAAACTGGGCGCAAGCAGAACGAACAGCAGGGCGGTCAGCCAATTGCCGCAGCATCCGATCAGCAGAAAGAAAATCAAATAGAAAAGCGGAAGACCGAAAGTCCATACGCAGATGTCTATAGATGCCTGCATGAGTTTGTCTTCCAATCGTTTCCCTACGAATGGGGCAATGTTGTAAAGGAGAATGTGCGGAATCATGCCGAGCAGGTAGAAGGGGAACAATAACAGGTACAGCGCTCCGGAACGCGGAAGGTCTCCTTTTCCGAAGGGATGAAAAAGTGCATACTCATTGATTCTGTTCTTTTTCAATCCCTGAGTGTACTCGTCTGTGTGAGCGTACAGGTCGGTGATAAAATCCGAATCGCTTTGCTGTTTCTGCTCCAACAGGGAGTTCAGTTTTTTCCGATAGGCCAATTCTTCGGGAAGCAGTATGTTGTCAATTTCCTTTTCCCGCATAAAGGCATTTTGACTATATTCCAGGAAATCCATAATGGTTTGGTAGTGTTCTTTGTCCTGTATGTCCAGTACTTTTTCCCTTATTTTTTTCCGTATGATTTCGTTTACCTCTTCCTGAGTCTGTCGAGGCTGCTCCTTATAGCGCTCGTAATAGGGTTTGAGTGAAAACGGCTCGCAAAAGTCGGCCATCATTTCGCTCTGCAGTTTTTTGAAATCTTTGTAGTAGAGGGCATGGGGTAGAATGACTATATCCTTTTGAAAATCGGATTTGGCCGCAGCTTCAAATGCAATGCGCGTGTAAGACAGATAGAAGCGACCCAGCCAGTTGCCGTCCATGTGGGTGGCTTCCGGATAGATGACGAGGGTGTTTCCGTGTTCCACGTATTGTTCCACCTGATCGAACATTTCAATGTTGTCTTTGATTTTTTCGCGACCGTCTCGGATTCGGTATACCGGAATAATGCCCAAACCTCTCAGAAATTTGGCAACCTGTTTTTGACGAAATACATCTGCCCGGCTGATGTGGTGCAGAAAACGCATATCAAAGGCGAACAGACTTCCCAGGGAATCGCAGAGGGAATTCTGGTGGTTGCTGACGCAGACAATGGGCGTGCCTGCCTTCGGAATACGGTCTTTGTGCAGATAATGGGTTTTGCGGTAATAGATATGAGTATAGACGTACTTTGTCCACCGCCATAACAGTTTGTATCCTAAAGAAGGATTTTCAGATGGTTGTTCCATGTCAGCGAATTTAGTTATAACCAAAAAAAGGGAATTTGTATAGCAAATTCCCTCTGGTAGTCAGTAGGGGAATCGAACCCCTGTTGTAAGAATGAAAATCTTATGTCCTAGCCCCTAGACGAACTGACCGATTTTATCTGATTTCGACCGGAAATATCTCCGTTGGAATCGGATGCAAAAGTAGACAAAAAATCAATATGAATAGGATATTCTGTGAAAAAAAATATCTATTACATATCTGCTTGAAAACGAAATCCTAAACGTTTCGCTGTGCGAATTGGAGCGTGCTGATTGTCTATTTCTACCATGTCCATGACGCTGATTTCTTTCACCGATTCGTAGGGAGGAACCAGCAAATCGAATCCGATGGAATATTGGACGGCTGCTTCAATAATCAGTCGAACGGCGTTTTCATCAAAGGTGTTGTCGGCAAAATTGTTGTAGATTTGTCCGATTTCCTTTTTCCCGTCAATGTAGTAATGATTTTCGGCATTGACAAACAGACGGCCTACAAGGTATCCGGCATCGTTGTAGCGGTTGTAGAGTACGGAATCTGTCAGAAAATTGTAGATATTGATCATGCCACAGTAGGAGCGTGTCTTGTCTTCCTTGATATACGGCAGTTTGAATACTTCGTGGTCCCGATTGAATTCAAAAGTGTTGCTGTGCAGGACAAAGTAGAGGATATCGCTGCCGAACTGCAGTGAAAAACATTTTTCCTGTTTGCTGTTGAAATGCACTTCGATGGGAGAGTCCGGTTGGGACTGGTGAAAACTTTCCACAAACAGTCCGGCTTCCGTTTTCAGTAATTCGAACCCGGCTTCGGCCTGCAGGTAGGCATTTCGTTTCAAATTGTTTTTCTCGTGCAGTTGCCGGCAGAGTTCCAATGTTTTTTCTTCTTTTTCCATGGTGTTTTATTTTACGAGGGTCATTTCATCTGTCAAATGGCCTGCTCCTGCAAACTTGTCAATGATGAACAGGCAGTACCGGATATCCAGGCTGATGTTGCGGCAGTAGTCCGGATCGAAAAGCAGGTCGCTCATGGTGCCTTCCCAGCACCGGTCGAAATTAATGCCGACCAATTGTCCGTCCGCGTTGATGACGGGACTTCCCGAGTTGCCTCCGGTGGTATGGTTGGTCGCAATGAATCCGACTGGCAGTTCGCCTTTGCTATTGGCATATTGTCCATAATCTTTGTTTTGATACAGTTCTTTCAATCTGGATTCCACCACATAATCGTAGATGTCCGGATTTTCTTTCTGCATAATGCCTTCCAGCGTGCTGTAGGGCTTGTAGTAAACGCCGTCTTTCGGCCGGAATCCGGCAACGTGTCCGTAAGCTACTCTCAGGGTCAGATTGGCATCAGGAAAGAAATTGCTGTCAGGCATCATTTCCATCATTCCTTTGGTATAGATGCGCATCTGATGCTGTATCTCGGTCTGCAGTCGGTTGTAGGTATCCCGTTTTTCCTTAGAATAATTAAGTACTTCGGCGATAGCGTACAGGTCTACGCCCAGGTCTTGTTTCAGTTTGGAACGGTCTTTTTCCCTGTAGTTTTTCAGAAACGCCATCAGTTTCGCCTTGTTTGTCAACATGGAGCGGTCGTACGTGTTTTCCAGCAGCGCTTTTACTTCGGATTCTCCTTTGCATTTCTTGTCTAAGTAGGGGGCGTAGCCAGCTCTCCACATGTGCAGGTATGTCTCAACGAATATGCCTTTGTCCACGGGACTGTGCTTTTCAAAATCGCTGAAATATTTGTCGTTGCTTTGAAGCAGTTTGTCCACTGTGCTGCGAATGACGGCCGTGTCGTGTTCGCTGGAAAGAGCGTACAGTTCTGCTGCACGGTTCATAAAGTCCGAAGCCTTGACGGCCTCGCTGAAATAGGTCAGTTCAATGTCCACTGCTTTCAATTGCTGATAGCATTCCCTCAGTCGGGGAAGTACCTCCTTGTATTCGGCATGTTGTTCGGCCCATTGCTGGTATTGTTTTTCAAATTCCTGTTTCTGAGCCACAGCATTGAGACGGTTGATGCCCTGAGTCTCACCCTGCCATTTTTTCCATCCATTGGCAATGGAGGCTACACGGGAAGCGTATTTCAGGCGTTGGGCTGCATCCTGATTCATGGCTTGGTTGTAATATTTCAAGCGGATATCGCGTAAAGCGATGCGGATGGGATTTTCCACGTTTGCAGCCAGTTCGATCGCATCGGAAGTGACGTAACGCTGGGTACTTCCGGGATAACCGAATACGAAGGTAAAATCGCCTTCATCTACTCCCTTCATGGAAATGGTGAAGTGCTTCAGCGGTTTGTATGGTACATTGTCCGCTGAATAAGGTGCCGGCCTGTTATCCTTGTCAGCGTAGACGCGGAACATGGAGAAATCACCGGTATGACGGGGCCACATCCAGTTATCAGTATCTCCACCGAATTTACCGATATTGGAAGGGGGTGCACCCACCAGGCGAACATCCGTAAATACTTCATTGATGTACATGAAATACTGGTTTCCGTAGTAGAAAGGTTTGATGATGGCAGTGTAATGCGTGCCTTTGACAGCTTCGTCTGTGATTTGTTGAATGTGATTTTCAATCAGCGCCTTGCGTTCGTTTTCGTCCATCTGCTCATTGATTTCAGACAGCACTTTTTCTGTTACATCTTCCATACGGACAAGACGGGTGGCTGTCAATCCTTTGCAAGGTATTTCTTGGGAGCGGTTCATGGCCCAGAATCCGTGTGTAAGGTAATCGTGTTCCACGGTGCTGTTGCTGGTAATGTAGTAATAGCCGCAGTGGTGGTTGGTTAGGAAGAGACCCTGGTCGGAAACGTATTCTCCCGTGCATCCCTGGTTAAAAAGGATGACGGCGTCTTTCAGGCAGGCATGATTAATATCGTAAATATCTTTGGCTGAGATGTGCATGCCGGCTTTTTGCATGTCCGCTTCGTTTTTGCCCAGCAACATGGGAATCCACATGCCTTCGTCTGCTTTCATCGGATAGACCGAAAGCAGCAGCAAGGTGAAGATAATGGCTGTCTTTTTCATAATCAGAGTTTTTCGATGTGTTCAAATATGTGGTCTGTATTTCCGTACAAAAGGAAACTGATGTTGCCGGAGTTAGGCTGAATGGAAGTTCCGGCGGTCAGGCATCCTTCGGAAACATGCAGTTCCATAACCAGATATCGGCATATGGATGCGGCTCTGACGGAGGATTTGTCCATATTTTCCTTCAGTACGGCAGGGGCGGATTCCTGCGCTGCGGGCACATCGATTCTGGTCATCATGCCGGGATGCTGAAGCATCATGTTGGCTATGACAGAGCAGATGTTTTTTCCTCTTGCAGAAATGAAATTCTTGTTGGTGGCGGAGAAAAACAGGGATTCTGGAGCCAAGAGCTGTATGTCGCGATCCCGAATGTCAAGGCGAATTTCCTTATATGCCGAGTCGGTGGAAGATAGGGAATCCATGACTTGGAGAAATTCATTCCTCCAGCAGTCCAAACTGTCTTTATAGGCATGGTAACGGCGTTGCAGTTTCTGAATGCCGGCTTGTTTCTGTTGGAGTTCACTCAATCGTTCGTTTAATTCTTTCTTGCTGGAAGTCAGCAGGTTTTGAGTTTTGTTCAGATCTTCCATCATGTGCCTGAACTGTATGGCCCTACGAAGGGTGTCTCTCATCAGTCCATCCACCTGCAATTGTTTTTTTTGCAGTTCCACATTCAGTGTATCAAGGGATTTCCGTTGGCGTATGCATTGCCCGTCCAAGTAGTTTCGCTCGGACTCGCAGGCCAGATATTTTTTCTTGGAAACGCAGGAAATGCAGCAAAAAAGGGAGAGTAGCAGAAGAAAAAAGAGGTTCTTCTTCATTTTAAAATACGATTCCCGCCCGTATACCAGCAAAGGTGTACCAGTTGTGTTCGCTAGTATTGACGAGGAGCGGTTTCATGTTGGTCAGTTCTTCCTCGCCTGCGTAGTATTTGACAGAAGTTTCCTGAAATTTGACTACGCCCGAAAGAATGATGGCTGCATTATCGGAAATCTGAGCCTTGATGCCCAAACCCGTTTCTGCCATGATTCCGGACCGGTCACCGTGAATGAGGTAGGTAGAACTGTTGCCCTGTTTGTCCGATACATAAGGCGTGGAATTGAAGTACCAACGGTTGGCAAATCCTACATTCAAATACCATTGTGGGGCCAAAGGACCTTTACCCATGTTGATGCGAAGGTCAGCGTAGATGGGGACAAATGCATTCCGGCAATTGGTCCAATATTCAAAGCCTGCACCCAAACCGACAATGACGATGGGTGAAAACTGGTATCCGACGAACTGGGATACGCCAGCTATGGAAATCTTATTGGTAAAATCCCGATTACCGATATGAATGTCTCCGAAACCGTGTAAAAAAACAGGGCTGGTAATAAACGTCGGCCCCCAGGTCTTTGTTCTGGGAGTGTTATTACGCTGCGCCTGAACAGACGGTGATGCGGTCAAAAAGGCAATGACCACGGTCAGAACTACGACCCAATGACGTTTCATATGCATATATTTACGTAATGCCGATGCACAAGTGCAATTGGCGGATTTGCTTAGTTGCGGAGACAGGACTCGAACCTGCAACCTCCGGGTTATGAGCCCGACGAGCTACCATTGCTCTACTCCGCGATGTTTTCTGTTTGCAAAAGTAGTAAAAAAAATGCTTGCTTCGGACAAAATCAAGAAATAAATTTTCAACGTGCAATTTCCTAAAAATAATAATATTGAGTGAAAATACTTTGGATTTATCCTAAGCCTTTCCGATTTGCAGGGTGCTTTTTTTGGAATTTATTCTTCTTTCCTGGAATCCGCGTCGCAGGGCTTTTCCTGCAGGGAACGGGCCATCAGCAGGGAAGCTTCGGTTAAAGTGCCGTTCCCGAGCATGCGGGCGATTTCCCTGATACTTTCTGCATTATCCAGGCGACGGATATGGGATAGTGTCTGGTCATCGGAAGTTTCCTTGTAGACCTGATAGTGATGATGGGCTTTGGCTGCAATCTGGGCCTGGTGGCTGATGACCATAACCTGGCTGTATCGGGCGACATCTCGCATAACATCGGCCATTTTGGCAGATACTTCTCCCGAAACGCCGTTGTCTATTTCATCGAACAGAATGGTAGGAAGTATGTTTTTTTGAGAAATCAATGCTTTGACAGCCAGCATGATCCTGGAAATTTCTCCTCCGGATGCGATTCTTGACAGGTCGGCCAATTCCGTACCGGCATTGGCCGAAAACAGAAAGCGTGCCTCATCTGTCCCGTTTTCACCGATAGTTGTCTGCTCCAAGTGAATTGCGGCCCTGGCATGGGACATGTTCATTCTTTTCAATTGAAGCAGCAGGGCCTGCTGCATATCCGGTATGGCAGACTGTCGCTTCCGATGCAGTTCGGCAGCCTGTATTTCCAGTTCTTTTTCCTTTTCGCTGATGCGCTGCAATAGCTCTTCCTTTTTTTCGGCGAATCTGTCTGCGTCCAGCAGTTTCTGCCGGATTTCGTCCTGCTTTTCCAGCAATCCTTTTTCGTCGTTTACGTGGTGTTTTTGTTGCAGCCCATATAGGAAGTCCAGTCTTTCCCTGACTTCATCGGCTCTTTGCGGAGAATAGGAAATTTTCTCCTGTTCCTGTTCTATTTCGGACGAAACATCTTCCAATTCAATGCATAAACTATCCAGACGTTCCCCCAGTTCTCTCAGGGAAGCCCGGTGTCGGGAGGCTTGTTGTATCTGATGCTGTATATTCTGCAAGGCATTGAGAATGTTGTCATCCCCATCGGCAAGCTGTTGACTGGAAGCAAACAGTTTTTGTTTGATTTCCTCTGCATGGTTCAAAGAGTCCAATTCGTCTTCCAGACTTTGTTGCTCGCCTTCCCTCAGTCGGGCTTCATCCAGTTCCTTTCCCAAAAAATCCAGATAGTCCGTATCTGACAGTCCGCTTTTTTCCATGAGAAGCCGAAGTTCCTGCTGCAAGGAGATGTATTCTCCGAAGGCATTCCGATAGGATGCCGTCTGTTCCTGCAGGTGTGCGTACTGATCAATGATCTGTAACTGAAAGTGTTTGTTCTTCAATAGAAGGTTCCCATACTGGGAGTGTATGTCTACCAGGCGTTCGGCCAGTTCGCGGAGTATAGACAGGGATACGGGTGTGTCATTGATGAAGGCTCTGGACTTCTCTTGAGGTGTAATTTCCCGTCGGAGCAGACAGAAGTCGTCATAATCGAGGTCGTGCGAAAGAAAAAACTCCTGCAGCCCGTATCCGCTGATGTGGAATTCCGCTTCCACAACGCTTTTTTTCGTTTTGTCCCGCAGGACGCCGGTGTCGGCCCTTTGACCCAGCACAAGAGATAAGGCTCCCAGCAGTATGGATTTACCGGCTCCGGTTTCTCCTGTGATGACCGTAAATCCCTCATCAAATGCGACAGAAAGGTGGTCAATGATGGTGTAGTTGTCAATAGTAAGATGCTGCAGCATAGAGTCGGTGTGTGTATGGGGTTATTCCAGTCTGGAATATTTGTTTGCGTTGGCGGGGTCCAATAGTATCAACAGGTTTTTAGCCTCTTTTCGTTGTTCTTCAGGTGCTCCGGAAAACACATTTACCAGTTCCGTACTTTTGGATGTGACCAATAGGGAAGTAACGTAGAGATTCTTTTTGGTTTTGTCCAATTCCTGCAGTTTGTTCAGACAATTCAGTATGGTACTGACTCCTTTGTTCAGGTCAGAGGAAAGGTAGTCCATTCCTTGTCGATGGTAATTGTACAGGAATTCGCGGTATGCGGAATAGGAAGGGTTGGTGATGTTTTCCCATAGCCAGTAGCGGTTCCGTTTATTGCGGCTGTCTTTGCCGTCCCATCCTTCTGAACGTCCAATGGAGTAGTTGATGATGGTCTGACAATGATCGTAAAAGGAAGAACCTCCCTGAAGAGAAAAGGAGTCAAAAAAGATTCCCAAGGCATAATTGACGTAGAATCCCAGTACAGCCGAAAGGTTCCACATGAAGCTGTTTTCGTCGTAATCAAAGGATTGGGACGAAGAATAGGGAAATTTGACTTCATTATCCTGAAGGGTAACCAGATTGGATGCGTAAGTGGAATTGAATACCGGTCTGCTCATCTGGAAAATCAGGTGGCCCGAATAGTTATCTCCATCCTTGCCGTCCAAAATCAATTGCACGTTGCAGTTGATTTTTTCTTCTTGTTTGAAGGTGTAGCCGGTCCACCGTCTTTCATTGAGAAAGGTTGTCATTTCCTGCTCCAGATTGGAAAAAAGGGCTGCATCTGCGCCCTGCAGACTTTTGGTGTTGATGGTAACATGTGCCTTCAGCTCTTGGGCGGAAACAGAAAGGCTGCATCCCAGCAAAAACAGGCATACACACAACTTTGCAATTCTCATTTTTCCGTGATTAATGTTTCAAATATTTCACTGACAATGCGATCCGCTGTTTCCTCCTTGGATAAAAGAGGAAGCCGCACGGTTTCCCGATTGTGGCGAAGCAGGCTGACTTTATTCGTGGGTACATTGAATCCGGCTCCGGAATCCTGAAGCGAATTGAGCACTATCATGTCTGCATTCTTGCTTTCCAGTTTGTGGCGGGCGTTTTCCTCCTCATGGTCGGTTTCCAATGCGAATCCGACGAACACCTGTCCTTTTTTTTTCTTTGCGGCCAGTGTCTTCAGTATGTCCGTTGTCGGTTGTAATTCGATGTGCAGTGATTTCTCCGATTTTTTGATTTTGTGGTCGGCTGGATTGTCGGGACGGTAGTCGGCTACAGCGGCGGCCATGACGACGATGTCGGCATTCTCCACGTTTTGGGCAGAGGCTTGGTACATTTCTTCCGCGGTTTCCACCCGAATCACCCGAATGAGAGGGTGTTTGTATTCCAAATGGCTTGGACCGCTGACCAGACACACTTCCACCCCTTTTCTGGCGAGGGATTCGGCTAGGCAATAACCCATTTTTCCGGAGGAACGGTTGCCAATGAATCGAACGGAATCTATAGGCTCATAAGTGGGACCGGCTGTTACCAGGGCGCGGTATTGCGGTGTGGTAACCGGATTCAAAAAGTCGGAGACCATTCGGAAAAGTTCCTCCGGTTCCGCCATCCGTCCTTTTCCTTCGGCCTGACAGGCCAAGAACCCTTCCGTCGGCTCAATGATGTGCACACCATTCTCTTTCAGAAACTCCAGATTTTTCTGCGTCGAAAAATGAAAGTACATCCGTTCGTTCATGGCGGGAGCCATGAAAAGCGGTTTGTTCAGGGCCAGAAGAGTGGTGCTGAGCATGTCGTCTGCGATGCCGGAGGCCAGTTTGCCGATGCAGTTGGCTGTGGCGGGGGCAATCAGAGCGACATCGCACCATTCTGACAGGGAAATGTGGGCCGTATGCCTTTCTTCCGGGAGTGAGAACATGTCGCAGTACAGACGGTTATTGCTGAGTGTTTCTATGGTAAGTGGTGTGACGAATTCCAAAGCATGTGCCGTCGCTACGACTTTGACTTCGTAGCCGGATTTGACAAACAGACGGATGAGGGATAAGGTTTTATAGGCCGCAATCCCACCTGTTATTCCGATCAGCACATGTTTTTTTTCCATTATTCCTCGTCAGCTTTGCGGAAATAGATTTCCTTGTTCATGAACTCCTGCACGGCAATCAATGTCGGTTTGGGAAGTTGTTCATAATGACGCACCAGATCGATTTGCTCTTTGTTCTCGTGCACTTCATCGCCCGTGTCCTTGCTGATACCGAATTCTTCCAATTTGTGATTGAGTTCTTCCTTCAGTTCCAGGGCAATCTGATTGGCTCTTTTGGAAAGGACGGCCACGCTTTCGTAGAGGTTTCCGGTTTGTTCGTCGAAGTGAGTGATGTCACGGGTGACAGCCGTGGTGTCTGTCTTGATTTTTTTGTAATCCATGCTGGTATTTGAATTTTTTTATGATTTATTCGGATTTCAGTATCTTATCTCTTTTTTTCACTGCTTCTTCCATCAGTTTCTGCGCTTCCGGAAGATAGGATGAAGAAGGAAATTTGGCTTCCAACTGGTTTTTGCAGTCAATGGCGGCCTGAAAGCGTTCTGCCTGTTTGGATTCAACGCTGTGGACCGCATATTCGTATTCGTTCTTCATCATGATGAACAATGCTTTTTCTGTGAATGCGGAATTAGGATAATCCTTCTGGAGATTCTTGAAGGCAATACGGGCTGCGGCATATTGTCCGATGCGGTAGTACATTTCCGCTATGGAAAAATCCTTGCGGGCCAACTGATTCCTCAGTGTGTCCAACATGTCGTTGCATTCGTTGGCAAAGCGGCTTTGGGGAAAGTAGTTCAAAAAGTTTTCCAGTCCCTCCTTCGCATAGTAGGCATCGGTCTGATCCAGATTATAGGACGGAACGTTCATGTAATAGGATTTTGCGGAAAGAAAGGCGGCTTCTTCAGCCCGGGAGGAGTAGGGGTATTTTTTTGTAAAATCGGCAAAATGAAAGGCAGACATCAGATAATCACCGTTCTGATAGTAACTGTCCGCAAAAAGGAAAAGAATGGAATCACCCTGTTCTGTTCCCATGTAGAGCGGATAAATCTGCTCCAACAGTTCAGCTGCTGTGAGGTACATGCCTTTACCGTAATACTTCTTGGCTGCCTCGTACTTTGCTTCCTTGGTTTTGTATTTTTTGTATTTTCTGGCAGCCGATGCGTCCTTAGACTGCTGCGCATATCCGGATGCACCACAGAGAGAAAACAATACAACAAAAAGAAAGACAAGCTGTTTTCTTATCATAGCCAATTTTTTACCTTGCGTAATTTATCGCGCGCAAAGGTACAAAATTATTCAATAAAAAATCCCGTTTTCCACGGGATTTTTTATGTTATTTTCAATGGCTTTTAGTGCGCCTGCAGGTTCTGTCCGGCATCGTCGATGATTGCTTTATAGAACCAATCGGGATAGCGGGGCTGTTCAGGCATGGCCGGTATATGGGCGTCGTTGCCGTTGTTGATGAATTCTCCGTTCTTCTCTTTTTTGATGTTGCCGTCCATGTATTTGACCAGCAAGTACTGGGACAGGGATTTCCAACGGTTGAACATGATGTTGGCCTGATTTCCGGAGAATTTGTTGAGGGCTTCCGTGCATTTGGCTTTGTCGGCCATGTATTTGTCGGCCAGTTCACCGCTCTGTTCCTTGACGAGTCGGATAAAGTTGGTCTCCAATTCGGACTGCACCTTTTGTATGTCTTTGATCATGGAATTGTAGCGAAGGTAGGCAAAGTTGGAAACCTGATTGAACAGCCAGAATGCCGAGGTCGGGGAATAGGTCATCAGGTCACCGTTGCCGACTTTGAAGCAGTGAGGAACCTGGGTTACTCCGCAAAAAATGGGCACATAGCAGGTGCTGTAGGTGTCGTCCACACCAAACCAGATAATGCCTCCGACAGGAGCCGGGAATTTGGCACGGCACTGTGCAACAAAGGAAAATCCGGTCTGTTGGGTGGAAGTGGCTCTTTCATGAACGTATTCCTTCCCGTCGTAGGTCCAGTTCATAGGCCGCCAACGGTAGGGGCATTCGAAAGGTCCGGCACCGACATCCTTGGTCATGTCCATGGACGTGCCTTCGTAGTGGTCGCGCATGACAGCAAACATGTCTTCGATACCGATTTTTTCGGTCGGTTTGATCCACAGAGGCATGCGGTGTGTCAGATTTTCGCCGCGGGCGTAGTCTTCGTATTCGGCAACAGCCTCTTTGTTCCAGTGCATGAAGCCGGCCCATACGCGGGCTTCGCAGGCACGGGCTCCGCTGAAATTGACCGGATTGTACACATCGGAGAAACTGAATTCAGCATCTTTCCCGTTGAACAGTCCGATGGCGCGGGCATAGGAAATGACATCAGCGCTGTAAATCACTTCTACTTCCGGATTCATGATTTTAGCTATGTTTTTGGTGGAAATGGAGGTTTTCCCGTTTTCCAGAGGGAAGGTGGTGATGCGAGCTTGATTCGCATGGCCGCTCACATAGCCATCAGGGATGCGCCGGGCGACCCAGACCGGACTTTTGGTCCAGTTTTTCAGATCGGCATTGCCGTTTTTATCCGACATTTGTTTGCCTTTGCCCACCATTTCGAGTATCCAAACTTCGTTGGCATCGGCGATGGAGAAGGATTCGCCTTCGCTGCAGTATCCGTATTCCTTGGTCAGTTCGTAGAAAGTGCGGATGGCTTCCCTTGCGTTTTTGGCTCTTTGCAGGGTGATATAAATCAGACTGCCGTAATCGATGATGCCACGCTGGTCAACCAGTTCTTCCCGACCTCCGAATGTGGTTTCACCTATGGCTAACTGGTGTTCGTTGATATTTCCGATGACGGAATAGGTTTGGGTGGCTTGGGCGATTTGCCCCAGTTTTTTTCCGCTGTCCCATTCGATGACGTCCATCATGGTGCCTGCCGGGTAGGTGGCTGCCGGGCGATAGTAGAGTTCGCCGTAGAGTACATGGGAGTCTGCTGCGTAGCTGATGAAGCAGGAACCGTCCTTGCTGGCTCCTTTGGTGACGAGGAAATTGGTGCAGGCCAGTCCTTCGGCTGTCAGGGCCAGACAAAGAATGGCTGCCAGAAATGTTTTTTTCATACGTTTGTCCGTTTAAATGTTACATGCTTTTACTTGTGTCGGATGAAATCCCATCCAGACAGTCCATCAACGGATGTACTGCCGGAATATTATTTTTTTTTCAAAAAAAGGAAGGGGTTGTGGAAAACAAAAAAAAGAAGGTTCACAGGAACCTTCTTTTTTTTATCTGCAAAATCTGCGATTAGAAATTGTAGTGGAAACCGACGCTGATACCGCCGTTGTTGACTCTCAGACCGAGGTTGTTGTCGGAGGAGCTGTATTCGTATTTGTCGCTTCCGTCTTCATCTTTGTAGGTCTGTTTGCTGTGTTCGAATCCCAGAGAGAGAATGTCGATGTTGGCATCCAGTGCGAAGTGGTCATTCAGTTTGTAGGAGATACCCGGGACGATACCGATGCCAAGAGTGGTGGTTTTCGGTCCTTTTTTGTCAACAGTGACAGTTTTGGAAGCATCCGTGTAAACGTAGGTATCGTTTTCAGTTCCGAGTTTAATGCCGGCCTGGGCTTCACCATAGAGACTGAATTTTTCACCATTGATCAGATAATAACGGAAAAATACTCCACCACCGAAGTTGGTATATTTGTGGGTGCCTTCGGCATCAAACACTCTGTAGTTGTCGTAAGGATCTTTCATGGTAACCATGTCGAAACCTACGAAAGCACCGATGGCCATTTTGTCGTTCAGCATGTAGCCGACTTTGGGGGCAATGCCGAAGCTGAAAGTGTGGCTGGGATTGTAGTCGGTGGTGATGGTTTCAGAGGGAGTAGTGACGATTTCGGTAGCTTTGTCGCTGGATAAAGAACCGACACTGAGTTGACCACCAATGAACAGTTGAGCGTTGGCAATGGAGCTGCCTGCAAAAATGACAGCAAGGGTCAAAAATAATTTTTTCATACTTTTTTTGATTTAGATTAAAAATTTAGTTGAATTATTTTCCTTATGTCTAATATTTCTTAAATTCGTAGACGCCTTCCTGCAAAAACCGAGCCACTTAGAAGCGGTAACCCACGTTGACGGTGATGATACGGTTTTTGGAATTGAACGGTTCGAAGGCATGTGTCTGCAAACGATAGGCATTCAGACTGTTGGTGATTCCGAACTGATAGCGGGCTCCAACGAAGAAATTGTCGGTGAAAAACCAGTTGGCACCTGCCACAATGGCGAAATCAAATACATTGTAGGCATCTTTCACCATTTTGGTGTTGGAATTGCCGGAGGCATTTCCCGTCTTGTATTTTACAATTTCCTTTCCTCCCAGGCAGAAACCGAACTGAGGACCGGCCTGAAGATCCAATTTGCCATCTACCAGGTAATAATTGAAAAGTACAGGCACATTAATGTAATGCGTCAGCTGGGTGTATACATAATTTCCGTGTTTTTCGGGATATTTGTCGTGACGTCCCTGTAGGGAATATTGCAGTTCGGCAGCCAGACTCATGTCCTGATTGAGGAAATATTCACCGAAAATGGCTCCGTTTCCACCGATGGCGAAGGGGTGCTTGAGATTTTCACTGTGAACATCGGAACTTTGTGCTGACAAGTTCAGACCGGCCTTGACTCCGTAGCGGAAGTCCTGAGCCTGCACGAAAGTGGTGCAAAAGGCCGTAAGTGCGAGTGCGATAAATAATTTTTTCATGGTTCGTAATTTAATTAAAACAAATAATACCAATTTACTTTAATTTTGAAATCCCTATACAATATATAAGAAAATTCGCTGCAAAAGTAGTATGTTTTTATGTTTACTTCTCTTTTATTTTCCGTTTTTTTTAAACTGGCCCCGGTGAATTTCGGCCTTTATTCCCTATGTGGAAGAAACATTGATTCTGCTGTCTTTTCCGGTTTAGATCCCGTTCGCAGAACAGGGGCTCCAGGGTTTCCGGTATCAGTCCGGTGTAGAACATGACGGAGGATCGCGTCATGGGCGTGGGTGTAAAATCCTGCACTTGTTCCGGATGATAGGAGATTTCCTTCATTTTTGCCGACAGCAACTGCATGTCGTGCAAACGGCAGCCCGGATGGCTGGAAATGAAATAGGGAATCAGTTGCTGATTTAAATGATGGCGTCGGTTGGTCTCGTCAAAGCGTTTTTTGAATTGGAGAAAAACAGAGTAGACCGGTTTGCGCATTTGTTCCAGTACATGGTCTTCAGTGTGTTCCGGAGCCACTTTCAGACGTCCGGACACATGCTCGGCAATCAGTTGCTCGGCGTATTCAGCCAGGTGGAATTCCCGGTACTGTACTGTATTGGCTCTTTCGATCATGTCGGTACGGACACCACTGCCGATGGTGACTTTTTTTACCCCAGGAATGGAAGCGGCCTTGCGGTAGAGTTCGGTCATGGGCCGGTGATCGAAATGCAGGTTGGGACAAATCTGCGGGTAAATGCAGGATGGGCGGGAGCATTTTTCACAGGCCTGCTGCTTTTTCCCATGGGCGCGGTACATGTTGGCCGAAGGACCGCCCAGATCGGTAATGTGTCCTTTGAAATATGGCATGTGTGTGATGGTTTCCACTTCCCGCAGAATGGAGGCTTCGCTTCGACTGACAATGTGTTTTCCCTGGTGGGCCGATATAGTGCAGAAACTGCATCCTCCGAAACATCCCCGGTGAATGTTGACGGAACAATTGATCATCCGAAAGGCCGGAATTTCCCCGCGTTTTTCGTAGCGGGG
This sequence comes from Bacteroidales bacterium, assembly GCA_045598025.1. Classification (GTDB taxonomy): domain Bacteria; phylum Bacteroidota; class Bacteroidia; order Bacteroidales; family WCHB1-69; genus UBA1195. Next base: position 1,828 of record JAZLLH010000068.1, on the reverse strand, counting down.
GTGGGGCTGTCTGGTGAAGGGCAGGTCGTAGACCGCGTCCAGCTCGGCTTCGCTGAGTGCTTCAGCCGGAGGATTGACGATAACGTATTTTCCGTTTACCTCCTGTATGAGGGTGGGTGGATGCAACTGGTTGGAGGCTGTTTCCATCTGATGGAACGCAGTGGCGAATTTCCGTTTGGAATGCATGCATTCTTCATGTGAGGGAAGTTCTATCATCTGATTCCTGTCGGGTTTTTCTCGGCTGAGATAGGCAATCTGCGGTATATCTCTGAAATCTTCAGGGACGGGATGCGGATTTTTTTTGAATACCTCCAGCAGGGCCAGTGTCGGTTTTTCCCCCATGCCGTAGGACAGTATATCCGCTCCGCTTTCCGCCAAAATGGAGGGCATCAGACTGTCTGACCAGTAGTCATAGTGGGTAAAACGCCGCAGAGAAGCTTCGATGCCACCGATGACAATCAGACTGTCCGGAAACAGTTTGCGGACGATGCGGCTGTATTCCCTGACTGCGTAGTCTGGGCGAAAACCCGATATTCCACCGGCGGTGTAGGCATCAGTGGAACGCAGGCGCTTCAGTGCGGTGTAATGGTTTACCATGGAATCCATGGCTCCGGATGTAATGCCGAAAAACAATCGGGGCTTTCCCAACTTTTTGAAGTCCCGCAGGTCGTCCCTCCAATTCGGTTGGGGTAGGATGGCTACGCGGAATCCTTCATGCTCGATAAGCCGGCCGATGACGGCGTGTCCGAAAGAGGGATGATCCACGTAGGCATCTCCGCTGATGAGAATGACGTCCACTTCTTCCCAATGACGGATTTCCAATTCCTTCTTTGTGGTGGGAAGCCATTGTTTCAAGTCGGGCATGGCGTGTGTCTTTGAATGGAATTTATTTGGACAGCAGTTTTTTTACTACGTCGGCAATCTGCTTGTTGTCGGTCTTTCCGGCCAGAACTTTGGATGCCATTCCTATGATTTTCCCCATGCCTTTGATGTCGCTCACGCCGCTTTTGGCAATGAGGTCGCTGATGGCTTTGTGCACTTCTTCACCCGAGAGCTGTGCAGGCAGGAAAGCCGAAATGACATCCATCTGCTGCTTTTCTTCCTTGCTCAGGTCTTCGCGGCCCTGGGCCTGATATGTTTCGGCAGATTCTTTGCGCTGCTTGACCATGCGCTGCAGCATTTTGACCTCCATTTCTTCGGTGATTTCCGCACCGGGATTGTCTGCTTTGAGCAGCAACAGTTCGGATTTGATGGCGCGGAGTGCGCTCAGTTTGTCCTTTTCTTTGGCCAGCATGGCCTGCTTGATACCGTCGTTGATTTTCTGTTCCAACATATTCTTATTGATTTACAGATTTATTTTTATACTTTATATTCGTGCATCCGCACAAAAAAGGAAAACGTATGACGAATCAAAAAATTGTATTGCGTTTATAGTGCCTCTATTTCCGCGGTACTCAGACCGGTGGCCTGTATGATGGTTTCCACCGGGAAATTTTTGGCTTTCATGCTGCGGGCTATCAGCAGCACTCCTTTTTTCAATCCGATGGCTTCGCCTTTTTCCAGTCCGATGGCTTCGCCTTTTTCTAGTCCCTGCTGCCAACCTTCTGTACGTCCCTGTTGCAATCCCTGTTGCAATCCCTGTTGCAATCCCTGTTGCAATCCCTGTTGCAATCCTTGTTGCAATCCTTGTTGCAAACCCTGCTCCATTCCCTGTTCGAGTCCTTTGGCTTCGCCTTTGCGGAAGCCGTCGTTGACCAGGGTAACCTCGCAACTGATGCTGTCCCAATATTGGTCATAGAAATACAGTTCGTCTTTGGAGTAGGAGGAT
>JAZLLH010000067.1:0-2312 GCA_045598025.1 Bacteroidales bacterium | reverse complement strand
TTTTTCCCACACATCGTACATAACATGGTCGCGCCGCACACGCAGCGGCAGCGTCTCTTCCGGCAGCCAGTAGAACGGAAGCACTGTGTACGGTTCTCCGTCATCGGACGGCGGGAACACAAGCACGAAGGTGGTCAGGTCCGTTGTGGATGAAAGGTCCAGCCCGGCATAGCAGGCGCGGCCTTCCAGTTCATACAAATCAATATTCCCTCCGCACTCGTCCCATTTGTGCATGGGCATCCAGCGGACAGACTGCTTGACCCATTGATCGAGCCTCAGCTGGCGGAAGGTATTTTCCTCTGCCGGGTTCTCTAACGCGGATTGGCAAGCTGCCTGTGCCTTCTCCATCGCAATGGTAATGCCCAGAGACGGATTGGCCTTCTTCCACACTTCAGGACTCGTCCAATCATCATTTTCATCTGCACCATATATGACCGGATAGAATGTAGGGTCATGTTTGCGGCCCTCCAGGATATCCTTAGCTTTCATGTGCATCTCGTAGCAGATGCTGTTGATGTCGGTACCTGCCGTTGTGATGAGAAAGTACAGCGGCTGTGTTCTGGCGTCTCCGGATCCTTTGGTCATAACATCAAAGAGTTTTCGGTCCGGAGCGCTGTGCAGCTCGTCATATACGACTCCGTGCACATTGAAACCGTGCTTTGAGTACGCATCGGCGGAAAGCACCTGATAAAAACTGTTGGTGGGATAGAATACAATACGCTTCTGAGAGGCGATAATTTTGACACGCTTCGCCAACGCAGGGCACATTCGCACCATGTCGGCGGCTACATCAAATACGATAGACGCCTGCTGTCGATCGGACGCGCATCCGTATACTTCAGCGCGTTCCTCTCTGTCACCGCAGGTGAGCAGCAGCGCCACCGCGGCTGCGAGCTCGCTCTTTCCATTCTTCTTCGGAATTTCAATATAAGCCGTATTGAACTGCCTGTAACCGTTCGGCTTCATCACTCCAAACAAATCCCGCACGATTTGCTCCTGCCATGGCAGCAGTTCAAACGGCTTACCGGACCACACGCCTTTTGTATGGGAAAGACACTGTATAAAGTTCACGGCGAAGTCGGCCTTCCGTTCATCATAATGGGAGGAGTTTAGCATGAACCGAGTCACTTCATGTATGTATTTTTCTCCAGCCATGCTCTTGTCACCTCGTTTCCATTTATTGGTTCAGAACATTCATACGGGCATAAACGCCAAACAGCGCTTTTGCAGTCCTGTCCCGTGCCTTTGCAGCCTCAAGCGGGTCATCGAAGTATCCAATAGTCATCTTGTGCCCGTCCTTGTGGATGTAAGATTCGAATTTTCGCATTGCTTTGGAGTAACTGACACCGGTGTATCCGCTGCTGTTTGTGTTACGAAGTCTCTGGTTGAACATATTCTGCTGATGGGTACAGAGGCGAAGATTGCATCTGCAGTTGTCCATTTTGTCACCGTTGATATGGTCCACATCATATCCGGGCGTTCCACACATGAGCAGTGTGTGAAGCGTAATGTTCCGCGCTCCGCCTTCACTTTTCCGACTGGTGCGAAAAACAGGATACCCTCGCTTTCCTAACTGCCAATAACGTTCTGCGACCTCATGGAAGTCCGAGGCATCCACGATAAACGAACCGCCGCCCGTAAAGAAAAAACGGCATGTTCGGCCGCCGTCCTCGTATTGATAGCTGTTTCGTTTCAGTTCTTTCATTTCACCACCCGGAGCAATTGTTCCATCAAATCGTCATCGTCGCCCTTGCCTTCACCACTGTTTACAATGATGCGGCTGCGAGTGGCCGGTGTAAGTCCGAACTCAGAGCAGAAGCTCTGCATGATTTTCAGGTTCTGCTGGGCAATGGATACCTGCGGGACCTGCTGCACATATCCGGAAGGCGTCTGGAAAATAGATCCATGTTGGGATATGAACTCTTCTGCCTCTTTCCACCGGGCATATGCCTGGCAGTAGCCGGCAAAAGCCGTCTGATCTGCTGTTGTCAACACGCCCATTGATTCCAGTGACGGCGCCAACCGTCTCCATTCTTTTTTGGCTTCCGGTTCCAGCCATGTCGGACATTTTATTTGCTGTTTCGGCGGCACCGGCTCATGCTCATTGAGCGGACGTTTTCCGGGATTGCCTTCCAGTATCTTCAGCGCTGTCGGTTTGGGCTTTCGCCCTCTTGTCGCCATAAGCGGCACCTCCTTTTGTTTTTCTATGCACTGAAAAACACGCCGTCCGAATGAACAGCGTGCTTCTGCCTATTATGTAATTATCAGATCTTTTCGATACGGTCCACTCCGTATATCACCGCGAGTGAAGA
>JAZLLH010000066.1:0-46699 GCA_045598025.1 Bacteroidales bacterium | reverse complement strand
GCCATCACTCACTCCGTACGCAGTCTGGATTTGAGTCTGAAAGCCGTTAATGCGTAGCTTTATTTCTTTATTGATTTGTAATACAGTGTTGAACTGTTTTCAACGGTGAATAATTTTCTACAGGTTTCCTGTATTTGTTGAGCAGAAACTTTTTGATACAGTTTTTCTTCCCAAAGGTAGCGTTCCGCCGTATCCAGAAGTTCGAATATGCCCAGGTTCATGGCCTTGTCCTGCACTTGCAGATCGGCATAATATAGTAGGGTCTGTATTTTGTTCTTGATTTTTTGCAGTTCTTCTTCCTGTACAGGGTTGTCACACAGCAATTGCAATTCTTCTTGCAAGGCCCGGTCTGCGGTGTCCAAGGATACTCCCTCGTTCGGATTTCCTGAAATAACGAACAGTCCTTCATCAAAGGTTCCCGTCACGTAGGCCGATATATCGGAGAAAATCCGCTTTTGTTCCACCAGTCTCTGCTGCAGGCGTGATGACTTTCCATTGGAGAGGATGTCGGATATCATATCGCTTGGGTAAAAAGCATCGTCGGATCGTTTGCAGGTATGATAGGCCTTGACTAGCAAATCATTGGGCACATCTCTTTCCACCTGCAGGAAACGGGCTTTCGTCTGTTCCGGTTCCTTGGGAAGGTGGCGGCGATTCGGCTCCCCTTTCGGAATATCCCCGAACCATTTTTGAACGAGGTCCTTTACCTTTGTCACTTCCAAATTTCCGGCAATAGTCAGTACGGCATTGTTTGGCCGGTAAAAACGGTAAAAGAAATCTTTGACTTCTTCCATGCTGGCTTCAGCTATGGAACGGGTGTCTTTTCCAATCGGATTCCATTGGTAGGGGTGGATATGGTATGCCAGGGGTTTCAGCAGTAAAGCGACGTCTCCGTATGGTTGGTTGAGATAGTTTTGCTTGAATTCCTCAATGACTACCTGTCTTTGTATTTCAAGACTTTCTGTTGAAAAAGCCAGTTCGTTCATACGATCGGATTCCAGCCATAGAGCTGTTTCCAGATTGGCGACAGGCACGGTGAGGTAGTAATCCGTCAAATCGGTATTGGTGAAGGCATTGTTTTCACCTCCGACTTTCTGCAGGCGGGTGTCGAAGTCGGGAATGTTTTTGGATCCGCCGAACATCAGATGTTCAAACAGATGAGCGAAGCCGGTATGTTCCGGATCTTCGTCTCGGGATCCCACATCGTATGCAATGTTGACTGCGGCAACAGGTGTGCTTTCATCGCAATGCAGCAGTACCCGCAGTCCGTTTGCCAAAGTGTATGTTTCAAAGGCGATCATTTCCGTCTGTTTTCAATTGTCCGATAAGGTCTTTGACGGAAGCGATGTGCTTGCGTTCCAGATATTCCTTTATTCCTTCCATCACCTGTATGCTGGTTCTGGGGTCAATGAAGTTGGCAGTGCCTATTTCAATGGCGGAAGCTCCGGCCAGAAGGAATTCAATGGCATCGGTAGCTGTCATGATGCCTCCCAATCCGATAATGGGGATGCGTACAGCTTGATGGACCTGCCATACCATGCGGAGTGCAATGGGTTTGACACAGGCACCGGACAGGCCTCCGGTAATAGTGGAGAGAACGGGTCGCTGTGTCTCGGCATTGATGGCCATGCCCAGCAAGGTATTGATGAGGGATACCGAATCGGCACCGGCAGCTTCTACCGCCTTGGCGATGGAGGAGATATCGGTCACATTTGGAGAAAGTTTTACAATGAGGGTTTTGTGGTATGCTTTCCGGACGGCCGAAACCACTTTTTCCGCTTCGCTGCAGGAGGTGCCGAAAGCCATTCCACCCGCTTTGACGTTGGGACAGGAAATGTTCAGTTCAATGGCAGGAATATCCTCTAAAGCATCGATTTTTTCAGCAGTTGCCACATAGTCATCTACGGTGGAACCGGATACATTCACCAGGATATTGGTTTTATAATCTCTGATTTTCGGATAAATGGTGGAGATGAAGTAATCCACACCCTTATTTTGCAGTCCCACGGCATTCAGCATGCCGGATGGGGTTTCCGCCATGCGAGGGTAGGGGTTTCCGTCCCGCGGATTCAGCGTGGTCCCTTTTACGATAATGCCCCCCAATCGGTTCAAATCGATGAAATCTTCGAATTCTTCCCCGTACCCGAAAGTTCCGGATGCGGTAAGTACAGGGTTTTGCAAGTGAAGTTGGTGTATATTTACAGACAAATCGGTTTTCATGATGTATAATTTAGCGTCCGGTGAGTATGTGCAATTTTCCTGGCAGAATGGTAATATGGTAGTCTGCGGTGGGAAGGGTGTCTCCTTCTATTTCTCCCAGGGTGTGGGGACTGCATTCGATATAGATGTCGGATGCTTCCGAATAGGTGATTTCCGGAAGTTGTTCCAAATGTCCTTTATACAGGTTTTTGATGTTTTTGATTACCTGGAGGGGATGTATGGAACGCAGTCGCATGATGTGGAATTTTCCATCGGTAGGATCAGCCATGGGTACCTGCATCATGCCGTTGCCGTTGTATTTGCCGTTGCCGACGGCTATGGAAAATATATCTTCCTCTATGTCCTCCCGTTCCGTGCGTATGTGTATGCGTTGGGATTGGTGGGAGAACAGGACTTTCAGCAGGGTCAGCAGATAAATGCCTTTGTTGTTGTTGCGGGATTTGGCATGGGCTGTCTTGTGGATGATGGCCGCATCAAATCCGAATCCTGCAATGTTGATGAAATAATGGGAAGAGGTGACTTTCCCCTCCTGTATGCATTCCACAAAGCCGACATCGTGTCGGACGAATTGTCCTCTGAGGAATATGTTGATGGATTCCAAAGGTGGTCGCGGGTAGTTGTGGGTGCGACACCAGTCGTTGCCTGTTCCCAATGGGAGTACGGCCAGATAGATATCTTCTGTCGGAACTCCGGACGAAAGAATGGCATTTACTATCTGGTTGACGGTACCGTCTCCACCCATAGCCATGATGTATTTGTGCCCTTTTTGGCAAAGGTCAATAACCAGTTTTCGTGCTTTTTCCGTTTCTTCGGTTATGTGGAATTGGTAGTCCAGCTGCAATTCATCCAGTTTGGATGCGATTTCTTCCCAGTGTTTGTAACAGGAGTTGGACAGGGCATTCGGATTGGCTATGATTTGCCAGGAATGCTCAAAAACGGAAATGGTGTCTTTTTCGAAAGGTTTCATAAAATTCTGTTTCTGTTCGGGCATATATGCTGTTACATCTTGTCCGAATCGGTAGGGTTTGATTTTTTTTCTTCCGTTGTCTTGTCTTCATTTACGATGGAATGGATTTCTTCTTCCACTTCATTGGCGGCTTTTTTGTATTCCCGGACGCCTTTTCCGAGTCCTTTCATCAATTCGGGAATCTTTTTGCCACCGAAAAGCAGCAAGACAACCAGCAGGATGACAATGATTTCCCAACCACCTATAACACCTAATATGTACATATTGCAAGGATTTAACAATTAAAAAAAGCGGATGCGTACACCCGAATTAAACCAGCGCAAAGATAGTCAATTAATGGATTCGTTCCATGTCTTTTTTACAAAAACTTGAAGATGCCTTTCCCGTGTCCTAAAAATGAGTACATTTGCAGATGGATTTATCCGCTTGTTTTTTTTTGTAAAAATTTGAGTAAAAGCAAAAAACGGGAACGTTATGTCTTTGGAAGTCATTATCAGCAATCAATCGGTACCCTATCTCAATTTGGCGGTAGAACAGGCTTTGGTTGCAAACAATCCGTCAGATACGGTAGTGATGTATCTCTGGAAAAATCGCCAGACGGTGGTCATAGGATTGAACCAGAATCCGTACGCGGAATGCAACGTGGATTGTCTGTTGAAAGACGGAGGATACCTGATGCGTCGGATGACCGGAGGCGGAGCTGTATACCACGATCTGGGCAATCTGAATTTTTCTTTTGTGGCCGGACATCAGCGCTATGATCAGGCCAGGCAGTTTTCCGTACTGCAAAAGGCGGTGGAAAGTTTCGGGCTGAGGACAGAAATTTCCGGACGTAATGACGTGTTGTGCGAAGGCCGCAAATTTTCCGGCAATGCTTTTTCTGTTGGAAAGCAAAACCGTCTGCATCACGGAACCATACTGATACGTACGGACATGGACAGACTCCAGCGGTATTTGAAACCGAAACCGGCCAAATTGCACAAGCACGGAATTGCATCGGTGGAAAGCCGGGTGGTCAATCTGTCCGAATGGGCGGATATTACTTCCGACAATATCATACCGCCCCTGATTGCATCTTTGGGCAGCGTTTATGGAGAAGAACCCCGTATCCGTTCGTTTGAGGAAATATGTACGGAAGCTGTGAAGGAACAGGCACGGTGTTTTGCCGATGAGGATTTTCTGTACGGGAAGTGGCGCCAGTTTCATGCCAGGCAGAAAGGGAGTTTCGCTTGGGGAGAAGTGGAAATAGATTTGGATGTGGATGAGGCTTCCCACAAAATACGGGGAGTGGAAATAGCTACGGATTGCCTGAGGCTGTCCGTTATTGAGGAGATAAAGGAATGCCTGAAAAATGCTGATCTTTCTGAAAGACCGCATTGGAAAGCGTCCGATGAGGATGCGGAAATATGGAACGATATTTTTGATCTGATATACGCATGATTGTCCATGTGGACTGTAACGCTTTTTATGTCAGTTGCGAACTGAGCGAGCATCCCGAGTTGTTCGGGAAGCCGGTGGTCGTAGCCAGTACTACTGTGGGAAACAGCGGGATACTGCTGGCACTTTCCAAGGAAGCAAAACAGTTGGGGCTGAAGAGGGGAGATCCTGTATTTAAAGTGAAAGATGCGTTGAAAATGAATAATGTCAGCGTATTTCATTCAAATCTAAAAAAATATAGAGATGTGTCATCCCGCCTGATGAAAGCGGTAAAAGAGCAGGATATATTGCAACAGTTCATTCCCTATTCTGTAGATGAATTTTTCGGCAGAATTCCCATTGAAGGAGCCGAAGAGGTGCGGTTGTATGTGGAAAAAGTGAAAAACTGCATCTGGGAATCAGTCCGTATACCTGTCAGTTGCGGTTGCTCTCAAACGTATACTCTGGCCAAGACGGCTACCTGGTATGCGAAGCATTATGACGGATATCACGGCATCTGCATCATTGAACCTGAGCAACGCGAATCTGCCTTGCGCCATATTCCGATTGAAGAGGTTTGGGGTATAGGGAGAGCGTATCGAAAGAAAATGAGTTATTACGGAATCCGGACTGCCTGGGATTTTGTGCAGAAAAAGGAAGATTTCATTCTCCGCCAGATGTCATTGTCAGGACAGCATACCTGGAAAGAGTTGCAGGGAATTCCTTGCATCACCATCGAAAACCAGATCCGTCAACGCAGCATCATGCAAACTCGCACTTTTCCCTTCATGGTGACGGATGAGCGGGTACTGCAGGAGAAAGTCAGCAATTACGCCTGTGCCTGTGCTGCCAAGTTGAGAGAACAGCATTCTGTATGCAGGAGTGTCACCTGTTTCATAGTGACGAACCGGCACAGAGAAGATTTGGAACAATACGGAAACAAGGCAACGGAAAATCTGATGACTCCCACGGCCGATCCCATGGTGTTGGTGGAAGTCGTTCTCCGGCTGTTGCACAGCATTTACCGTCCTGGTTATCAATACAAGCGGGCTGGGGTGTTGCTTTCCAATATCACGGAAGACGATCGTATCCAGTTGGGAATATTCGATCCGTCGGATGGTCAGAAAAAGAAAAAACTCATGCAGGCAACGGACCGCCTGAATGCCCGGTATGGATCGGAAAAGATACGTTTGGCTGTGCAAGGATTTGAAGATCATTCTCAATTTTCAGATATAGAAGCAGATGATGACGAGAGATGAACAAAAACGCGATGAAAAATTCGCGATGATGACGCAGGCTCCGATTAAAAAACTGGTGCTGAAGATGGCGGTCCCTACCATTATCAGCATGATGGTGACGGCTATATACAATGTGGTGGACGCGGCCTATGTCGGACATCTGAGTACAGAAGCTACGGCTGGAGTGGGTGTCGTATTTGCCTATATGACCTTCATCCAGGCTTTCGGATTCTTTTGCGGTCACGGATCAGGAAATTTCATTTCCAGGGCTTTGGGCGGCCGTAATGCCCGTCATGCGGAAAAAATGGCGGCTACGGGATTCGGTACGGCTTTTCTGATAGGCCTGCTCGCCGGAGTATCCGGTCTCTGTTTTCTCCCTCAACTTTCCAGGCTTTTGGGAGCCACTGCCGGGATAAGTGTATATTCCGAAAATTATCTCCGTTACATTCTGATTGCTACTCCTTTCATGATGTCGTGCCTGGTGATGAACAACCAGTTGCGTCTACAGGGAAGTGCCCAGTACGCCATGGTGGGGCTGGTATCCGGTGCCATATTGAATATTTTTCTGGACCCTCTCTTCATCTTTGTGTTCGGCTGGGGCGTATCAGGCGCATCAGCTGCCACATTATGCAGTCAGGTGTTTTCCTGGCTGCTGTTGTTTTTGGGAACCTGCAGAGAAGGAAATGTGCATATCCGGATTCGGAATTTCACTCCTAACTTATTTTTTTATAAGGAAATAGTACGAGGAGGGCTTCCGTCCTTGTGTCGTCAGGGTCTGATCTGTCTGTCCACTGTCTGTCTGAATCGGGCAGCCGCCGTGTATGCGCAACCAGGACTGGAATCTTCCACCATTGCCGCATTTGCAGTGGTTTCCCGGATTATGATGTTCGCTTTTTCGGCTATTTTGGGTCTCGGTCAGGGCTTTCAGCCGGTATGTGGTTTCAATTACGGTGCTCGCAGATACGGAAGGGTAAGGGATTCCTATCTGTTCAGCATTCGTTTGGCAACGGTACTGCTGTCTGTGATGGCAGTGGTCGGATTCGGTTTTTCGGCTTCCCTGATCCGTTTTTTTCGGGCCGAAGATCCGAATCTGATTGTTATCGGAGTGAAGGTGTTGCGCTGGCAATGTGCCGTTTTCCCGCTGGTCGGACTCAGTACAATAACCAATATGCTTTTCCAGACGACAGGACAGGTAGTCAAGGCGACTTTGCTCGGAATGTGCCGTCAGGGTTTGTGTTTTTTGCCCATATTGTATGTGGTACCTTTGTTTTTCGGATTGAATGGTCTGATGGCGACCCAGGGTTTGGCCGATCTGCTGACCTTTTTCATTGTGCTTCCCTTCTCTGTTTCGGCCTCTCGGGAAATGAAAAGGAAAGAAGAAATAGCACAACGTGCATAAAAAAAATGGAAAGATATATGGGAAATGCATATTTTTTGTACTTTTGCAAAGCAAAATCATATGTTGAATCATTATTTTACTGAATCATGAAAAAATTAGGAATTTTAATGTTGCTCAGCTTGTTTGCGTGTGGGGTGTATGCCCAACAGGAAGCCGTGCTTCCTCTTCCTTCCGTGAATGTGAAGACATTGGATGGTAAAAAATTCAATACAGCAGACATCGATAACGAGGGAAAACCTGTAATCATCTGTTTTTTTGCTACTTGGTGCAAACCATGCATGGTGGAATTGAAAACCATTGCGGAAAGTTATGAAGAGTGGCAGGAAGAAACCGGAGTGAAAATATATGCCGTATCCATTGATGACAGTCGTTCCAGTGGAAAAGTCGCTCCTCTGGTTAGCGGACAGTCCTGGGATTACGAAATATTGCTGGATGAGAATTCGGATTTCAAACGTGCCATGAACGTTGGTGACATTCCGCATACTTTTGTCTTGAACGCCAATAAGGAAATTGTGTATCAGCACGCTTCTTATGCACCCGGTGTAGAACAGGAGTACATTGAAAAGGTGAGGGAAATTCTCCAAAAACAGGAAAAATAAACACACCAGATGAAATCAAACAAACGAATTATACTGTTTGCCGTCGTGCTTTCCGGCATGTCGGCAACGCATGCTCAGTCATTTTTGAGCAATGCCAAAGTCAGCGGCAATATTCAGATGAATGCGCAGTACTACATAGAAGACAGCATCATCGGTGCAGACAAGGTGAAAGACAGAGTCAGAACCAATACATTTGCCAATATCAACTATTCCAACGGAGGTTTTTCAGCCGGTTTGAGGTACGAGTATTACGCTCATCCTCTGATTGATTTTGAAAAACTCGGATATGTGGGAGAAGGCATTCCCTATTACTATTTTTCTTATAGGCATGAGAATTTCGAAGTGGTGCTGGGCAGTTTCTATGAACAATTCGGAAGCGGTCTGCTGTATCGTTCCTATGAAGACAGGAATCTGGGGTTCGACAATGCTACCCGGGGAGTAAAAATCAAGGCTCAGCCTTTCAGAGGCATCACTTTGACGGGCGTTATAGGCAAACAGCGGAATTTGTTTGAATATAGCGGACAGGTTCGGGGTTTGGACGCAGATTTGTCTTTCAATGAAATGTTTTCCAAATTGGATGAAACGGATTGGCGCTTGGGGGCAGGAGGAAGTTTTGTCAGTAAGTATGAGGCTGACAAGGATCCCGAATACCGTTTGCCGGAAAATGTGGCAGCCTTTGCGGCCCGGGCCAACGTGGGTTACCGTCATTTCAGCCTGAACGGGGAATATGCTTATAAATTCAATGATCCCATCGCGTTGAACGATATGATCTACAAACCGGGCAATGCCCTGTTGCTGACGGCTTCCTATGCCAAAAAAGGTCTGGGAGTGTACCTGACGGCGTTGCGTACGGACAATTTCGATCTGCGCAGCAATCGCTCGGCTGTTTCCAACAACTATATGGTCAATTATATTCCTACGCTGACCAAGGAACATACCTATGCCCTCTCTTCCATGTATGCCTATTCGTCTCAGGCTTTGGGACAAACCGGTTTTCAGGCGGAGGTGCAGTATAAGATTCCGAAAAAGACCCTGTTGGGAGGAAAGTATGGAACTGATATTGCGCTCAATTATTCACGAATACATGGAATCAGAAAAGATACTCTGCCTGAAGTGCTTGAAAACGGAGGTTCTATGGGTGGAACGTTAGGCTATACCGCTCCTTTTTTCGGCACGGGTGATTTGTATTTTGAGGATTTCAACATAGAGATCGGACATAAGTTCAACAAGAGTTGGAAATTGATCATGAGCTATGTTTATCTCAATTACAATATGGAAGTAATGGAAGGTCATGTGTCTCCCAATGTGGTTGCTCATACTGTGATAGGCGATCTGACCTATAAAATTGACAATAAAAATGCCATCCGTATGGAATTGCAGCATATGTCAACCAAGCAGGATGACGGTAATTGGGCTTATGCTCAATTGGAATACACCATCGCTCCCAAATGGTTTGTTTCCGTTCTGGACCGTTGGAATTACGGTAATCCAGTGAAGGAAAAACAGGTTCATTACTATAATCTGAGCGGATCCTTTGTGTATAAATCAACCAAGGTGACGCTGGGATTCGGCAAGCAGTATGAAGGAATATTGTGCGTAGGCGGTGTCTGTCGTCAGGTGCCCGCTTCTTACGGAATGAGTCTGCAGGTGGTAACCAGTTTTTAAAAGCAAAGAAGATATGAAGAGGATACATAGTTTGTTTTACGCATTGGCGGCTGTCTTTTTGTTCGCACAGTGCGACAAGATTGAAGAGCCTTTCAGGGAAGGAATGCAAAAGGTCAGTGTGGACACTGTCACTTTTGAGGAAAAGACCGATTTTATGCGGAAGTACCTGTTTGAAGAATTCACGGGTCATACCTGCATCAATTGTCCCAAGGGCCATCTGATTATTCAGGAAATGCAGGAGACGATGGGTGACAGTCTGATTTGCATGGCTATCCATAGCGGAAGCAATGCCGAACCGGAAGACGGACTGTTTAAGGCCGATTTCCGTACGGACCTGGGCAAATATCTGGCCACGTATTTCTCTGTAACCAACTATCCTTGCGGTATGATAAACCGTCAGAAAATAGACGGAAAAATTCTTCAGAACTATACGACCTGGAAAGCGAAAATGGCAGCCTTGGCGCGTACGGCTCCGGAAGTCGGTCTGCAGATCAGGGATACGGCTGTGGATATGTATCCGGATTCGGCCTTCGTGTTCGTGAAAGTGAGCCTGTTGCAGCCCACGCAGCGGAACTTGCGATTGTATGTGGTGTTGCTGGAAGATGGTATCGTTTCTCCTCAGAAAAACGGTTTGGCGACGGATACGAGCTATGTGCACAACCACATGCTGCGTGCCAGTCTCAGTCCGTTGGAGGGCACCGTGATGGATGTATCCGGAGCGCTCGGGCAGGAAAAATCGGCCATTTATGCCTATTCCCTGTATCGCAAATCCTTGTGGAATTGGAAAAACTGCAGTTTCCTGGCATTTGTGTGCGATGCGGATTCGGAGGAGGTGCTGCAGGCTGAAATATGCCATTGCAATTAGAAATAGAAATAGAAACAGATAAGAGATGGCTGCAAAGGGGTTTTTGTCATTTCGATATGTATAAATTTAAAATTATCAACTATGTCAAACGATAACGACAACAAAAAAATGGAAGTGCTGAACGCCACTTTGGAGCGTTTGGAGAAAATATACGGCAAAGGTTCTATCATGCGCCTGGGAGATACTCCACATGAAGCCATGGATGTGATATCCACCGGTTCCGTCGGCTTGGATACGGCGCTCGGTGTGGGAGGTCTGCCGAAGGGAAGGGTCATTGAAATATTCGGTCCGGAATCTTCCGGTAAAACGACGCTGGCGCTGCATGCCATTGCGGAATCCCAAAAAAACGGCGGGATAGCAGCCTTCATTGATGCGGAACATGCCTTTGACCGTTTCTATGCGGAAAAATTGGGTGTAGACATTAATAATCTGTTGATTTCGCAACCGGATAATGGAGAGCAGGCCTTGGAAATTGCCGACAACCTGATCCGTTCGGGTGCCATTGATATCATTGTGGTGGATTCTGTGGCTGCATTGACCCCAAAAAGTGAAATCGAAGGTGAAATGGGCGATTCCAAAATGGGTCTTCAGGCCCGTTTGATGTCGCAAGCCCTGAGAAAACTGACGGCAACCATCAGCAAAACAAATTGTTGCTGCATATTCATCAATCAGTTGCGTGAAAAAATCGGAGTCATGTTCGGAAATCCGGAAACCACGACAGGAGGCAATGCCTTGAAGTTTTACGCTTCCGTACGTATTGATATCCGTCGTCAGACCCAGATCAAAGACGGGGAAAATATCATCGGAAACCATGTCAAAGTGAAAGTCATCAAAAACAAGGTGGCTCCTCCCTTCCGTACGGCGGAATTCGATATCATCTATGGAGAAGGTATTTCCAAAACCGGTGAAATAGTGGATTTGGGCGTTGATTACGGCATAATCAAGAAAAGCGGTTCCTGGTTCTCGTATAACGATACCAAGCTGGCGCAAGGAAGGGAATCCGCTAAGCAGGTCGTATCCGATAATCCCGAACTGATGAAAGAGTTGGAAGACAAAATCCGAGAGGCTGTCAACGAATCTAACAACTAAGAATATATGCGCAAAAGTCTGTTTTTGATTTCGTTACTTTGTTTATCCCTGTTGTCCTGTCATCGGCAGAATGCTGGAACGCCTTCCATGGACGAAGAATTGGCACGTCTTTACAAGGAAATCAGCAAGCATCCCAAAGATGCGGATCGTTACATGGATCTGTCGGATTATTTTGTCCGGAAGAATCTTCTGGACAGTGCGTTGAACAATGCTTTGAAAGCCATTCGTCTGGATTCCGGAAATGCCGGCAACTACGTCAAATTGTCGGATTTGTATTTCGCCATGAAAGAAATGGATTTGTGCGAAGACATGCTGAACAAGGCGCTGCGTTTGGATGATAAGAATGAGGAGGGCTATCTCAAATTGGCCGAATTCCATTTTTTGCACCGGCGCTACGAAGAGGCAGAGGATTTGTTGAAAAAAGTATTGGAAATCAATTCATACAATCCAAAAGCTCATTTTATTCGTGCGTGGGTGTACAGAGAACAGGGAGATACGGTATCGGCCATCCGTTCCTATATGTCTGCTGTAGAACAGAATGCTCAATATTTCGAGGCTTACGAGGAGTTGGCGCATCTGTATCATTTAAGACATAATCCGTTGGCTATTGAGCAATACAAAAATGCCTTGCGTCTCCGTCCGGAGGATGTGCAGACTTTGTATAACTTGGCTATGTTTTATCAGGAAACCAATGATGATCAGAATGCTATTAGTCAGTATAAGAAAATATTAGAAATTGATCCGGTGAATAAATTCGCCATGCACAATATGGGCTGGATTTATATGACGCGCATGGAAAGGTACGATGAAGCAATTTCTTGTTTCACCAAGGCCATAGAACAGGATACTACGTTTGTTGAGGCTGTATACAACCGGGGACTGGCATTCGAATGCAAAGGAAATTACAATAGCGCCCGTCAGGATTTTTCCTATGTACTTCACCTGGATGAAGCCTATGAACCGGCTATAGAGTCATTGAATCGTCTGGACCGTCAGGGAAACAGATAGAAGCGAGATAACTTCAAACGTCCGTTTGCCTGCGTGTGGGCAAAAAAAAAGAGGGTTTCAAACCCTCTTTTCTATTTCATGGCGTTGCTGTAATTATTCGGCAGCCACCACTTCAACGGGAAGTTCCACATGTACTTCTTTGTGCAGGTTGACCATGGCCTTGTAAGTACCGACGGTCTTGATGTGCTGATCGACAACCACGATTTTCTTGCGGTCAATGTCGATATTGTTGTTTTCCTTCAACGCTTCGGCAATCATGATATTGGTTACGGAGCCATAAATGGTGCCGTCTTCCGTAGCTTTGACATTCAATTTGACGGTTACATTGGACAGTGATTTTGCCAAATCTTCAGCATCCGCTTTGATTTTAGCCAGCTTGCGGCTGCGTTGACGAATGTTTTCGGCTAAAATTTTCTTGTTGGATTCCGTGGCCTGGATAGCCAGCTTGTTAGGAAACAAATAATTGCGGGCATAACCGTCCTTCACGTTTACGATATCGTCCGCGTATCCCAAATTGACAACGTCTTCTTTTAATATGATTTCCATTATTTATTTCCTCCCATGTTTTCTTTTAAGTTATCACCAACAAAAGGCAGTAAAGCGATTTGTCTTGCTCTCTTGACGGCCTGAGCCACTTTTTTCTGGTATTTCAGGGAAGTTCCGGTCAAACGTCTCGGCAGGATTTTTCCCTGGTCGTTAATGAAACGGGTCAGATACTGTGCATCTTTGTAGTCAATGTATTTGATGCCCAATTTCTTGAAACGACAAAATTTCTTTTTCTTAATATCTACCGCGATAGGGGTTAAATATTTGATATCAGTATTTGCTTGTGCCATAACTGCAAATTTTATTCGTTAACACTAGTTTTCTTTTCACCTCTGTTTTGTCTTCTTCTCTCATTGTACTGGATGGCGTATTTGTCCAGAGTGACGGTCATGAAACGGATGATTTTTTCGTCACGTTTGTACTGGACTTCCAGATTTTTAATGAAAGAACCTTCTGCTTTGAATTCAAACAGCTGGTAGAATCCAGAAGTTTTTTTGGCAATCGGATATGCCAATTTGCGCATGCCCCAGTTTTCGCTGTTCACGATTTCGCAGCCATTGTCGAGCATATACTTCTCAAACTTGTTTACCGTTTCCTTCATCTGGTCTTCAGACAAAACGGGAGTCATAATGAAAACGGTTTCGTACTGGTTGATCATTTTACTGATGTTTTTGTGAATAATGTGTTAATAATGTTAAAATTTAGTCAAAAATTGGCAAAAGATCGCAACCTTTTGCCAATTTGTGCTCCGAACAAGAGTCGAACTTGCACGGGCGTTCGCCCACTACACCCTGAATGTAGCGCGTCTACCAATTCCGCCATCGGAGCTGCTTGATAAAGTGTCCGGAACAAGATTTGAACTTGCACGACCTTTCGGCCACCACCCCCTCAAAGTGGCGTGTCTACCAATTCCACCACCCGGACTTTTTCAAGACTGCAAAAGTAGATAAATTTGAGATACGTTCGTTCGTTTTGTGTGAAAAAATTTTCTTTTTTTCATCTGTCTTTAAAATGCAGATTTTAAGATCATTTACTGTTTTTATGAAAAGAAGGGTCCCATTGTCGGGAAAAAATCATGCGCCTTTGGGCCGTTTTTTTGTGACTTTTTCGGCATCAAAAAGGCATTTCCTTATATGTGTTGCAATATGAATCCATTATAGGAGTATTCCCCCGGCGACCAGGTCGTCTCCTTCGTAGATAACGGCGGATTGGCCCGGAGTGACTGCGGATACTGCCTCGGAAAAACAGATTTGCAGGCCATTGCCGGAAGTTCGGACCCGGGAGGTTTGACCGGCATTCCGATAGCGGATTTTGGTGGAATATTCTTTCTCCTCATCTATGGAGGCGTATTTTTGCAAACTTACCTGTTCTATGTTTGCTTCCAGAGAGAGAAGGTCTTCTTTTTCTCCCAGCGTGACGCTGTTGCTGGCCGCATCGATGCGGGTGACATATCTCGGACTCCCGAATGCAACGCGCAGGCCTTTGCGTTGTCCAATGGTATAATTGGGAAAGCCTTCGTGTTTGCCGATGATTTCTCCCGCCGGATTCAGAAAGTTTCCGGCCGGGAAGCGCTCTTTGTAGTCTTTGATCCGCTGCTGCAGGAAACTCCGGTAGTCGTCATGGGGTACAAAGCAGATTTCCTGGCTCTCCTGTTTTTGGGAAATTTGCTCAAATCCATTGTCC
This sequence comes from Bacteroidales bacterium, assembly GCA_045598025.1. Lineage (GTDB taxonomy): Bacteria > Bacteroidota > Bacteroidia > Bacteroidales > WCHB1-69 > UBA1195. Next base: position 32,004 of record JAZLLH010000066.1, on the reverse strand, counting down.
AGAGCGATTTTCCGGCACTCTTCCTTGCTGTGCTGTCCCAATGGAAAGAGCGTGCGCGAAAGCTGTTCCTGAGTCAGTTTCCAAAGAAAGTAGCTCTGGTCTTTCTGCTGATCACAACCTTTGCGGATGAAATAGCGGCCATTTTCGAAGCCGAGCCGGGCATAGTGGCCTGTGGCCATGCGGCTGCATCCCAATTCATCAGCTGCTTTCAGCAAACGGGCCCATTTGATGTGAAAATTGCATACCACGCATGGATTGGGTGTTCTTCCCCGCAAGTATTCGCTGATGAAATCCGAAATGACGCAACGCTCGAAATCTTCCTGTATCTCTAATGTGTGGTGGGGAATTCCAAACCGTCCGCATACTTTCCGGGCATCTTCCACAACGCTTTCGTCCGAATCATACAGAGGGCGGAAAGTCAGTCCGATTACTTCATAGCCTTCGTCCAATAAGAGACAAGCGGCAGCTGTACTGTCGACGCCGCCGCTCATCGCTAAGAGGATTTTTTCCTTTTTTGCAGACATTGTGGTCTAATTTTCCTTGGGTGCTTCCTTATTCAGCAGGCATTTGATCAGTTTGTAGTAATCTCCGTCGGAGATGACTTCAAAACCTGGCTCCGGTCTCAGAATAATCTTGGCTTCTTCATCTTCGTTGCCTGTCGGAATGACTTTCTTCATCGCAGTGTAAGAGGTCAGAACATTTTCATTGACAAAAGTAAAGTACTCAGCACCTGCCCGTTTGGCTATATCAACCAGGTGGTCGTCAATGATGTGGAAGGTCTTTTGGTTTTTCAGACAGATGACGATGTCCGTAGGCCCTTGGTAGAAATAGGCAATAGCATTGATATTCAATTTGATCCATTGACTTCCTGTGTTGAATCCAAGCAACATGGACACCGTTTTTCCTTTGTCCAGAGTCAGAACGATCAGTTCTTTTCCACTGGGAGTGTAAGTTGTCCACTCTCCATTGCGGAAATCTTCTTTGTAGTTTCCTTTGGTCCACAGTTTTCCATCTTCGTAGTAATTCTCAAAGGCTCCGTCCATTTTGTCATTTTTATAATTGACTTTCAGGCGAAGCTGTCCGTTGGTGTAGTTGTTGAAGGACGTCCCTTCTCTGACGCCGTTTTTCCATTGGACTTCTTCCAGAATGATACCGGTTTCCGGCGCATACATGCGAAAAGCACCATCTTTTTTGCAATTGGTATAGTTCTCTTCCGAAATGACTTTGCCGGATGTGTTGTAATACACCCATTTGCCGTCTTTTTTCTTGTTGATGAACAATCCTTCTGCCGATTTTACTCCGTTCTCATGATACAGTACGCAGGGGACTTTGGGTGAGTTCAGGGTGTAGGTGGAGATGCTCTTTATCTTCCCGTTGGGATAATAATGGACCATTTTGCCGACAGGTTCTCCATTGAAAAACCGGCCTTCATAGGAAAGCACCTTGTTATCATACACTTTCCAATATCCGTATTTTTTGCCATACTTGTCTGTACGGTTCAGCGTATCGGATTGGGCAAACGCGCCCATGGACAAGGAGATGCACAGGCATACCAAAAAGAATTTCTTGCTCATATAGATAGTATTATATCATTTTTACAATAAATATTGTGTCTATTTGTGTACTTTTTGCACGAATTCTTCCACTTCGGGGACGCCTCCCTGATAGACGAGATAGCCATCATAAGGTTCACGCGGTGTGGTTTCGCTGTTGATAGGGGTAAGCATCAGTTTGCGGACTTCTTCGCGGTCGTGGGTCAGACCCAAAGCCCATCCCAATTTGATGTAGGCAGATTCAGCCAACATGTTGTCGGCGGGAATGATACCTCTTGCCATCAGGTCGCGACCGGTGTCGTACACGAACATATGTGTATATCCCCAAATGGTCTGTACGCACATGTATTGGTGAATACCGGCATCTGTGGCTTTCTGTATGGCTTCAAACATGCCCTTGTTGACGTGTCCCAATCCGGTGCCGTCCCAAACGATGCCTTTGTAGCCTTTGTCAATCAGGGATTCAAGCACATCCGGTTTCATGCCCGGATAGTAATACAATATGGCCACTCTGTCGTCGAAAGTGGGGACGATGCGGGTGGTATTGGGATCATTGGCAGCTATGCTGGCTTTATAGCTTTCCAGGTCGGTAATGATTTCCACTTTGCGTTCAGCGTTTTTACGGCGGTGGTTATACTCTTCCTTGATAGGCTGAACCCCGTCTTTGCGGCTGATGGTAGCCAAGGGTGTATCACCGATGGTACGGAAGGTCGAGCGGTATGAGGAGTGCATTTTGCGCACGCGGGTACCGCGGTGCAGAAAACCATATTCATCGGAAGTGGGTCCGAACATGCAGACCATTACTTCGGCAATGTCTCCGTGGCCGGCAGCTGTCATGGCATGCATGAGGTTCAGGGCAGCGTCGGAACTCGGGCGATCAGAGGAACGCTGTGAACCGACCAGTACGACGGGCATTGGCAGGTTCTGGCACATATAGGTCAGTGCTGTAGCTGTGTGTGCCAGGGTGTCGGTACCATGGCCGATGACGATGCCTTCAATACCGGCTTTGACTTCGTCACCGATTTTTTTTGCCAGAGCGATGTATTCCTTCGGGGACATGTTTTCAGAGAAGACGGCAAATACCTTTTCCGTGTCCAAATTGCAGATGTCGGCCAATTCGGGTACAGCACCGAACAATTCGCCCGGTGAAAAAGCCGGAATCACAGCTCCGGTGCGGTAATCCAAACGGGAAGCGATGGTTCCGCCGGTACCCAGCAATTTGACGTGAGGAAGTCCCGGTGTGTAGGGAAATTCCTTTTCGGGCACCTTGAAGTTGGGCTGCGGATCGCGTTCGCCCTTCATGCAGGTGATGGTTTCTACATCCAGACCGATGTTGTAACCGGTGATGACTTTCAGCACAATGTGAAGGTCATCGGTGTTTTCGGCTCTGGGCAGGATTTTTCCGCTGAAGTGGCCGCGAGTGGTTTCCACTTCCGCTTTGTCCCATACGTGTACATCGTATTTTTTCAATATGTCGAGGGCTCTTCCTTTGTAGCCTTGAAATGTTTTATCGTCCATGCTTGTTTTCGATTTGATGAGTTAAAAATTAAATTTCTTTGGCCAGCTTGGCAAGATCCATATTGCCTAATCCGATCAGACTGAGTTCACCCATGAGGCTGTTGACTTTATCGGATGCTTTGGCATTCTTCCGAACCGGAACAAAATCGGCTTTGGCCAATTCCCTGGCTTTGGCAATCAGTTCCTTTTCGGATATTTTCTGGTATCCCAGTACTGTCAGTATGTCGGCAAATTCCATTTCGGGATCCTGAAACATTACGTCCAGCATCTTCTTGGCGATGGCAAAATCGATTTTTTCGTCTTTCAGGAAGGCGAAAAGCTTGACGATGCGACAAGTGCAGAAAGGAATTTCTCCGTATTGTCCATGCAGATGTTTGAGCACGTGGCCGAAGAAAGTTCCGACGAATTTGGCGGGGACGCCCGATTCTTCGATAATCTGTTTCATGCGAGGGTAGTGATTGTAAGTAAATATGTAGTCAAAGCAGTCTTGCGGAATGTTCCATTTCGTGCATTGGGCATAGCGATCGGCTACTTCCTCTGGAATGTTTTGACGGAGGCTTTCGATATATTCGTTGCTCAATGGGATGGGAGCGGAGTCGGTATCCGGATACATGCGGTCGGCACCCGGTAATACGCGTTCGAAAATGGTGGTGGCATCGTACATGACTTTTCGGGTTTCGTTGGGAACGCCGTCAAAGGTCATGAGGGCCCTTTCCTCTATGGTTTCCAAAGCGGTTTTCACGTCATCTTCGGGAGCCCAGAAAATAATCTGTGCATCTTCGACGGAAGCACCCATCTTTTCCCGCACCTGGTCAAATACATGATCGCTGATTACATCGTCAATGTCTTCGCTGGTTGCCATGTTCGGACGCTCTAAGCAGGCGATGACCTTCAAACGGCTGGCAAATTCGTCATAGAAGGGGCGTCCCGGCTGGCAGAAGTGGGACAGCAGTCCGGCGAATTTCGGCAAATTGACAGCGTACAGTTTTTCCTTTCGGCCGATGGCATCGGTAATCGGGGTGAAATAGAATTTGAATTTTTTGGGATCCAGTTCGAGTACTCCCATTTTCCAATCTTCCTTGCGGATGCGTTTGTTCAATTGATCGCGGATGGCCAGCAAAGCCCATTGGCGGAAACATTCGTAATGCGTTACATCAGGAATCCATTTGGTATGGGAAACTCCTTTGACTTCAATGCGGGTGCCGCCTTTGCAGCTGACATTGACGTCCTGACGGCCGGCACCTATGCCGGTGCGTACGCGGCCGGTGCTGCGGTTGAGAAAGCGGATGTACTGAGCTGCTTCTTTGACTTCGTCCGGATTCATCAGTTCGGGAGCCGTCACCGTTTCAATCAGCGGCATACCTAAGCGGTCGGTGCGGTAGATGCGGGTGTGCCCGATATCGGAAACTTCGCGGCAGGCATCTTCTTCCACACTGAGTTGTATAAGATGTACTTTCTTGTTTTTCAATGGGATTTCACCTTCTACACCCAAAATGGCCGTACGCTGGAATCCGGTAGGAATCGATCCGTCCAGATACTGTTTGCGGGTCACATGGACTTCACCTACAATATTCAGTTTGGAAGCCAGTGCGATTTCCAAGGCGTACTGCAAAGCTTCCCGGTTCAGGGGGAAGGGCGGAGTATCGTCCACATCGTAAGTGCAGGCCGTTTTGTGAGAAATCCGATAGATGATGTTCTTGCGGGTTCTGAACTCCATCAGTGCAGTGCCATCGTAACCTCCCATTTCGGAAAGGGTAGGGCGCATGTGACGCAGCAGTTCGGCATCGTACTCATCGGGTTTTTGAAAAATACCGGCCGGGCAATGGCAGAACAGTTTTTCTTTGGTGGCCAGTTGTTGGTGAGTTTCCAGTCCGGACATAAAGCCGATGCGGTCATAATCGGCCTGTTTGGCATCTTTACGGTCGACATAACCGATGGCTTTTTTGCTCAATTCGTAGTTTTCTTGTGGATTTATCGTTTTCACAACACTATATTTTAGATTGACTTTAAGTTAATTACAATTAATCAGTTTAAAAATTTAGCAAACCTCCAAAATTATGAAAAAAATACATAGAAATTCCTTTTTTTGAAGAAAATTTTTATCCGGTTCGAAAATCCTCCTTTCGGCAGGGCAAACAAAAAAACGGCAGGTGTGTTACCTGCCGCCCAGTGACTCCGTTGGGATTCAAACCCAAGACCTTCAGAACCGGAATCTGACATTCTATTCAGCTGAACTACGGAGCCTTATGTTTTAAAAAACCAGTCCAACCTGCAATTCAAGCGTACGGTTGAACGTTCTTACTCTTTCTCTTACTTTTTTGTTTTCAAAAGCATTCACACTGTAGAAATCTTTGCCGAAAAGGTTTGTAAAACCATTGTTGTACAAGATTCCTGCCGTGATGCGGGTATTGTCGTTGATGATGTATTCGCATCCTATGGAAATCATCAGGGCTTCGCGGAAGAAAGCGGTGTAGTTTTTGTTGTTTTTGGGATTGTATTCTGCTTTATTGACGCGGTCTTTCCTATTGGCACTGACACAAATGGAATTGTCCAAGCCGAAGATGCTATACACAATATAATTGCCCAAGGGGTTGGTTTGCAATTTCAATGCGGTAGGCACGCAGAGGTAAGCCATATTGAAACGGCTTTCGAAAAGCGAATGCAGCGTGTCGGCCGTATTGAAGTCGTAATCATAGAAATTCATTTTTCCGCTGACGTGGCGGATGTTGATTCCGGTATGGAAAAAATAATTGGATGTGGTCTTGAACATGTTGATGTCCAGATTCAATCCATAGGAGCCGCAGAACTGTATACCTTTATTGTTGTAACCTTCTGTGGTGGATTGTAGCCAGTTGACGGAAGGTCCGACGTATACTCCCAGTTCGAAGGGTCTGGGCCGCGTGCTGACTTGGGCTTCGACTGTATATGCGGCAAAAATCAAACCCAATATACTTGTAATCAATATTTTCTTCATATTCTTAGCGTTTTTTCCGACCACCGGGACGAAAGTGCAAAAATAATCAAAAAACAAATGTCATCGGAGAAATGAGTTTTTTTTTGTAAAAATTTTTGTAGGACATGCTTCGTATGTATGCAGATTTCTTATAAATTTGCAACTTCTGGATTTAGTAAAATAGTAATTGATATTTAATAGATTATGGAAATTTCATCGAAATATGTTCCCGCTGAAGTGGAAGACAAATGGTATAGCCATTGGATGAACAAGGGCTATTTTCACTCTGAACCCAACGAAAAGAAACCGTATACCATCGTATTGCCGCCGCCCAATGTGACCGGCGTACTTCACATGGGGCATATGCTCAACAGTACTATACAGGACATTCTGATCCGCCGCGCCCGCATGAAAGGACTGAATGCCTGCTGGGTACCCGGAATGGATCATGCTTCTATTGCTACCGAAGCCAAAGTGGTGGCCAAATTGAAGGAAGAAGGCATTGCCAAAAAGGATCTCAGCCGGGAAGAATTCATGAAACATGCCTGGGAGTGGAAGGAAAAACACGGTGGCATTATCCTTGAACAATTGAAAAAACTCGGTACTTCCTGCGATTGGCAGCGAACCCGTTTTACCATGGATGAGGCCTTGTATGAGTCGGTCATCAAAGTGTTTGTTGATCTGTACAACAAGGGATTGATTTACCGCGGTGTACGTATGGTCAACTGGGATCCTGCCGCATTGACAGCCGTTTCCGACGAAGAAGTGATCTATAAGGAAAGCCATGGCAAACTCTTTTATCTCCGTTACTACATTGACGGCATGCGGACACTGGAGTGTACGGATGAAGAATGCGGTATCCGTCAGGATGACAAGGGCTGCTATATCGTAGTAGCCACAACGCGTCCTGAGACCATTCTTGGAGATACGGCCGTCTGCGTTCATCCGGAAGATCCCCGTTTCCGTCTGCTGAAGGGGAAAAAGGTGGTTGTTCCCATAGTGGGGCGTGTGGTTCCCATCATCATGGATGAGTACGTGGACCGGGAGTTCGGTACGGGAGCTTTGAAAATCACGCCGGCACACGACATCAATGACTATCAGCTCGGCATGAAGCACAAACTGGATACCATTGACATCTTCAACGACAACGGCAGTCTGAATGAGCACGGCATGCAGTATGCCGGAATGGACCGTTTTGCCTGTCGCCGGCAGATTGTAAAGGATTTGGAAGAGGCCGGCCTGATGGAGAAAATAGAAGACTACACCAACAAGGTGGGACATTCCGAACGGACAGACTCTGTTATAGAACCCAAACTTTCCGCCCAATGGTTTTTGAAGATGGAAGATTTGGCAGCCAAGGCCTTGGAAGTGGTGGAAAACGATGAAATCCGATTCCATCCGGTCAAATTCAAAAATATCTACCGTCGTTGGCTGGAAAACATCAAGGACTGGTGCATCAGCCGTCAATTGTGGTGGGGACAGCGCATACCGGCTTACTATCTGCCGAACAAGGAGGTGGTGGTAGCCGAAACCCGAGAGGAAGCTTATCGCATTGCTCAGAAAAAATTCGGAAAGGATGTATGCCGCATAGAAGATATGGTACAGGACGAAGACGTTTTGGATACTTGGTTCAGTTCCTGGCTGTGGCCGATGTCCGTTTTTGACGGAATCCGTTATCCGGACAATGAAGAGGTGAAGTATTATTATCCTACCGATGATCTGATTACAGCACCTGACATCATTTTCTTCTGGGTAGCCCGCATGATTATGGCAGGGGAAGAGTATCGTGGAAAGAAACCGTTCAAAAATGTGTATTTTACCGGTATTGTTCGAGACAAACTGGGACGGAAGATGTCCAAATCCCTAGGAAATTCACCTGATCCCATTGAACTGATGAAGCAATACGGCTCCGATGGTGTACGTATGGGTATGCTGCTGACAGCACCGGCAGGGAATGACCTTCCTTTTGATACGGCCATCTGCGAGCAGGGCCGTAATTTCTGCAACAAGATATGGAACGCCTTGCGTCTGGTCAAAGGTTGGACGGTGGACACTTCCGCTGAAGCACCTGCCCATTCCCGCATAGCGGCCGAGTGGTTGGAATCCCGTTTCAATCAGGTGCTGGCCGAAGTGGATGACGATTTTGCCAAATACCGTTTGTCGGAAGCTCTGATGAGTGCGTACAAACTGGTATGGGATGATTTCTGCTCTACCTATCTGGAAATCATCAAACCGGCTTTCGGCTCACCGATAGACGGGAAAACCTACGAAATTACTCTGAATATCATGAGCCGTTTGATGCAGTTGCTGCATCCGTTTATGCCTTTCATTACGGAAGAAGTGTGGCATTTGCTGAAAGAACGTACGGATGACATCATGGTTTCCGAGATGCCGCAGGCGTCTGGTTTTGACGAAAACAGCCTGCAGAAATTCGCTCTGACTATGGAAATGGTGGAGCAGATTCGTCACATCCGTGCCGAAAAGAACATTTCTCCCAAGGAAGCATTGGGCTTGTTTGTACGCAGTGCCGACAAAAACTTTTTCTACGAAGAAATCCTGTGGAAACTCTGCAATCTGTCACAATTGGAAGTAACGTCGGATAAAGTGGAAAAGAGTGTTTCCTTCATGATCCGCAATGTGGAATGCTTCGTTCCCTTCTCTGCCAATGTGAATGTGGAAGAAGAAAAAGCCAAAATCGAAGCTGATATCGCATACATGGAGCGATTCCTTGATACTGTTCTGAAGAAACTGTCCAACGAGCAGTTTGTCAGTCATGCACCGGAAAAAGTAGTTGCTTTGGAACGGAAAAAACAGGCTGATGCCGAAGAGAAACTGCGCATTCTGAAAGAACAGTTGCAGCAATTGGGTTAGTAGTTGCTCCGATGCATAATAAAAAAGCCGCTCATTTGAGCGGCTTTTTTTGTGGAAATAATTCCTTTTTATTTGATTTTGCTGGTATAGACAATCATATCAACAATCTTGTTGGAATAGCCCCATTCGTTGTCGTACCAGGAGACCAGTTTTACGAAGTGCTCGTTCAACATGATACCTGCACCGGCATCAAAAATGGAAGTGTGTGAATTTCCTTTGAAATCCATGGAAACCAACGGTTCGTCTACATATGCCAGAATGCCTTTCAATTCGTTTTCAGAGGCTTTCTTGATAGCAGCGCAGATGTCCTCGTAAGTGGTGGCTTTTTCCAAACGGCAAGTCAGGTCAACTACGGAAACGTCCACGGTAGGTACCCGGAAGGACATGCCGGTCAGACGGCCTTTCAGTTCGGGAATCACCTTGGTTACAGCTTTGGCGGCACCAGTGGAAGAAGGAATGATATTGGTCAGTGTGGCACGGCCACCTCTCCAATCTTTCAACGAAGGTCCGTCCACGGTTTTCTGCGTGGCAGTGGCTGCGTGTACCGTAGTCATCAGGCCTTCGATCAAGCCGAAGTTGTTGTGGACGACTTTAACCAGCGGAGCCAGGCAGTTGGTGGTGCAGGAAGCATTGGAAATAATTTGCTGTCCTTTGTATTCGTGATTGTTTACACCCATGACGAACATAGGAGTGTCGTCTTTGGAAGGAGCCGACATGATGACACGTTTTGCACCGGCTTTCAAGTGTGCTTCTGCTTTTTCCTTGGTTAAGAAGAGTCCGGTGGATTCTACCACGTAATCCGTGTCCAAATCTCCCCATTTCAGATTTGCAGGATCTTTTTCAGCCGTTACACGGATTGCGTGTCCGTTTACGATCAGCTGGTTGTCGTTATAGTCCACAGTCCCGTTGAATGCTCCGTGTACGGAGTCGTACTTCAACATATAGGCCATGTAGTCAGGAGACAACAAATCGTTAATTCCCACGATTTCAACATCATCGTGTGCCATGGCAGCTCGGAACACTAAGCGGCCGATTCTGCCAAAACCATTGATACCAACTTTAATTTTGCTCATATCTGTATTTTTTTAATTATTTATTGCTTTGTTTAATATGTGAGTATGATATTTTTTTCTTTTATCATTTTACGCAGGTTGAGGACAGCGTACCGCATACGACCCAGTGCCGTGTTGATGCTTACGTTCGTGGCTTCCGCTATTTCCTTGAAACTCATATCCTGATACAGGCGCATGATCAAAACCTCCTTCTGTTCGCTCGGCAGTTGGGTGATAAGGGATCGGAGAGAGTCATGAATCTGTTCCGTAATCAAGCTCTGTTCTATGGAAACGGAAGGCTCGGAAAAGAATTCGAAAATGTCATTTTTCCCGCTGTTGTCAACAAAAGCCATTTTCTGGTTTTTGCGGAAATAATCGATGATGAGATTGCGCGTGATGCGCATGATCCATTGGTTGAATTTTCCCTCTTCCCGATAGTTCCCGGCCCGCAGCGTATGAATCACCTTGATGAAGGTGTCTTGAAAAAGGTCTTCGGCCAGATCCTTGTCGTGCACTATGGTCAGAATGTAGGAGAATATCTTATGCTGATAACGGGCAATAAGCAACTCCAGCGCGTCTTCTCCGCCGGCGAGGTAGAACGAAACCAGTTGTTCGTCACTTGCACGATTCAAATCCGTATTCATTGGTTGCTTATGATGATTTTCTCCTAAAAACCTGCAAAGGTATAAAAATAAAAAATATCTTTCTCCTGTTTTATGGAATCCGATATCAAATTTCTTCAATTTCGAAGGCCGATTCCCATGTGCGTACGAAGGAAATGCTTTGATGGATCTTGTCGTACATGGTGGTATCGTTTTCGATGAACGGAACCTGTTCTCTGTATTGACTCAAGGTCTTTTCTATCTGAGTGGAGGATTTTAGCGGACGTCGGAATTCCAATGCTTGCGCGGCATTGAATATTTCGATGGCAAAAATCTCTTCCAGATTTCGGATGATGCGCAGGCATTTGGTGGCTGCATTGGCACCCATGCTGACGTGATCTTCCTGTCCTTGAGAAGAAGGAACAGAATCTGTGGAACAGGGATTGGCGTAGTTTTTGTTCTGGTTGACCAGTGCAGCAGCTGCGTACTGGGGAATCATAAAACCGGAATTCAGTCCCGGGTTCTTTACCAGGAAGGAAGGAAGTCCCCGTTTGGCATCAATCAGCTGATAGGTGCGCCGTTCCGAAATATTTCCCAGTTCGGCCAGGGCGATGCCCAAAAAGTCCATGACGATGGCGATGGGTTGTCCGTGGAAGTTTCCGGCGGAAATAATCAGATCTTCATCAGGAAATACGGTTGGATTGTCGGTTACGGAATTGATTTCCGTAGTAATGACGGATTTGACGTATTGTATGGCATCCTTGCTGGCTCCGTGTACTTGCGGCATGCAGCGGAATGAATAAGGATCCTGCACGTGTTTTTTCGTTTGTTTGACGATGTGGGACCCTTTGAGGTAGCGAAGAATATTGGCAGCTGTCAGCTGCTGTCCTCTGTGCGGGCGCACTTCGTGAATCAGGTGGTTGAACGGTTCGATTCGGCCATCGAAAGCGTCCAGGGAAATGCTTCCGATAAAGTCGGCCATTTGGGAGAGCCGTTCTGCTTTCAGCAGGCAGTACGTTGCATAGGAGGACATGAATTGCGTTCCGTTCAGCAGGGCCAAGCCTTCTTTTGATTTGAGACGTACCGGTTTCCATCCCATCATATCATTGATTTCTTTCCCGCTGTAGTATTTTCCCTGATATTTTACTCTTCCCATTCCGATGATGGGCAGGCAAAGGTGAGCCAGAGGGACAAGGTCACCGGAAGCACCGAGAGAACCTTGTTCGTATACGACAGGATATACCCCATGGTTGAAGAAATCAATCAGACGCTGTGCTGTCTCCACTTGCACTCCGGAATTGCCGTAGGAAAGAGACTGTACTTTCAGTAACAGCATCAGACGAACTATGTCTTCGGGAACTTCGTCTCCCATACCGCAGGCATGGGACATCATGAGGTTCTCCTGCAATTTTCCCAAATCCTGTTCGGAAACAGAGGTGTTGCAGAGGGATCCGAATCCGGTCGTCACTCCGTAAACGGGAGCACTCTGGTTTTTGATTTTGTCGTCCAAAAACTGGCGGCATTTTTTGATTCTTTGGATGGCAGTAGCGGACAATTCCAAAGTTTGATTTTCTGATAATATTTTGTCTACTTCTTTGAGAGTCAGTTTTTTGTCCGAAATTTTATGTGTCCTCATGATAATTGAATTTTTAATCTGCAAAGTTATTCGTTTATACGATATGAATCGCTTTTTCTCAAAAAAAAAAGCACGGGTCTAAACCCGTGCTTTTCCTTATGGAAGATGCTTCTTATTCGGCATCTTTCTTTTTGGCTGCTTCTGCTTCCAAATCAGCTTTCAAATTGATGAGGGCATCGAGATCTCCCAAAGTGGAGTGTTCGATTCTTTCGTTCATCTTTTTGAGATACTGGGAATCTTCTTTTGCTCTCTTTTCTTCCTCAGTAGTATTCTGTTCTTTTTCAGCATTGGCTTTGTCCTGCCAGATACGGCTGTGAGAGAGGACGATTTTCTTGTTTTCCTTGGAGAAATCAATCACCTTGAATTCGGCTTTTTCACCTACCTTGATGGTAGTGCCGTCTTCACGCTGCAAACCTTTGTTGAAGGCAAAACCTTCCACTCCTTGCAGGCTGATGGTGACACCCTTGTCGTGCTGTTCCAAAACGGTTCCTTCCTGGATGGAGCCTACCGTATAGATGGTTTCGAACACATCCCAAGGATTTTCTTCCAACTGTTTGTGTCCCAAGCTCAAGCGACGAGTTTCCGGATCCATTTCCAACACGACGACGTCGATTTTTTCGCCGATTTTCGTGAATTCTGCCGGATGTTTGATTTTCTTGGACCAGGAAAGATCGGAAATGTGAATCAGACCATCCACACCTTCTTCCAATTCCACGAAGATACCGAAGTTTGTGAAATTGCGTACCGTAGCGGTGTGTTTGGAACCAACAGGATATTTGTCATTGATGGAAGTCCAGGGATCGGGGATCAGTTGTTTGATACCCAAGGACATCTTGCGTTCTTCACGATCCAGGGTAAGGATGACGGCCTCAATAGTGTCACCCACTTTCAGGAAGTCGTGAGCTGTGCGCAGATGCTGCGACCAGGACATTTCGGAAACGTGGATCAAACCTTCCACACCCGGGAGAATTTCGATAAAGGCACCGTAATCAGCGACCACCACAACTTTACCGGAAACTTTGTCGCCCACTTTCAGATCGGCATCCAGGGAATCCCAAGGATGAGGAGTGAGTTGTTTCATACCCAATGCAATACGTTTCTTTTCCTCGTCGAAGTCCAAAATAACGACATTCACTTTCTGGTCCAGTTTCAGCACTTCTTCCGGATGGGAAATGCGACCCCATGAGAGGTCGGTGATGTGTACCAGGCCATCTACGCCGCCAAGGTCGATGAAAGCACCGTAGTTGGTGATGTTTTTGACAACACCTTCCAACACCTGTCCTTTTTCCAGACCGGACATGATTTCTGCTCTCTGAGCTTCCAGTTCCAGTTCAATGAGGGCTTTGTGCGAAACGACGACATTCTTGAATTCCTGATTGATTTTGACAATCTTGAATTCCATTTTTTTGTCGACGAAGATGTCATAGTCTCTGATGGGTTTGACATCAATCTGGGATCCGGGAAGGAAGGCTTCGATACCGAATACGTCTACAATCAAGCCGCCTTTGGTTTTGGACTTGATGTATCCGTTGACGATTTCTTCTTTTTCGAAGGCTTCGTTGACGCGGTTCCAGGATTTGAGCAGCTGAGCCTTTTTGTGTGAAAGCAGCAGCTGTCCGTTGGTGTCTTCCTGGCTCTCAACATAGACCTCTATCTTGTCACCGATTTTAAAATTGGGGTTGTAACGCAGTTCGTTGATGGGAATGACGCCATCAGATTTGAATCCGATGTTCACAACCACTTCACGTGCGGTTTTTCCGACGATAGTTCCTTCTACCACATCCTGTTCTCCGATGGCGCTGAAGGTATCGGTGTACATGGCTTCCAGTTTCTGACGTTCTTCGTCGCTGTAGGCTTTGTGCACTTCACCCAGGCTGTCCCAGTCAAAATTGGGGTCATTGGGGATGATGGTGGGTTTGGATTCTTTTTTTGTCTCGGCTGCTTTGTTTGCAGCATTTTCTAATTCTTCTGCCATAGTTTGTTGTTTCGGCGTATAGCTCGCCTTTTTTTTGATTTGTTAGACATAAGGTTAACTGATACTATCCGTTTGAAGAGCCTTTTTCAAACGGAAGTGCAAAGATACTAAATATTTCTATACGATTCTGCAATTTTTTCTGCAATATCCTGCATTTCTTCCTTGCTGATGGTCGGACGCTGTTTGCGGAAATTCAAATCGTTTTCCTCATTCAGCGGAACCAGATGGATGTGTGTGTGCGGTACTTCCAATCCGATGACGGCAACGCCGATGCGCAGACAGGGAATGACCGTTTCAATGGCTTTGGCCACCTTTTTGGCAAAGATCATCATCTCACCCAATTCTTTGTCTTCCATTGAAAAAATGTAGGAAGTGTGTTTTTTGGGCACTACCAGCGTATGGCCTTTCCCTAAAGGATTGATGTCCAAAAATGCAAAATAATGTTCGTTTTCTGCAATCTTGTAGCAGGGAATTTCTCCTTTGATGATGCGTGTGAAAATGGTTTCCATGTGCGTGTTATTTTCTGAAGATGTCTTCTATTCTGAATGTCATTTTTCCAGCCGGAATATTGATTTCGACTTCTTCGCCCTTTTTGTGTCCCAGAAGCCCTTTGGCGATGGGGGAAGTGACGGAAATCTTCATCTCTTTCAGATTGGCTTCCGTTTCGGGAACGATGGTGTAGACAAATTCGCGCTTGTTCATCAGATTGACAATTTTTACTGATGAAAACAGAAGTACTTTGGAGTTGTCCAGGCTGTCCTCGTCAATGATGCGTGCGTTGGCTACCAAAGCCTGCAACTTCTGAATGCGTACTTCCAGAAGGCTCTGTTGCTCTTTGGCGGCATCGTACTCGGCATTTTCAGACAGGTCTCCTTTATCTCTGGCTTCAGCGATGGCTTGTGCCACTTTCATCCTTTCAGTTGTTTCCAACTGGTTGAGTTCTGCTTTCAAGGCGTTCAAGCCTTCTTCAGTATAGTATTTTATTTCTCCCATGATTGTATATGGCGTAATAAACAGTAGAGACACGTCAAAGCATCTCTACTGTATGTGTTATAAACTGATTATTTATTGTTTGTCAGAGTATTACAGAGACAATCTTGCACCGATGAAATGGCATCCGCCCCATTTGTTGGTGAAGCGGTAAGCATAGTCAATGGCCACTTTCGAATCGGTTTTCTTGCTGAGGGGAATCAGTACGGAAGCACCCAAAGAAGGACCGCTGAACAGAGTGGTCACGGTCTCTTTGAACAAATCTTCTTCCAAGGTAAAACCGCCTCTAACCTGGAACATTTCCATCCAACTGTATTCCAGTCCCAAAGTGTATTGGTCATTGGAGTATGCATTGGAAATGAATGTTCCTGCCACCGTGATTCTGTGTTTGGCATCTTCGGCATTTTCAGCCTCTTCCAAACCAGAGCGGCTTCCAATCAGGAAATCGTAGGAGAGACCCAAACTCAGATTGGCCGGCATTTCGTAGGCTTCGGAACGGTTGGAAAGAGTTTGAATGAAGGTTCCGTTTTCAACGGTACCACGTATGTTCAAGCCGTCACCACCGTATTTCATCGGAAGACCGATGTTTTTGATGGCGACAGCCAGACGGAACTGCTCCTGACGTCCGGTGATGTATTGGATACCGGCGTCCAGACAGAAACCAGTGGCGTTGGAGTTGGAGGTTCCTTCATTGATCAAGCGGAAGGTAGCACCTGCCTTGATGGCATCGGAAAAAGCCTTGGCATAAGATAATCCGATATTCATCAGGCTGGGGGAGAAAGTACCCTGACCTCCATCCGGTTGATCTACGGTAGTAATTTCGATTTCGCCTATGTTCATCATCATTACGGTGAGACCGAGAACTCCTTTTTCTTCACCAAGGGATTGTGCAATACCCAAGGAATTGATGGAAACACCTGTCCCTGTGCAGTAAATGGTATTGGTATAGGCCAATTCGGTCTTTTTAACGAAAGACAAGCCAGCCACGTTGGAGTACATGGATTCTATGCCCTGGATTTTGGCCAGACCGGCTGATCCCCAACCGTTACTGCCTGCCCAGGGATTGATCAGCAGTTGACTTGCAGCAGCCTGTCCTTTACGGTCTCCATTTCCTGCAAAAGAAGCGGAAGCCATTCCGACCAGTATGATGGCTATTGTTAATAATGACTTAGTTATATTTTTCATGCTTTTATTTTTTATCGTTATAAAACCTAATTATCAACTAAAATGCATTGACATCCGTAGGACGCTGGATACCGTACCATTTCAAGGTCTTTATCTCGCCAGTGGTGTTGTCGGTGATGTGTATGATGTATACACCGCCCGCAACAGGAATATTGGCGGAATTCTTCAGATCCCAGTCAACGTAGGTGTCGGTGTTGTCCTTTTTGAATGTACGAACCAAAATACCATTGATAGTATAAATCTTGATGGTGCAGTTCTTAGGCAGATTCGTGAATTTAACGCGGTTGTCCAACTGGTCGGTTTCGTAGGATGATCTTGCGAAATAAGGATTAGGAACAACGTTGATCATGTCCATGGAAGAAACTGCCACAGATTTGACATTCGTTTTGGTGGCAATCTTTTTGGTAGAGAACTGGTACAAAGGCAGGTTGCCGTTCACCGGATTGACCACACCGGTGTCGCATGTGATGGAAGAGAGTCTCTGGTAAGGACGGGATACTCTCAGTTTGATGGTGACATCGCTGCTCAGCCATCTTGCAGTATCATTGGCCAACGGAATGGAGGTCCACATGATGTTCATATAGAAATAGGACTTGTACAATTCAGATCTGGCAGAAAGGTGTTCGTTCTCTGCTTCGTACAATCTGGTGAAAGCCCATTCTCCTTCATCGTACAAGGGAGATACATAGGTTTTTCCCATGGTTCCGATTTTTCCTCCACCATTGTCGTAATACAGATCCTGGTGACCGAATACATAGATGTAGTGTTTGCCACCCATTACGAATCCGCCGTTGTTGACAGTCTCCGTTGTAGGATTGAAAATCATGTCGGCTCCGTTAAATTTTACCAGCCAGGAATCTTCAGCAAACATCACATTCAGACGTTCTCCAGTTTCCACATTGATGGCGTAGCCAGGGAACCAACCCATACCCATGGTGTCTTTCTTGTCGGCACGTTTGCAGGCTTCTTCTTTTACACAATTGGGATCGTTGTAAGGTACGCCTTGCTTGTCAACGGAATAGGATTTACGCATGAAGTGACGGGTGGCATTGCCCACGGTCAGCACTTTATCGCCGCAAGCTTCCACTACGGGGCATCTGCTCCATTTGGATTTATCCGGAGTCAGTACAATATTTACACTATACAATTGGGTCATACTCACGGAGTAGGACTTTTCAGCCATGGTGGCAACGTATTCGTTCTTTTCGGTATAGGAAGGATCTTCAATATCTGCATAACCGAATTGAGGGCCATCATCGTACACGGAAGCCAAAGGATAGGGAGACCATGTGCCGCCCAGTATCTTTTCGAATTTTTCCTTGGAGTCGTAGAAACAATAGAAACTTTTTGCATTTTCAGGATTCATGAGCGTGTTGTCCTGCAGCAAGGGATAGTGTGCGTCTTCCACACGGGCATTGTTCTGATCCCATACATATCCGTCTGCTCCTCTCATGAAGTAGTCTCCGTCCTTGGTTGAACCGGAACGTATCCAGTTCATGGGAGTAGAACCGTCCGCATCGGGAACACCGGTCAGCCAGGAAGATTCGCTTCCGTCAGAACTGGTTATGCTGGAACCCAAATAATCGACCGTAGAATAGATGTACTGGTTCAGGGGCACATTTTCTTTCAACACGTCTTCTTCCAAAAGGGTGAATTTGTTGTTGTAGATAGTGACAGACAGACCCATCATTTTTCCGTTTTTATCCATCAGAATCTGTTCGTTGTTGACAGAAATGGAAGTTTGAGATTCAATGGTGTCAAATCCGTTTTCGTCATTTTCATAAATGATTCTCCAGCGGGTGTTGTCGTTGACTTCCTTGTTTCCGTCTTCGTTGTAGAATTGTACGGTGTAGTCGTGAGCAGACAGTTGGAGCGGGTCAATGACTTTCACATCGATAGGTCCCGCATTTTCTTTGTATTGCAGGGTATCGGTTTTCCAAGGAGCTCCGGCCATGATCTTTTCAATGGTTTCTTCCGTCAGATCAACAGAGCAGCCTCCGTTTCCTTGACCCTCAAAACGGGTGATGGCGGGTTGGGTTCCGTAATCAGCGACAGCCACGGTACCGTTTTCTTCAGAAGCTGTTTTATGAGGAATGACAGTGTATACCTTGATGTTTTTGTTGCCGGCCAAGTAAGGGGTCTTCTGTCCGTACAGGCAGGGATTATCATCATCGGTGGAGTAATCGGCATAGCTGTTGTATGCATAGGCGATGGCCATGAAGTAGTACTTCTTGTAGTTGGTCAGCTTTTTGATATTGCTGGTGCTGAATGCGTCTTCGGAAAGCGTGAAGGTGTGCTTGACTCCTTCATTGCTTCCTTCTACTTTTTCAACTGCCACATCGGTTCCGATGGTGGCATCGTACTCGTAGTTGATGATATTGGAAACTCCGTTCTTTTTGTCGCATTGGAATACCAGGATCGCTTTGGATGCATCGCTCAGGTCTTCGGCAGTGACACTTTCGTTGGCCAATTGATAAATCTGATATCCTTCAAAGCGATAGTAACGGTCGAAATAAACCGTATCCCTGATGGCTTTCATCGTATAGATGACGGTGTCGCGATAGGCAATGCTGTCATTTCCGTTGATGTCCTGCAGCACGACTTTGTAGGAAGTATTCAGCGTATCATCGCTGTAAGTGGTATTGATCTGGAAGGAAGGCAGTGAATTGTCTTCTTCTTCATAATCTTCAGGTGTGTTGGTGTAGTTGTTGGAACCTTGTGCATTCGTGATGTAGCAGATGAGTTTCTGGTCCATTTCCTGGAATACCAAATCAGGAGCATCCGGTCCGTCAATTACTTTGAAGCAGCTTTCAAACAGGTTCTGACATTTGTCATCTACGATTTTCAGCAGTTCTACGGAAGCCCATGCACTACCGGTAGTAGCTCTGGCCCAAGGAATACCCACAGTGATATAGTTGATGGCACCTTTTTTCAGAGTGAAAGGTCCGGCCGACTGCATGAAACGACGATCTGCAGGAGCATTACCGCAGTTTTCTTCTGTCCATATCTCACTAGGTACGGTTCCGTTGGTCCCCCAGTTACAGGGATCGGAAGTACCCGGGAACATGAAGTCGCATTCCGGTCCATTGGTCTTGTTCTTATGGCCGGTGGAACCGAATCTCATTTTGGAATTGTCTTTCCATATACCTTTCAGCATATTGTAGTATTCCCATGCTATGCTGGGATCACCGGTCGTGGAGTTGTCGTTGTTGTGGTATACGAAACGGCGCATACCGAAACGTTCGTTGTCGACGATACCATCTCCGAAGTTCACACCATTGATGGCTTCAGCTCTTACCAAGACCTGACGGGTTATCATATCACCATTACCGGTGGAATCCCATGTGAACTGACGGAATTTTCCGTTCTGGGTGACAATTTCACAACTTCCTTCCATGGAGGGACCATAAATGCCGTCTCCATTATAGGAAGGGTTATCGTATCCATCGGGATCCAGATAAGGTCCCTGGAAGAAGTCAACACCAACCGCAGGAGGATTGGCTCCGTAGTGGGTAGGCAGACCGGTACCGTCTACGTTGGTACCATTGTAGCAATAACCCAGACCTCTTTCCACATCGCAGCCGACGTAGTCGTCTTTAGGATAACCGAGGTCAGCATCTACCCACTGGCTAAAGTAGGTTTCCGTCAATTCATAAGAAGAACGGTTGATGATTTCATAGGAGTAGAACGTCATGTTGTTCAGCTCGTCATTCGTTGCAAATGCAAAAGCCTGACCTCTGATTTCCAAACCAATGGGGGAACCTTTGGACTCGGTGTGGGCAGCACCCTTATCATTGAATACCCACCACAGGGTTTGGTCACCTTTCAATACCTGGTCAGCCATCACACCGCCGGTGGAAATGCCGTAGGTTTCTTCATACGTTTTGGGAAGCTCTCCTCTGGCTGCACGGGCTCTGTTTTCGTCCGTCCAAGGGCAGAGAGCGTTATCGAAGTCGTAATAAGGATATTCACCCTGTTCCGGCTGATATTCACCATCACCGTTGATATCATAGAAGGGAGCCAGGAACTGGCTGGGACCATTCAGGTCGTTGGTGAAATTGTACGGATGGGCAGGCCAGTTTTTGATGGCATCCGGCATCACATAGTCGGGATCGTCCCAATGGTCGCGGTGTTCCTTGGCCATGGCTTTGGTCATTTCAAAATGTCTGTCATAGTAACTGCAAACTGCCTGGTCAATGTCAGCCGCTTTACGGTTCAGCGGTCCGGGCCAGAAGTCATCACCGACCTGACGGAAACGTATGGCAGCCAATTTCAATTGTCCCGTGATGTCCAGACCTCCAATCCAAAGAGCGGAAGCAAACATGGAACTGGCATCACCGGATTTGGGAACCACGTATTTTGCAATTTCTTTGAACCACATGGAACCGCTCGTTTCAATATAGGCTCTAACGTTATTTATGTTCAATTCGCTGGAACTGGAAGCAGGCAAACAGGTGGCTGCCTTCTGGGTTACCGAAGCTTTACGGACAGGATCTCCCACAAATTTCTCGGCCTGTGACAGAGAAATTGTAAACATGGCTGCGAGAGCAAGGGTTACGATTCTACTTATATTTTTCATTGCATTATGTTTTTTTCGATTCATTATCCTTATTGACGATTAAAAGTTAAACATGGCACCGAGAGTGATCAATCTCGGACTTCCCAATCTGGAACCGTTGGCCATATACATGGTATAGTAGTCGATGTAGGATTCGGGGCAGGTCTGCGATGAAATGTAAGCCTGGAATTCGTCAGCGGTCAGGAAACCATCGTCGGTGGCGTTTCCGGTGTAGGCATATACGCTGGATACATTATTGAAATTGAATATGTTCTGAATATCCAAATAAACTTGCAGTGTGCCATACTTTTTGTTTCTTTCCTGTTCGCTGTTTTTCAGTGTCAGCAGCCAGCCTTTGTACAACTTGATAGAGCAGTCGTATTGCCAAGGCATGCGGGAACCGTATATGGAACCAACCAACTGGGTAGCACCTTGTCCGGTAATGGAACTGATGGTGCTGGAACGCGTGTAGGGAAGACCGGAGGCAGCTTTGGCCGTAATGGTGAAACCGGCATTTTCCAAAGGATGAATTTCCTTGGCTCTGCCGTCTTTGGTCTTTTTCTTAATCGTAGGACCTTCGGAGCGCGGGCAGGAAATATTGACATTCGCGTTCAAAACGTGACGCTGGTCGTAAGCCAGAGTGGTCAAAGTCTTCAGGTTAGGCTGACCGGCTGCAATGATAGCTGCTGCAGAGGTAGAGGACGAACCGGTACCTTTGGCGAATTGCAGGGTATAGTTGGTCGTGAAACTGACGAATTTGACTTTACGCATTTCCAAACCGATTTCAAATCCCTGAGTGGTTCCGAAGTCAATATTGGAATAGGAATAATAGGTGGCAGGATAGGCTTCCGTGAAACGGTACACCTGAACCTGATCTCTCTTTTCACTATAGTAAGCGGCCAGATTCAAAGCCATGTTTTTGGCAATCTGCTGTTTGAAACCGACTTCGTAGTCAATGCTCTTTTCAGGTCTCAAACCGGTATTGCTGCAGTACGAACCGTTTCCGGCAAAATCTTCAAAGAAGAGGTAGTATACCGGATTGATACGGCTGTTCTGACGTTTGGTCATCACATTGTAGTGTGCATAGAATACGGATGCGTCAGAAACGGCAAAGGAGAAAGACAAACGGGGAGCGATGGAGATACCACCGTTTTCCAAAGTCGGGGTGTAGTCCTGGAAAGCTTTGTAACTGACCTTGGTCTGGTCGGATGCACCCGGCATTTCTTTCAAATAAGGCATCAGGTGAGTGGTACCTGCTGCTTTGGCCAGGTCGGCAGGGTCGGTCACCTCGTTACCTTGAGCATCGTACCAAGTGGTTCCGTTACGGAATGCGGTTACTTCCAATTCAGTGGCGGTAGGATCCTGTACGTAGACCGTGTAATCATCACCAATGCTGGCAGGGATGCTGTAGTGCTCGTCCGAGAAGGTGGCCTTCATCTGGCTCACTTCTTTGGCGGTATAGGCTTCCCTATACAGGTACATATCCTTTACAACGGGTTGGTTGGCGTCGTTGACATCCACACGCACACCTACGTTGAAGAACAGGTTCTTAATGGCAAAGTGGTCTTGGATATATCCGGCCATGTAAATGGGTTTGTAGGCACCGATAGAGGAGAAATCTCTGTTACCATCTTCTCCGTTGAACCATTTCTGCATGTCGTTCATGGTGATGGATTTGTTGTTGATGTGCTTGCCGGTGTAGTCGTAACCATAGTAGGAAACATAGGCATTACCGTTGTTCAGCAACTCTTCTGCGGAGAACATATCCAAGGAATAGGTGGAGGGATCGTAACTGTCAATGTCAATCCATTCGTCTTCGGCAGCACCGAGTTTTTCACGCAGAGATCTGTCAAAAGTTTTCTGACCTTCTTTGTTCACCAAACGTTTGTAATTGATGGTATCAAGGAATATTCCGTTATCAAAAGAACCATAGGCAGAAGATTCATCCAACTCAAGGATATGGGAGTTCGTCAGTTCACGCATCAGGGTCCACAGACCTCTCGGGGCTACGGAATATTCATGAGACATGGATTGGTAAAATTGGTAACCCAGTTCAATACCGTGGTTCTTGATATCGAATGACAGACTGGCATTGAAGTCAAGGACATCGGAGCGGGACAATCCATAACCGTTGCTTACCACACCGGGAGCACTGAACATGCCATAGGCTCCTGCAGGTGCTTCACCGTTGAGCAATCCTCCGAGCTGTTGTACATATTCGTTATAGGGGATACCGCTGTATCCGAACTGGTCAAACACATTCTGGGTGTATCTGGCCATGGCGGGGTTCTTATCCGAAGCAATGAAGGTATCAATCAGATAAGCGAAGGAAGACAGTTTCTGGACGTTGGTGTAGTAGCGGCCGTTCAGGGAGTCGCTGCCCAATTCGTATACGGGAACGGCATTCCGTTTGAGTTGGCCGATGTAACCGTAATCGAACAGATTATCCTTGTGGGTTTTGCTGTACGATTTTCCTTCCCCGTGATCATAACTGAACTGTAAACGGTAGAAAGCGTTTTTCAGCAGGGAGGAATCCGTATATTTGAAACGCTGGGTCAGACGAACCATACCTGCTGCGGACCAACTTTCTGAAAAACCGTTGTTCTCAGTATTGTAAAGGGAATTGGCAAACGACCAGGACTGTCCGGCAGAATAGTTGAACTTGCCGGTGGCGATGAAGTCTACATTCTGGGAACGCATATCTAATTTGCCGAAAAGGCTTCCACCATAACTTGCGGCATCTTTGACGCGTTTGGTCTTGTCCAACATGTCTTTCGTTATGTACAGCGTATTCTGGTATACCGTTCCGTCATCTTCCAGACGCAAAGGATTGGCCTTCAACTCGTCAATCAGAGATTGAGGGGCTACATAGGTACCACCTTTATAGTAGGTGTTGCCCGGGTTGTAGGAGGCACTACCGCTGAGGAAGAAACCGGCAGAAGTGATTTTGCGTTTTTTCCCTTCCTTCGGATTCTTTTTCATGAGCGGTCCGGTGAGGGAGAACTGCATGCCTCCGGTATAGAATCCGTTGATGTAGTCATACACATCAACACTACCTCCGAATTCACGGGCGGCTCCCTTGGTTTCGATTTCAACGAATGCAGCACCGTCACCATATTTGGCAGGGATACCGCCGGCAATCATGGAAATGCTTCCTACGCCGGAGAGAGCTACGTCGTTTCCGCTACGTACACCGTCAACCATATATACTATTTGTCCTGTGCGGTTTCCACGTACGCTGGTGCCGCCTCCGGAAGTGGTCGTCAGACCGCTCATGGTATTCAGGGCACTGGATACGGATTTGCCGGCCATATTCTGAATATCTTCCGATGACATGGACTGTTGGGATGTAACCTGGTCCTTTTCAAACAATGGCGGTTTGTCGGTTACCACCACCTCTTCCAAGGAAGTTCCGCCGCAATCCAGTTGAACATCCTGGAACTTGACGACGGTTCCGCGGAATTCGATGTCTTTCACTCTGTAAGTCTGGCATCCGGTAATGGATACAACCAAATCCAATTTGCCAGAGGGTACAGGACTTAAGGTATAGTTTCCGTCTTCGTCGGTGTAGGCTCCTAAAATCAGAGCGTCCTGTTGCATGAGTCGCACGGTTGCATCAGGGACGGGATCGCCATTCTCGTCCGTAACCTTTCCTTTCAATTTGGCATTTTGGGCGAAAGAGTAGCTTGTCATCAGCAAGACCAACCCAAGGACATAAAATACTTTTTTGTACATTTTAAATTAATTTATTTATTACCTTAAATTATTTTCTCAACACTATGCCTACTCTCCCGATTTGGCAGTTTTTTCTCTCCTTCTTTGTTTTTTCAGAAAGATTTCCTTCCTTCAAAGATACCCGATTCCGGAGTTTTTCCTCATTTGGAATCGCTCCGTCTTCAAGGCCGTCTTTAAAGGCACATCAAAAATGAAAGTGCTGAGAATCATGTATTTGCTTCTCTGCAAATCCTTCCATTCAAACAAATCCGGCCGCATTTTTGCATCGCAAAAACCTTCGAGGGATGAAGTCCGGTTCGAAAGTAAATGCTCTGCTACTGCGGTAGCGCAAAAATACAATTTTTATGAAAGCAAATGCAAATATTGGTGAAAAAAATGTTAAAAATTATCACTCGGTCCGCTTCCGCTGATTATATGAGAAAAGGCAGCCGCAGGGCCGCCTTTTGTTTTGGTACGGATAGGGGGGCTCGAACCCCCACGGCTTTCACCACCAGATCCTAAGTCTGGCGCGTCTACCTATTCCGCCATATCCGCGAACGGCTGCAAAAGTACTCATTTTCTGCTTAACTTTTGGTGTTTTTTAACAATTTTTTGCATTTTTGTCCGTTTTGATTCTCTATTATCATTTGATTAATCATGAATGCTGAGGTAAAAGTGAATCCGGTCATTGAAGAAAGTTGGAAGCAGGTGTTGTCCGATACCTTTCGGCAACCGTTTTTTGCCGAATTGAAGGCTTTTCTGGTGGAAGAGAAGAAACAATATCGGGTATTTCCTCCGGGAAATTTGATTTTCAATGCGTTTAATCAAACGCCTTTCGAAAAGGTGAAAGTAGTTTTGCTCGGACAGGATCCCTATCATGAGGAAGGTCAGGCGCACGGATTGTGTTTTTCTGTCAGAGAAGGCGTTCCAATGCCCCGTTCCCTGGTCAATATATGCAAGGAATTGCAGTCGGATGTCGGTGTTCCCCTGTCCGGATGCGGCGACCTCAGTTCGTGGGCGCGTCAGGGAGTTCTGCTGCTGAATGCCACGCTGACGGTGCGGGCTCATCAGGCCGGTTCGCATCAGAATCACGGCTGGGAACAGTTTACGGACACCGTCATCCGGACCATATCCGACAAGAAGGAGCATGTCGCCTTTCTGCTTTGGGGAAACTATGCTCAAGCCAAAATTCCATTGATTGACCAAAATAAACATCTGGTATTGAAGGCGGCTCATCCTTCTCCTTTGTCGGCCTCTCGTGGATTTTTCGGATGTCGGCATTTTTCCAAGACCAATGCCTGGTTGGAGGCCCATGGTCTGGAAGCAGTGGATTGGCATCTGTAGGAATTTTTTCCGAAACCGAATTGAACACAATCGGTCGGGTGGAAACGGGCAGAAAAAAAAGGATGCGCTTCTGAATGGCGCATCCCCGGTGGGAACTAATGGACTCGAACCATTGACCCCCTGCTTGTAAGGCAGGTGCTCTAAACCAGCTGAGCTAAGCTCCCCTGAAAAGATTTGCAAAAGTAGTCATTTTTTGGATGCGATGGGAGCATAAACAGATTTTTTTTTAAAAAAAGAAAAAACGTCTTTATATTGACATTTCATTTGTATTTTTGCAACTTCGTATTGATAGGTTAGGTTTATAAATTTAAAGTTGATATAACTATTTGAAAATAAAGGACGAAAAAATCTTTTTAGACGCTTTGGAAAACCTCCCTGAGGATGTGAATTCTGTAGGGATAGGGGATTTTTTGTGCCAAATCCAGGAAAAAAACACGGAGGAGGAGCGTCTGACATTCCAGGCGGAGGTGGCGGCAGCCAACGAAGCCCAGGAGCTTCCTGCTTTCTGGATTGCAACGGAAGACCTGAATGTCAAGCGTTACGTAAACCGTTATCTGATTCAGGTAAATGAGGCGTTGCCGCAGAATGGTTTTTTGGTCTGTTCTTTTGCGTCGGCCGAAGAACGCCATCGGCAGATTTATGCGAAATATCCCCGTCTGTTGGCTAAAATGGTTTATGCCATGGATTTTATATGGCATAGGATGATGCCCAAGTTGAAATTGCTGAAGAAAGTGTATTTCAAGATATATCACAAAGTCAAGAGAGAGTATCCTATTCCGGAAATACTGGGGCGTCTGAGTTTTTGCGGTTTTTCCATCCGTTGGGTAAGCAATATCCGGGGCATCACCTATGTGGTGGGTCAAAAGACAGGTCAGCCTTCAACGGACGAGCATCCTTCTTATGGTCTGCTGGTCTCACTCCGTCGGGTAGGAAAAAACGGAAAGCGCATTGGAGTATATAAATTCCGGACGATGTACGCCTATTCGGAATATCTGCAGGGTTATGCATACGACAAGAATCATCTGGATGATACGGGGAAAATAGCCGACGATTTCCGGGTGTCCGGGTGGGGACGCAAATTGCGTAAGTATTGGTTGGACGAACTTCCCATGTTTTTTAATGTGCTTAAGGGTGAGATGAAACTGGTGGGCGTACGTCCGTTGAGTGAACATTATTATTCTCTGTATACTCCAGAAATGCAGCAGTATCGAATCAAGGCCCGTCCGGGCATGCTTCCTCCTTACTATGTGGACATGCCGCATACACTGGAAGAAATTCAGGCCAATGAAAAGCGTTATCTGGATGCCTATTTCGCACATCCGCTGCGTACCCAGTGGGTGTATTTCTGGAAAATAATGTACAGTATCCTTGTCAAACGCCGCCATTCCAAGTAAGCGGATTTGTCCAAATTTATTATTCGTATGAAGATTATCAGCATTGTAGGAGCCAGACCCCAGTTCGTAAAGGCGGCCGTGGTAAGCAGGGCTTTTTCCCAAAGGGAAGGAGTGAGTGAAAAATTGTTGCACAGCGGGCAGCACTTTGATGCCAATATGTCGGATGTGTTTTTTGAAGAAATGCGCATTCCCCATCCTTTTCTTAATCTCAGTGTGCATGGTGCAGAACGTCAGACTGTGATTGCAGAAATGCAGCAGAAAATGGTGGAAGTATTGGAGGCGGAGCACCCAGACTGGGTTTTGGTGTACGGGGATACCAATACCACTTTGGCCGGAGCCAGGGCAGCCGGACAATTGAAGATTCCGCTGGCCCATGTGGAGGCCGGTCTGCGTTCGTTCAATTCGGCCATGCCGGAAGAGGACAATCGCATCCGTACGGACCATATGTCACAGCTGTTGTTTTGTCCCAGCCAAACGGCAGTGAACAATCTGGCGCGTGAGGGTATTTCCGGTAGCAATGTGGTGCTATGTGGAGATGTAATGCAGGATGCAGCTCTATTTTACAAGCCTTTGGCCCGTAAACCCAGAGGTTTTGAAAATACGCGCGATTTCGTTCTCTGCACGGTGCATAGAGCAGAAACCACTGACGACGCAGAGCGTCTGCGCTCTGTATTTGCTGCGTTGGAACATATAGCCGCTGAATGCGAGGTCGTAATACCTCTGCATCCCCGGACGCGTAAATGTCTGGAGGGAATATCCTATCGTTTTGAAACCTCTTCACTGCATTTTACAGATCCGTTGGGTTATCTGGAAATGGTGTGGCTGTTGGAGCGTTGTCAGGCAGTACTTACAGATAGCGGCGGATTACAGAAGGAAGCGTATTTTTTCCGTAAACCCTGTGTGATTTTGCGGAACGAGACGGAGTGGGTGGAATTGGTGGAGTGCGGCAGCGGCTGTTTGGCCGGAACGGAGGAAAAACGTATCCTGGAGTGTTTCCATGCGATGTTGTCCGAATCCGCATCCATGCAATGGACCTCTTTATATGGAGATGGGGACGCTGGTCTGAAAATTGTGGATGCATTGATTTCCTCTACCGTAAGATAAGCTGAAATATGAAACGTATTTTATTTGCAATCAGTTTTTTATTGTTTTTCATGGTGAATAATTCCATGGCGCAGAAATCGTCTTGGAAATATCATTTTTCCGGTTTTGTAGACCCTCAATTGTTTTATGATACCCGCCAGGTGGTGGGTGGGCGGGAAACCCAAATGCTGCTGTATCCTGCTCCTCGGGATCTGGATGCTGAAGGACAGGATCTGAATGCTGCCCCCAATTTGAATATGTTGGCTATTACGACGCGAATGAGTCTGTCAATCCAGGCTCCCGACAAGGTGGCCGGATTTCAGGCATCGGGATTTGTGGAAGGTGACTTTACCGGATCAACCGAAGCCGGTATCAATATGCTGCGTCTGCGGCATGCCTACCTTCTGCTGGACAACAGTGCTTCCTCTTTTTTGCTTGGTCAGTACTGGCATCCGTTGGTTGTACCGGAAATTATGCCCGGTACGCGCCCGTTGAATATGGGTATGCCTTTCCATCCTTATTCTCGTTATGTGCAGGCCCGATACCAATATCGTACATCTCAGCAGCCGGTCCGTTTCCAGGTGGAAGCAGTAGCGGCTTTCCAGTTGGACAATGCGTCCATAGGACCAAATGGGAAAACGACCTCCTACCTTCGGACCGCTTCGTTGCCGGAAGGAAATCTGAAAATGAAATTGTGCTGGGGAGAAAAAAATCCTCAGTTCATCGGTGTAATGGCCAATGCGGAAGTACTTCGTCCCAGAACATTTGTGCTGGATGCATCCGCTCAGCGTCACCAAACCCGGACAAGCTTCCCTTCTTTTGCTTTTTCCTTCTTCGGGCGTCATGATTTCGGCCAATGGAGCTTGCGATATCAGTTCCTGAAGGGGGATAATCTGTATGAACAGTCGCTTTTGGGTGGATACGTTGAATCTGCACTGGATACATTGTCAAATACGTACACGTATGATCCTTTCGGATGCGCAACGGTCTGGTTTGATTTTCGCCGCATGCAGGGCAAGTGGAGGCCTGGATTGTTTTGCGGTTATGGTGCCAATACCGATTTCGGCAGAATAACGGATGAAGGTAGCACCGTTTTCGGACGCGGATACGATATAGATTATCTTTGGAGAATACAACCGCAATTAGGATATTTTCCTCTGGATTGGTTGAACTTTTTCGCTGAAATAGAGTATACTGCGGTTCGTTACGGTGAAAAAAATACGAGTGAGGGTGGTTTTTGTTATAAATCATCATATTCTGTTGATAATTATAGATTTATATTGTCTGCGGTCTTTAATTTCTAATCTTTTTCTTTTGGTGTATCTTCTTATTGAATAGGCGGAATTTTTGAGATTTTGCTGTTCTTGTTTATAATATGTACTTTATTTTTTACTATCTTTGCAGGTATTTTATGGTTCTGGCTGTAGTGTATTAAATTATTGATTTACAATGATTTAATATGTTACTGACAAGGGCAGAGCCGTGCCTGGACGCAGCGTTTTTGAGATTTTTATTCCATTTAATGAGTTATGAGCCCGAACAACGAAGAAAACTGGACCACCGTCATCAAGCCCCGGAATAAACTTTTTGAAGTGAATCTGAAGGAAATCTGGGATTATCGTGACTTGCTGTCCCTTTTTGTAAAACGGAATATTGTTACCCAATACAAGCAGACGATTTTGGGGCCTCTCTGGTGGCTGATACAGCCAGCTCTGACAGTTATCATGTACATGGTGGTGTTCGGTGGTATCGCCGGCATCCCGACAGATGGCATTCCACAGCCCTTGTTCTATTTAGGCGGTGTGTGCATGTGGCAGTATTTTGCCGACTGTCTGAACAAGACATCCAACACCTTTGTGGCCAATTCCAGTATTTTCGGCAAGGTGTATTTCCCGCGTTTAATCATGCCTTTGGCCAATGTCGCCAGCAATTTGGTCCGGTTCGGCATTCAAATAGGATTGTTTGTCGCAGTTTATGTGTTTTATGCATTCATGGGTCAGGCTCCGCATCCCAATTGCTACCTGCTGCTGCTGCCTTTGCTTGTCCTGATGATGGCGGGTCTTGCATTGGGGTTTGGCATTATCATTTCTTCTATGACGACGAAGTACAGAGATTTGACCATACTGTTCTCTTTTATTGTGCAGCTCTGGATGTATGCCACACCTATTGTGTATCCTCTGAGTCAGGTTAAGGGAAAGGTCGTGGCCGGCATGGATTTGTACAATCTCATGTGCATTAATCCGGTGACAGCGGTCATTGAAACTTTCAAGCATGGTGCATTGGGAGCCGGTGAATTTATCGGTTGGGGATGGTTGGCTTATAGTTTTGGTTTCATGCTTGTCTTGCTGTTGCTTGGCATTCTGATCTTCAACGGGGTGCAGAAGAGCTTTATGGATACCGTCTGATGGAGGAAACAAATTTCATGGAAGTACATGTTTGCGGCGGTTTTGCGGAAACGGCTTACCTTTCTCCGATGGGTAGAATGCTTCTCACTTCCGATGGGGAAACTCTTGTTGGCTTGAGGTTCAGTGACGGTAAGGCGGGAAACGGGGTAAAGGCTTTGCCTGATGTTCTGAAAACCGCGTCACAGTGGCTGGACGATTATTTCGGAGGCGGAAAGCCGAATTTGGACAATCTGAATTTCCGTTTAAGAGGAACCCCTTTCCAGCAGAGAGTCTGGAAGAGGATTTTGAGTATACCGTACGGCGAAACAGTGAGTTACGGAATCATTGCCAAAACCGTGGCAGCGGAGATGGGAGCAGTAAGGATGTCAGCGCAGGCGGTGGGAAACGCGGTAGGGAAGAATCCGATTCCGGTGATAGTGCCGTGCCACAGGGTGATGGGCGCCGATGGAAACATGACAGGCTACGCATGGGGAATCGACCGGAAACGGTTCCTGCTCGAATTGGAAAAGAAACACATGAAAGAATTTGGAACAAATTGAAAAACAAGGCGCGAGGTGGATATGGGCGGCACTTCATCCTTGATAAAGAACCTTATCCCGACACCTATTTTAACTTCCCGATACGTTTGGAACAGGTGAGATAGTGATGGATTCCGATGGTTACGGATAAAAAATGCAATACAGAATTGATTATGAGCACAGCTATAGAATTCAACAACATTTCAAAGCAATACCGTTTAGGTCTCGTTTCAACCAAAACTTTGAGCCATGACTTGAACCGGTGGTGGACCATGAATATCCTTCACAAGGAAGATCCGTATTTGAAAATCGGTTCGGTGAACGATCGCTCGCAAGCCGCCGACAGTGAATATGTCTGGGCTTTGAAAGATATCGATTTCAAAGTCGAACAGGGTGATGTAGTCGGCATCATTGGGAAAAACGGAGCCGGCAAGAGTACGCTTTTGAAGTTGCTTTCAAAGGTGACAGGACCAACTACAGGTACTATCAGGGCTCGCGGACGCATCGGTTCCTTGCTGGAGGTTGGAACGGGCTTCCACCCTGAAATGACCGGTCGGGAAAACATATTCATGAATGGAGCCATTTTGGGCATGACCAAGCAGGAAATAGCACGCAAACTTGATGAAATCGTTGATTT
This sequence comes from Bacteroidales bacterium, assembly GCA_045598025.1. Classification (GTDB taxonomy): domain Bacteria; phylum Bacteroidota; class Bacteroidia; order Bacteroidales; family WCHB1-69; genus UBA1195. Next base: position 16 of record JAZLLH010000066.1, on the reverse strand, counting down.
CACCGGCTGCGAAAGG
>JAZLLH010000065.1:0-30063 GCA_045598025.1 Bacteroidales bacterium | reverse complement strand
AAAACAGGAAAGACGGGCAATTTATAACGAAGATATTCTTATAAATTGTAATTTTGCAAAATCAATTTTCGGGCAAAACGGTTAAAGCAGGTTCGCTGTCTTGTCCGAAAAACAAAGGAAAGTTAAATTTTAGAACCTGCCTTAAAAAAGAACAGATATGAGTGGATTGATTATGGCAGCCCAGCTGATTCTCGGACTGGGACTATTGGTTTTTGTACACGAAGGCGGACATTTCCTTGCTGCCCGCTGTTTCGGCATTCGTGTTACCAAATTTTACTTGTTTTTCGACACCGGATTCTCCTTGTTCAAATACAAAAAGTTCAATGGAAAGAGTCACTTCAAGTTCTTTTCCAAAAATCAGCCGGACACGGAAGTTGTAAAAGATGAAAACGGGAATGACGTTCTGGATGAAAAAGGGAAAAAGAAATACCGCATCATCGACACCAGCCTGCTTCCTGACGATGACTGGCGCAAGTATCCGGAACATACGGAATATGGCATAGGCTGGCTGCCTTTCGGCGGCTACTGCCAGATTTCCGGCATGATTGACGAATCCCAGTCCATTGAAAACCTGGCATCCGACCCCCAGCCATGGGAATACCGTTCCCATCCTGCCTGGCAACGGCTGATCGTCATTTTGGCCGGAGTAACCGTCAATCTGATTGTTGGAGTATGCCTGTTTGCCATGATTCTGGGAAAATACGAAAAGGAATTCATTCCCAACCAAAATATCACAGACGGTATCTACGCCTTTGAAAACGGACGGGCACTGGGATTCGAAAGCGGAGACAGAATTCTGCGCGTAGATGGGAAGGAAGTACTGAGATATCAGGATGCCGTTTCTGCCCGTATGTATTTCGGATCCACCATCACGGTAAAACGGGGAGAAGACACCTTAGACATTGCTGTGACAGACGAAGCGTACCGTCTTTTCAAAAAAGGGGGAGCCTTTATTATGCCCTTCAACTACGCTTTCAGCGTTGACAGCGTTTTGTCTGACCTTCCAGCAGCCAAAGCAGGCATACGAAAAGGAGACCGCATGCTGTCCATTGCCGACAGCATCTCCACCGATACCTGGGGAGCTTTTTATGAAAACATACGCCGCTTCCCCAACCAGACGGTCACTCTCTGTATTGCCAGAGGAGACGATACACTGCACACGGACATAACACTGGATTCCACTGCTCTGGTGGGCATTTTGGCCAGCACCCCCAATTACCCGTCCCAGGCATATAGCCTCGGACAAACCATACGCTATGGATGGAAAGATGCCATGACTATGCTTTACCTCAATATCAAAGGTTTGGGTAAAGTATTCTCCGGAGAGGACAAGGCCAAAGATTCTGTAGCCGGTCCCATAGGCATTGCCCAGATATACGGCGGAGTATGGGATTGGAGTCGTTTTTGGTACATCACCGGACTGCTCTCTCTCATCCTTGCATTCATGAATGTGCTGCCCATTCCCGGATTGGATGGTGGTCACGCCCTCTTCTGTCTGGCGGAACTGATTACCCGGAAAAAAATTCCGGATTCCTTCCTCCAATACGCACAAACCATTGGAATGTGGCTGCTTTTCATTCTAATGTTCCTCATTATCGGTAATGACATTTTCAAAATCCTCAAATAACCATGGATTGCGACATACTGCAGACAAAATCCCTCGTCAAGACCTACCACAAACGCACAGTGGTCAATGATGTATCTGTCCGGCTCAAACAAGGCGAAATTGTCGGCTTGCTGGGACCGAACGGGGCGGGAAAGACGACCACCTTCTATATGATAGTAGGACTGATTCGTCCTAACTCCGGAAGCATTTACATCAACGACAGAGACATCACTTCCGACCCTATGTACAAAAGGGCACGCAACGGCATCGGATATCTGGCCCAGGAAGCATCTGTTTTTCGGCAATTGTCCGTGGAAGACAACATCCGATCCGTATTGGAATTCTCCAAACGGAATAAACAGGAGCAGAAAGACCGTCTGGAAGCCCTTCTGGACGAATTCGGACTGCAAAAAATCCGAAAAAGCAAGGGCATACAATTGTCCGGAGGAGAAAGGAGAAGGACAGAAATTGCCCGTTGCCTCGCTGCCGACCCGAAATTCATTCTTCTGGATGAACCTTTTGCCGGTGTTGACCCTATTGCTGTAGAGGATATACAGAACATTGTTTCCAAATTGAAGGACAAAAATATAGGCATACTGATCACGGACCACAATGTACACGAGACCCTCGCAATCACCGATCACGCGTACCTGCTGCTGGAAGGAAAAGTATTCCGTGCCGGAACACCGGAAGAACTGGCCAATGACCCCATGGTTCGCAAAGTTTATCTGGGATCCAATTTTACTTTGCGCTGAGAGCCATTTCCCCTGACATAAAAAAAGCCCCGGTATCCGGGGCTTTTTTCTTATAAGAATGCAGCACTAATGCTGTTCGGCTTCCAATTTGGCTTCAACTGCCTGGCGTTTGGGCTCAAAATCCTCGCCATCCTTCGCATCTATGCGGGGATATACCAGTTTCAACATCAGCAGAGTATTGTGATCATCTCCATCCAGACTGAGAGCCTGCTCCAGGAAGGGAAGGGCCTTGCGGAGAAGAACCTGGCAAGAATCCTGGGCTTTTTTGTACTCCTTGTCCTCTTCAATGGAATCCATTTTTTTGAACAGATCCACATAACTGTTGTAATAGCAGTTTCCTAAATTGTAAAGGATGAAGAAATCGTTTTCTTTTACCGAATTGGCTCTCAGTAAGAGTTTTTCGGCTTCTGCATATTTTTTCTGTTCTGTCAGTTCGGATCCCATATTCACCAGCATGGTGTAGTTGTTGGGATCGAACGAAAGTGCTTTGTTCATCACTTCGGTTGACTTTTCTACATCGCCGGCCCAAGCGTAGATCAGGGCTTCTCTGGTAGCATAATCCACATTTACTTTCGAAGAAGTGTCTTTCAGTATGCTTCTCAAAGAAATTACCTTCACGGCACGGGCCGTATCGTTATCATCTTTATAAAGCGAGGAAAGACGCATATAGGGCTCCGGTTTTCTGGTTCCGGATTTGACGAGGACCGAATAAATATCTTTCGCTTTATCCTTATCGCCCGCCATTTCCAAGGACAGACCATACAGATAAGCAGGATCCTGCGCTTTCTTGTTGCAATTGTATGCCTTTTCTGCATAAGGAACAGCATCTGCATACTTTCCGACGTTCATGGCTTCAATGGCCTTGTTGAAGAACATGTCGGAGCAGTACTTCAAACCGAATTCCGGCTTGGAAATACGCATCTGAACCTGAATTTTGGGATCCAACTGCATAGCTTTCATATAAGCCTCGTATGCTACATCCAGAGGGTTGTCGCACAGATTTTTATACCTTTCCACTTTCGTATTGGCTATCATAAGGTAAATATTACCTCTATACATCCATGTTTTCGCATCGTCCTTGGTTTCAGGATTTTCTATAGCCATATCAATGGCACGCTTGGCTTTGTCCCAGTACTCGTTTCCGTAGTGGGTATAAGCTGAATTCACTGCTGTCTTTTGAGCCGAAAGACTCGTCACTGCCAACAGCACAGCGACCAGGGTTGCAATTTTTTTCATATCCGCTTGATTTTAAATTTTACTCTTGTTCTAAACTTTGTGTTTCTATTCCTTCCGTCACCGTATCATCGGATCCATCCCCGGATAAGACTTCCTCTTCTTCAGGTTCAGACGGCACCTGCGTTACAGCAGCGATAGTGTCCGTCGGTTTGAGGGCTATCAGTCTCACACCCTGAGTGGCCCTGCCCATGACCCTGAGGTCGGCTATCTTCAGACGGATGATGATTCCGTTCCGGTTGATGATCATCAGGTCTTCTTCGTCGTTCACATTCTTGATTGCAATCAACTGACCCGTCTTTTCCGTGATGCTGATGGTCTTGACGCCCTTACCTCCACGGTTTGTCTCTCGATAATCGGCCAAGGAAGAACGTTTTCCATATCCTTTTTCCGAAACGACCAGAATGTCATCCGTATCATTTTCTACACAAATCATGCCAACCACTCGGTCTTCTGCAGAGGCAAGCGACACAGCCTTTACTCCGGAAGCCGTACGGCCCATCGGACGGACTGTATTCTCAGGGAAACGAATGGCCTTGCCCGCATATGTGGCCATCAGAATGACTGCCTGTCCGTTCGTCAGACGGGCTTCCAACAGATGATCGTTATCTCGGACCGTAATGGCGTTGATACCATTCTGCCGAGGACGGGAATAAGCATCCAGCGTCGTTTTCTTTATAATGCCTTTTTCCGTACACAACACCACATAATGGTTGTCGATGTAGTCAGGATCGGACAGATTCTGTACATTGATAATGGAGATAATCTTATCATCGGATTCCAGGTTGAGCAAATTCTGCACAGACCTGCCTTTGGAGGTTTTGCTGTCTTCCGGAATCTCAAACACACGCAACCAGAAACATTTTCCTTTTTCAGTGAAGAATAACAGGTAGTTGTGATTCGTGGCAGTGTATAACTTTTCGATAAAATCGGCATCCCGGGCACCGGAACCGCGAGAACCTTTTCCACCTCTGTTCTGCACTCTGTATTCGCTCAGACTGGTCCGCTTGATATATCCCATATGGGAAACAGTAATGACCATTTTCTCGTCCGCGATGGTGTCTTCTATACGGAAATCGGTGGCGGAATATTCAATTTTGCTCAGACGTTCATCACCGTATTTTTCCTTGATTTCGGACATTTCGTCTTTGATGATTTCCATACGCAGAGACTCATTGGCCAACACTTCCGTATAATATTGGATTTTCTTTTCCAGTTCTTCGTACTCAGCCCGGAGTTTGTCTCTCTCCAGTCCGGTCAACTGTCCCAAACGCATGGCTACGATGGCAGCAGCCTGCAATTCGGAGAAGCCCCACTGTTCCATCAGACCGCTCTTTGCAGCATCTACTGTCTTGGAAGAACGTATCAGGGCGATGATTTCGTCAATGAGGTCCAAGGCCTTCAACAATCCCTCCAGAATGTGAGCCCGTTCCTTTGCCTTGCGCAGGTCGTACTGCGTACGGCGGATGATTACCTCGTGACGGTGTTCAACAAAGTAGCGGATCAGTTCCTTCAGATTCAAAGTAACGGGACGACCGTCCACCAGGGCGACATTGTTCACACCAAAAGAAGACTGAAGCGGAGAATATTGGTACAATTTGTTGATAACGACATTGGGTATGGCATCTTTTCTCAATTCCAACACCACGCGTACCGACTTCTTGGACTCATCGCGAATTTCAGAAATACCGTCTATGCGGCCTTCTTTGACCAAATCGGCAATTTTTTTGACCATTTCCGACTTATTCACCTGATAAGGAATGGTCGTTATGACCAGACGCTCCTTACCGTGGGAATCCGTCTCTGTCTCCACGGAGCCTCTCATTACGATGCGGCCGCGTCCGGTCTGAAAAGCCTCACGTACACCATCGTAACCGTAAACGGTACAACCGGTCGGAAAATCGGGAGCTTTTACATACTGCATTAACTCCTCTATGGAAATATCCCGGTTGTCTATATAAGCGATGACACCATCGGCCACTTCTGACAAATTGTGAGGCGGCATATTCGTAGCCATACCCACAGCGATACCGGACGAACCGTTCACCAGCAGATTGGGAATTTTGGCGGGAAGCACGACAGGTTCCTGCAAAGTCTCGTCGAAGTTGGGCATGAAATCAACGGTTTCTTTTTCGATATCCGCCATCATTTCCTCCGCCAGTTTTTTCATACGGGCTTCCGTATAACGCATGGCGGCAGGGCTGTCACCGTCGATGGAACCGAAGTTGCCCTGGCCATCCACCAAAGGATAACGCATCACCCATCCTTGAGCCAGACGCGCCATGGCATCATAAACGGCAGTATCTCCGTGAGGATGGTATTTACCGAGCACTTCACCGACGATTCTGGCCGATTTCTTCGTAGGCCGATTGGAGAAGGTTCCGGTATCCCACATGGCGTATAAAATACGACGATGCACCGGTTTGAAACCGTCTCTGACATCCGGAAGAGCCCTGGACACGATCACCGACATCGCGTAATCTATGTAGGCGCTTTTCATCTGCTTGTTGATGTCGATCGGGATCACCTGCCCGAATTTCATTTCACCATCGGCAGTGGACAAGGAGTCGTTTTCCGGCATTTGGTCATTCTTATTTTCTTCCATATAACTTTTTTTCGTATACCTTATTGATAGCCAATATAATAATAATATTACGTATAAGTTACAAAAATACCATTTTTTTGTTTTCAAAATTCATTTTTCCAACTTTTTTTATTTCACATTCGGGTGTTGAAAAAAGAGAAGAAGAGAGCTTTGGGAAAAAAGCGGATTTGTAGTACTTTTGATATTTGCTGCCATTGTGTGGCCTGTTTTTTGCAACAAACTGAAATAAAGATTGGTATAGATATGGAAAAATGGTTTTTTTCAGAAGATACGGATGCCATTGTCCGTTACAGTTCGGTAGAAGCACAACAGTTGGGAAACACATGCATCGGCATAGAGCACCTGTTCCTGAGCATGATTGATCAGGACGTTCCCGTTCTTAAAAAACTCCTGCGCGAAATGGACGTAAATCCGAATGCCATCAGAATGGAAATCGAAAACAAGATAGCGGATCCCGCCGGTGTCACATCCGACACAAAAAAAGAGAGTCTGCCTCTGTACAAACAGACCGAACGCATCTTTGACCTGGCGGGGCTGTTTGCCAAAAAATTCCATGGAAACGCCATAGAGCCGGAACATCTGCTGTTGGCCATACTGTGGAAAAGCGACAATTACATACAGCAATTGTTGAAAACATACGGTATCACCTACAGAAAAGCAGAGCAATACCTGCTTTCTCAAGACTGCATTCAAGGAGAGCGGACAGAAGACACCTCCGTTCCATCCGAAGAGGAAGAGCCCGACGAGACAGAGATCAGCCGCCCCATTCAACCCAAAGCCAAAAGCGGCGACTTCAAGAAAAGCAACACTCCTGTTTTGGACACTTTCGGAAGGGATTTGAGCAAAGCTGCGGACGAAGGCCGACTGGATCCGATTGTAGGCAGAGAAAAAGAGCTGGAACGCATCGCCCAGATTTTGAGCCGTAGGAAAAAGAACAACCCCATACTGATCGGAGAACCCGGTGTAGGAAAATCAGCGATAGCAGAAGGACTGGCTCTCCGCATCAAAGAGAAAAAAGTGCCCCGCATACTCTTCAACAAACGCATTGTCAATCTGGATATCGCATCCATGGTTGCCGGGACGAAATACCGGGGACAATTCGAAGAGCGAATGAAAGCCGTTTTGGGAGAGTTGGAAAACAATCACGACGTCATTCTCTTCATTGATGAAATCCATACCATTGTCGGAGCCGGAAACGTAGCAGGTTCCCTGGACGCCTCCAATATGTTCAAACCTGCATTGGCCAGAGGGGAACTCCAATGCATAGGTGCCACCACCCTGGACGAATATCGCAAAAACATCGAAGCAGACGGAGCTTTGGAGCGCCGATTCCAGAAAGTGCTGATCGAACCCACTTCACCCGAAGAGACGCTTGAAATTCTGAAGAACATCAAAGACAAATACGAAGACCATCACCTGGTCCGGTATACCGACGGAGCACTACAGGCCTGCGTGCGTCTGACGCAACGCTACATTACAGACCGCTGTCTTCCCGACAAGGCCATTGATGCCTTGGACGAAGCCGGCGCTCGCGTACACATTCACAACATTGATGTACCTGAGGAAATCACCCTGTTGGAGAAACAGCTGGACGAAATCACAGAACAGAAAAAACAGGCCATCCTTCAGCAATCCTACGAAGAAGCTGCCCGATACCGCGACCTGTACAAAACAAAGGAAACCGAACTGCAACAACGGAAACAGGCCTGGGATGAAGAAATCCGACAGCACCGGCAGATAGTGGACGAAAACACCGTTGCCGATGTAGTTGCGATGATTACCGGAGTTCCTGCCAAACGGGTTTCCGAAGAAGAACACGGACGACTGTCTCACATGGAAGACGACCTCAAGAACAAAATCATCGGTCAGGATGAGGCTGTACAGAAAATATGCAAAGCTATTCGGAGAAACAAGATTGGTCTGAAAGATCCCAACAAACCGATTGCAACCTTCATTTTCCTCGGTCCCACCGGTGTTGGCAAAACCTATTTGGCAAAAATTCTGTCCGACTATCTGTTCGACAGTACCGAGGCGCTGATTCGGATAGACATGAGCGAATACATGGAAAAATTCACGATTTCAAGACTGGTAGGAGCGCCTCCCGGCTATGTAGGTTACGAAGAAGGCGGACAACTGACCGAAAAAGTGAGAAGAAAACCCTACTCTATCGTTCTGCTGGACGAGATAGAAAAAGCCCATACAGACATCTACAACATCCTTCTTCAAGTATTTGACGACGGGCAGTTGACAGACGGGTTGGGCAGAAAGGTGGATTTCAAGAACACCATCATCATCATGACGTCCAATGTGGGAAGCCGGCAATTGGCCGACTTCGGGACCGGAGTCGGTTTCAACACCTCGGCCCGACAGGACGCCTATGCGGCCGACGCACAAAAAGTAGTGGAAAACGCTGTGCGAAAACAATTCGCTCCCGAATTCCTGAACCGCATTGACGACATTATCGTATTCAATCCGCTGAACAGGGAGGCCATACACCGCATCATTGACATCGAAATGAAACATGTATGCAACAGATTGCAGGAAATGGGCATTTCCCTCGAATTGAGCGAGGAGGGAAAAGATTTTCTGACAGACAACGGATGGAATGCACAATACGGCGCCAGACCTTTGAAACGGGCCATACAACGCTACGTAGAAGACCTGCTCTCAGACGGCATCATCGGTGGAAGCATACAGAAAGGTGACAGCGTTCTCATTACCGTCAACGAAGACAAAACGTCGCTGACATTCCGGACAAACACTCTAAATCCCACAGAAACATGCGCATAGGCATCAACACCCGCTTGTTCGTCAAAGGAAAGATGGATGGCATTGCCTGGTATGCCTACGAAGTGGTGCGCCGCATGGTCAAGTCCCATCCGGAACATGAATTCGTATTCTTTTTCGACCGACCCTTTCGGGAGGAATACATCTTCGGAGAAAACGTCCGGCCGGTGGTCCTGCACCCTCAGGCCCGTCACCCTCTGCTGTGGAAGTGGTTTTTTGAAATCAGCCTGAGACATGCGCTGAAAAAGGAAAAAACGGACGTATTTTTTTCTCCCGACGGCTTTATCTGTCTTCATACCGACGTCCGTACAGTGGACATCATCCACGACATCAATTTTGAACATTTTCCCGAATTCCTGCACACCTCCCATCGGAAATACTATCACCGCTACTTTCCCCTGTTTGCAAAAAAATGCGATGCACTGGTAACAGTCTCCGAATTCTGTAAAAAAGACATTGCAAACACCTACCGCATTCCCGAAGAAAAAATACGGGTGGCATACAATGCGGCCGCAGATGACTTCTTCCCCATTTCCGAAGAGGCACAAACGGAAACCCGCGAGAAATGGAGCCGGGGAAAACACTATTTTGTATTTATAGGAACGACCAACCGCAGGAAGAATATTCAAAATCAGCTCAAAGCCTACGATGTATACAGAGAAACCGGAGGCAGCAATTTGCTGCTGTTCGCCGGCAGCCGAAAATATTGGGACTCGGAGATGGAGGACTGCCTGCTCCGGCGGAAGTACAGGAACGACATCCTTTTCACCGATTACGTCAGCACCACGGAACTGAACCGCATATTGTCCTCTGCGGACGGGCTGCTTTACGTCTCCTATTTTGAAGGATTCGGAGTTCCCATACTGGAAGCGTATGCCACACACACACCCGTCATCACTTCCCTTACAACGGCCATGCCGGAAGTAGCCGGAGATGCCGCCATATTGGTTCATCCCGAGAATCCGGATGAAATTGCACAAGCCATGCAGAAAATCGATAGAGACAAATTACTGGTACAGAAAATGCAGCGGAAAGGAATTCAGCAGCTGCGGAAATTTTCCTGGGACCGGAGCGCAGAAACGCTGTGGGAGATTATTAATGACACAGCAACACTCAATAAAAAGTAAATGGTCGCGTTAACAGAAAAACGAAAATATACATGAAAAAGGCAGGATTCCTTCTACTCCTTCTTTTCGGGAGTTTTTACCTCGTATCGGCTCAGGAACAGCGTACTCTTTTGCAGGGGAACCCGCAATTACAGGGCATGCCTTCCGCAAATCCGAATTTTCAAAAAAAGTCCTTTCCTACACCGGCATCTCCGCTGCTGCTGCCTTTTTTGGAGGATTTTTCATATAAGAACGGATATCCTGACACCAGCCGGTGGACAGATGACAACGCATACATCAACCATAATTTCGGAGTCAGGCCGCCTTCCATAGGGGTGGCAACGCTGGATGCAACCGATGCACAAGGTCGCATATACAGCCACGGGGGCACGACTGCTTTTCCGGCTGACACTCTCACTTCCAGACCCATACGCCTGGACTCTGTTTTTTCGCCCTATGGTCGGGAACTCAGCATCGCCGACTCCGTCTATTTCAGTTTTTTCTACCAACCGGGAGGCGGGCTGAACAATCATCCATGGGAAGGATTGGGAGATGCTCCGGAAAACACAGATTCTCTGATTCTGGAATTCGGATACTGGAACGGTGACACCATTTTTTCAGACATAGATTCAGATCGTTACGTTATGAAAACAGTCTGGGTTCCTATTTGGTCTGCCGGAGGATGCAGCCTGGAAGAATTCATTGCTGCACACCATCTGGATTCCGGTCTGTATTTTCGCCAAGTCATGATTCCCATTACAGACCAGCGTTTTTTCAACAAGGGTTTTCAATTCCGTTTCCGCAATCTGGCCTCGCTGGAGTACACTTCCGACAATCTGACTTGGGCGGGGAATGTGGATTTTTGGAATATTGATTACGTGCGTCTGGATAGAGGCAGAAATTGCAAAGACACCTTTATTGACGACATCGCATTCGCCGATAACCCGGGAAGCATTCTGCAGCATTACGAAGCCATGCCCTGGAAACAGTTTCAGGCCACTGAACTGAAAACCGAATTCCGGAATTCCCTGATCAACCTGTCCAATGCCACAAAAAATGCCAGTTACCAATACTGGATTACTGACTGCGAAGGACGTACGGTAGCCACCTATGACGGAGGCTCCTATAACATTGCCTACCACCGTCCCAAGGGATACCAGGACTATGCACCCCACGCTCGACCGTCTATACAGAACCTGTCATTGTCAGCCACCGGTGACACGGCCTCTTTCCGTATCGTACATCTGCACAAGGAAGCCGGTTCCGGGGATGTGAATCCGTATAATGATACCGTCGTTTTCACTCAGGTTTTCGGAAATTATTACGCATACGATGACGGCACTCCGGAAGCCGGATACAGCGTCATTGACATCAACACCTATCACACGGCCCTGGCACTGAAATTTGACCTTCAGACTCCGGATTCACTCGGTGCCATCAGCATGTACATCAACCACACCTATGGCAATACCAACGATTTCGATTTCACCCTTTGCGTATGGAACTGTCAGAACGACATGCCTGGACAGTTGCTCTACAGCCAGAAGGTAAATCAGGAATTTCAGGAAGGACGTTACCCCTTCCAGACCTTCTATCTGGAAAAAACCGTAGCGCTCAAGGGTTCCTTTTTCATCGGATACGAACTGACCGGACGGAATTTTCTGAATGTCGGATTCGACCAGAACACCAATCACAGCGAACAGATTCGCTACTTCAGCCACAACAGGTGGAATGAAAGTTTCCTGGCCGGGACCCCCATGATACGCCCTCATTTCGGAAAACTGCAGAAACCAGTCCCCGTAGGAGTCGGACAGGCTCGGACCCAATCGGGTTGTACGGTCTACCCCAATCCGGCAGATGACGAAATCCATATCCTGCTACCGGAAGACATGCAGGCGGCATCTTCCCGTTTGCAGATTTTTTCAATTGACGGAAAATGCCTTTACAACGGCAACTACAAAGAAGAAATGTCCACAGCGGCCTACGCGCCCGGACTCTACCTGATCCGCATCACGGACCAGCAAAAAGAAGTGCAGGGAAAATTTTCAGTCCGCTGAGCGGCTAAAATATCAGAGCAAACAACACATACAGCCAATGTGCGGCAATGCCCGCGGCCAATCCGCCCCAAGTATGGGCAACAATGGCCTTGGATATCAGTTTGCGGTAACCCAGCGAATCCAGCATGGCCGTATGCGTGCTCAAATAGCCGCTCCAACACATACCCATGGCCGTAAACACAGCAATGGCGTTCCCGTTCAGCAGACCCAATGCCTGAAATTTGGGAACCAGTCCCAATGCAGCGCCCACTGCGCCCAAAGAGGTAATGGGGAATGCCACCAGTTCGGGATACTCGAAGCCGAACAGCCAATGGAATACAAAATCTATTTTGGAGGCCAACCAAGGCAATACAGCTACGCCTTCGTATGCACCGCCTGCATATCCTCCGTCCGGAGCTCCGAACGTCAGCATCATGACAATGGTGGAAATAATCAGCACACCGGGAATAATAGCCAGACCTATTTCAACTCCGCTTTTTCCGCCATTCAGTATGGAATTCAGGAATCGGAGGAATACACCACCCTCTGATTTGAAAGAAATCTGCTGTTCATCACCCTCTTCCTCTTCTTTGACATCCAATTCCGGATATGATTTCAGAACAGAACGCTGCATCAGCCGGGTAGAGACGATACTTCCCACGATGGCTCCAACCAAACCGACCAAAGCAGGTTTCAGATAACCTTTTCCCATCATGAATACGATTACGACCAAGCCCATTCCGAAAGCCGTTCCGAAATTGGTCAGAGAAACCAATTGGTACTTTTTGAAATAGCGGGTAAAATGGTGATCCTTTGACAAACCGATAATGGCCGGATTATCAGACAAAAAAGTCAATATTCCCCCCAAAGCAGCCACCCCGGGAAGATTGTACAGCGGTTTCATCAGCGGGCGAAGAACGATTTCAGCCAAACGTACTACACCGAATTCTGTCAGCAGGGCTCCCAAGGCCCCGGACAAAACAGCAATGGCCATGATGTAAAACACGGTTTCCAGCAACAGACTGTATGATGTCTGCATCAATGTATTCAACATATTGGGAAGGCCCATCTTCCTCGACATGTATCCGAAAAACAGGAAGAATATAACCAAAAAAAGGCCAGCTTCAATGCTTCTCTTCGTCAGAAATTTTTGACTTTTATACCAGTTTTTCATGATTTTATCAATAAATTACTTTCGTTTGCTCCTTTGCAAAAAAAACGTGCAAAGGTAAATAAAAAGAACACACGTTTTCCGTATTTCAGACTTTTACTTGATACCCAAATGCCAGGTCAGTCCGGCATTGGCTTCCAAAGTCTTCACAGAATGCAGTCTGTCATCCTTATAAGCGGCAAAGGCATGAATGCGCACCGTATTTTTCCCGAGCAGAGGGAAAAACTCTCCACCCAGACCTGCATAGACATACTGAGTACCGGGCAGAACATATTGATCCGGAGCCATACCCAAGGAGGGAATTTCTGTGGAATTTTCATCGCAACCTCCTTTGGCAAACAGCGTCCAGCGATTGCCCAAATAGGCTTTAGCTTCCACCATGACAGAATAGTCCTCAAAGAAATAGCTGGACTGTTTGTCTGTGGCCCGGTTCATCACATCCACATACACATAGGCTTTCCCGAAATCGAATTTGTTGCCCAAAGCGACATAATGGATAAAACTTCCCCTTTCGTATTCAACCAGATTGGTAGAATAAATGGGTTTGAACCAATTGTAATCACCGTACCATATCAGATTTAAGGCATACAGATGCTGAAGATTCTGTGTTACATAGGGTGAATTTCCAAGTTGCAGCTGCCAATGGTTGTGTTCATCCCTATAATGCAGGGAGACGCCCATTTCGTAGCAATTCACATTGTTCCAGAATTCTGACCAATAATACATATTGATGGGAGCCAAATCATACTCCCAACCACCGATGGCTACGACTTCCTTACCGGCTGAAACGGAAAAACGGGAAGCGAACTGCCAATCCATATACAGCCAGTCCGTTCCCTCAAAAAAAGTAGTGGAAAAGCCCATATTTCCAGCATTGATACGTTGACGGTAATGATAACTGAGCCGGGAAGCCAGCATTCCATCCAACTGGAAATTCAGATAACGGCCTTGAAAGGCACCCTTGTCCTCATCCCCTTCCGGGAAATGACGGTAATCGTAATCCATGCGGGCTTCCAACGCCGCATGTGTACACCATTGGTGCTTTCCGGAATCAGAAGCCTGCGCATGGGCCTCTCCCATAAGAAAAAGAACCGATATTCCTAAAACCCACCTGATAAAACATTTGTTCATCTGTCAAAATTTTAAATCAAAGGAGGAATAACGCGGAAAAAATCCATATCGTATAAATTTATCTGATTTTTCAAAAATCAAAAAAAGAGGACTCCGCCGTAAAGCGGACATCCTCTTTTCAAAAAGCAGGAAAAGATCTATTTGAATGCGTTTTCGCTCAAACCTTTACCTGTGATTTTCAAATCTTCCATATAAGAAGGAACTTCCTTCCCAAGGTACTTGTCAACATAGATTTTGGCAAGGTACTGTCCCAGCATAAAGCCGTGACCACGAAGTCCGACCAGCAGACCGACCTCCGGATCAACGATATAGCGGGGTTCCGTATAATAACCGGACCACACTGCATGGAAGCCTACATTGGCCAGATTCGGAATCCAGTCAGCAAAAACTTCCGATACGATTTCCAGGAATTCCCTGCTATTGTATTTCAGATTCTGACGGGCTTCATATGCATCTGTATCCGGAGAGGCACATCCGATAATCTGTCCGGTGTGCAGAAACTGCTGTCCGTAGACGGCCGTAAATCCCTTGTAGTGCCGGCGGTCGATAATCATGTCGAGAGAGTCTCCCATTTTACCCATATTGGGCAGACGCCGAGTAATGAAGGCCTGGTGTTTGACAGGATACATATTGGTTTCCAAATCCAGCATACGGGCAAACTTTTGAGCTCCCGGTCCGAGGGCATTGACAAAATGTTCGCAAGTGTATTCCACCCATTCATTGCGGTGTGTGCGTACCAGAGCCATATACTTTCCGGCCTGCTTGGATACCTGCTCCAGACAGCAGTCCTCCATCAGCACACCGCCTTTTTCCATGGCAATGCCGCGGACATAATCAATGGTCATGCCCGGTGTAGCCTGCCAACAATCGTTGGAAATCAAAGCGTGAGTATAGGTCGGATTGGCTGTGTTCCACAAAGGCGAAATTTCCTTTTGGAAATCTTTGCGCTCTATCATGTACGCATCTGACCAGGCACGGGAGGCATCCAGAGCGTCATACGTTGCCTGATCGTGCACCAGATTGACATAGCGCGTCGGTTTGTAATGAATATCGTACACTTTCTGTATGTCACGGAAAATATCCTGATTGTGATTGGCTATGTCCGAAATGTCCGGATTGGAAAAAGCGGGACGCCCACCGCCTATACAGCGCCAGGATGACCCTCTCTCGCTATTGACCAGCACCGGATTCATGCCGGCTTCGGCAAAATAGCGAAACAGAGCACTGCCAGCCATACCTCCTCCGGCAATCAGTACCTTCACTGATTCCTTGCGAACTTTGGCCGAAGGAAACACAAACACTTCCTTGGCCTTGGCATTGTATACATCACCCAAAGTAATCTGATTGGAAAGAGGTGCGCGCGGAGTTGCATCTCCATATACTTCTATACCATAAGCACGCAGAATCTGACGGGCACGCGGAATGCAGCGTTTGCCACGGCAGGGACCCATTCCCATGCGGGTAATATGCTTCAGTTCGTCTACAGAAATATATTTGCGTTCGCCGATAACATTCAGCAGCTGTTCCAAAGTTACATCTTCACAATGACAGACGTAAGTTTCAGATTTTACATCCTTCAGAGGTTTGAAGTCCAAAGGTTTGGGATATCTTTCCTTCAAGATGAAGCCGCGGACTTTCAACAGTTCGTCGCCCTCCAGATCTTGTACCAGAACGTGGGCGACATGTGTCTTGTTGTCTTTTTTCAAAATACGGTCAATGATACCTTCACCTACTTTTTTCCCGTTGTTGTCTACCAGGAAAACTTCCTTACCGGCTTCGGTTTCGTATTCTATGGGCAGAAAAACTTTCTTTTTATTCAGGTCATAACCGAAAATGGCCAAACCCGGACAATGGTTGACACATTGCATGCAGCCGATGCACTTGCTGTAATTCACCATCGGAGTGGCATGAGTGCTGTCCTTGCGGATGGCACCCTGAGGACAGGAAAAAGAACAGGGATTGCAGGCAAAACCGTAAAGACAATCCGTCACCACAAAAGGTTTTTCCTTCCGGCGCTCTCCATCCGGCAGGTTCGGCTTGTCCAGCAACCGTACAGGACGCTGTTGAGAGTCGATATACTGACGGGAAATATCCAGATAATCCTCTTCCGGGAAACGGATATTCAGTTGTTTGGCCAGCTCATAGGCGGCCTGTTTGCCACGCAGCACGGCACTAGTACCTTCGCCGATACGGATGGCATCGCCTATTCCGCAGACGTTGGCTCCAAACACCTGACGTCCCTTGACTAGCAATTGGTCATCAGGAATCAGTCCGGTACAGATGTTGATGATATCGATATCGTCAATGATTTTTTCCGTACCCGGCACGGCCTTGAAATTCTGGCATTCTGCAATGACCGCACCGACAATGCCGGTATGATCCGCATTGGGAATGGCTTTCAGTAGAATATGCGAAGTCAGGATGGGAATACCCAGGCGGCGCACCCGATTGGCCTGCACCGGAAAACCACCTTCGTGATCCATACCTTCAATAATGGCTTTGATGGTAGCGCCGGCCTGCATTCCCTGATAAGAAGTCAGGTATCCGATATTTCCGGCCCCCACGGTCAGTACTTTTTTCCCGAGCAGGGTATGCTCCTGGTTCATCATTTTCTGAAAAACGGCTGCCGTATACACGCCGGGAAGGTCATCGTTTTCAAAAGCAGGCATGAAAGGAACCGCCCCTGTAGCCACTACCAGGTAGTCGGCATCCACGTAGGCCATTTCCTGAGTGACCACGTTTTTCAGGGCGAGACGCTTGCCTTCCAGCAGATCCCAAACCGTATGATCGGTCAGGATGCCGGACATATCGTTGCCAGCCAATGTTTTGGCGATATCAAATCCACGCATTCCTCCGAATTTCTGCTCTTTTTCAAAAAAGAAGAACTGATGGGTCTGCATATTGAATTGCCCTCCGATACGGCTGTTGTTGTCAATGACGAGGTTTCCTATACCGAGTTCGTTCAATTTTTCCCTGCAGGCCAAACCGGCCGGTCCGGCTCCTATGATGGCCACAGGGGTTTTGTATATTTTCACTTCGGTCTGAGGATTTTCGGCAAAATCGGGTTGGTAATCTTTGGACAGTTCACGAACCTCGTGTACATCATCCACTTTGGTAATGCAGATACGACGGATTTTGCCATCCACCAGCATTTCGCAAGCTCCGCATTTGCCGATACCGCATTCCAGACTGCGCTTTCTTCCATCCAAGCTGTGGCTGTGGACAGGGAAACCGGCCTGATGCAAAGCCGCCGCAATGGTATAACCTTTGTGGGCTTTCACTTTTTTTCCTTCAAATAAAAATTCGACAATCTCCCCTTCGGGAATATCCAAAATAGGATGAGAAGTAATTTTATACATATTATAAGATTGATTATAAAATGATTGATAATATTAATTCAAATAGAAAAAGATTTGCAAAATAAAACATTTTTTTTGTATGGCGGCACATTTTTGCCGACTTTTTTCAAAAAAAATTTTTTCCGGGAAAAATTGCAAGCAATTAAGGACGGAAAAAGTGGAAAAATCCGAGATTGCGCTGGACAAAACTGCAGGATTCGGCACCAAAACCCAAATAGAATTTGGCAACTGCTTCGTTATTGGATCCGTTGAAATCCAGCAAGGTTTCGCTGCCGGCATGCGCCTGCAGAAAACGATCCACCAGCAGGAACATGGAACGGTTTTCGTCCGAAACCGCATCACGCCCGGAAAAAAGGAAGGTATAACGATTTCCGGCAAAAGCAAAAAAAGCAGCGGCACACAAACGTCCTTCGGCATCGGTGACGCCCCAGATTTCCAAAGCACCGTGTTCCTGAAGCACCGTTGTCAGCCGTTGCAGGCGTGCATAATCTGCCTCTTTGTAGCCCACCTCTTTCCGCTGGCCCCGATTTTCGCGAAACAGACGGATGACTTCCGAAGCTTCCGCATCCCGAACGATGTGAAGTCCGGCGGCCTCCGCCTTTCTTAGGTTGCGGCGGTGATTCTGATGATAGGCACTGCGGAGCGTCTCGTAATCCGGGCGACAGGAAAGCAGGCAGGTGCGGTGACGTATATCGGACAAAAGTGTTTCCACATTGTTGCTGGCATTAAAGATAATTTCCGCGCGCAGGTATTTGTGCGGTACAGCTCTCAGCCATTCCGAAACCGGAGCCTGTGGCCGGCCCAATATGCCGATTTGGGCAACAAAAAAGGGAGGATAAATGTAAAAGATACCGTATTTCTTCCGCCAGAACAGAGGAAGCACAGCCCTATAGTCGTCCTCCACTAGAGCAGACCAATGTTCACAACAGGCATCCAAATACCATAGTCGGGTAAAGACGGAATCCGTCTGTGGGGAGGAAGCCGCGCAAAGTGCCCATTTTTCCCCGTCTATCTGACCGCGTTCAACCCACTTCAAAGACATGATTTCAGATATTGGATGATGTGTGCATACAATTCCTTTACCGGAAGATTGTGCCCAGGCCTGCATCCGAAGGATGGATTATGAAAAAGTGTGACGACCTCACCTCCAAACCGGAGCACCTCGTCCAAAAGGGGACGGATTTGCTGCCAAAGTGCCTCTTCGGAACGCTCCTCCACGTGAAAGAACGCATTTTCCATCAGCAGCAACGGATGAACACGCAGGGAGGTTGCTTCATTTCTTTCCAAATCAAAAAAGAAAAAAGGAGAACAACTGCCGGCTCGAAATCCTGCCGTTTCCGCATACCCCATACTGTAATCCTCTGTCAGACCGCTGCTGAGATATGCACGATAAGTTTCCGGAAGACGTATGCGCAGATAATGCGCCCGATTGGCGCAAATTTTCCGTCCGATTGCGGATTCCAAGGCCTCAATTTCTCTAAGCAAACGCTTTCTGTTCGAAAAGGAGGAAACGTAGGAAGCGTGGATTCCGACATAACCCTGCTCTGCCAAACGACAGGCCAGTGCGCGGTACGCCCTGTTTTGGGGAGGATTGCCCTTGTCGTAACGTCCATGCTTGGCAAAAATCAGGAAATAAAGAGGATGCAAAGCATTTTCTCTATGTATTGTTTCCAAATAATCAAAGGTATCGTAAGGGTCCTTCTGTCCCCGGCTTACCGCCATACGTTCCTTGAATTCAGACATCTGCCGGTGCAGAAGGGAGCGAAGCAGGCCTCCGACCTGCAGCCAGTAAGCCTTGTGACTATAGGCATATGCAATGTCAATATCGTAAGTAGGTTGAAAAACGGCTCGGGATTTCGCAGGTTCAAATGTCGGAAATTTCCGATGCAATGCTGCGGACAGCATCGCTGCCCAACGGTCCACCAAAGCCTTTTGCAATCCCCCGCAGGAAAATGCCGCACTGTTTTCGGCTCGGAAACGTCCGTGGGCATCGGTCGGATGTGACAGGTATTCCTCATAGCGACTGAGGAAATAGAATGTGGAGGCAAAAAAATCCCACTCCGCTTCTTCTTCGTATTTCCGTGTACGGAAACAGCAGGGTGTTCCTTCACATTCCTCCCACACGATGTCCTGCTTACGGATGTCCGTCTCATACAGCAGACTGTGCGGACGTATGTGATAAGCTGTTTCCACAGATTCTTCCGAATAATTGATTCTGGCTTCTGCCTCCTGACGGAGAAAGGCTTCCTTTTCAAAAAAAAGCCGATACTCCTTCCCCCATAACACCTTACACAGATGCTGCAGCACGTATTCCAAACGGGGGGAGGTCCGAGGTGCAAAAATACAAATCATGTCGTTTTAACGACAATAAATGCTTTTTCGTATGAAAGCCATCACAAACAATAATTTTTCCGCTTTTCCGTTATCTTATTTATTAAAATACACACAGATGACTTTGGATGAAATTATGAAGGAGCTCTACTTCAAAAAAGAGACCTACTTCCTGGACATTTTCGGAAAAATCAAACACAACCAGACCACGCTCTACGCTGATCGCAACAACTGCCGTTCGGAGCAACAGGTTGAGCGATGGCTGATGCTGAACGACCTGCTCAATGTGAGTGCCTACCTGAATGCGGGTTGGAAACCGGATTGGAAAAATTCCGAAGAGGAAAAGTTCATACTGCGGATGAGACAGGGACAAGTAATCGCAGACAAGACGGACGAACCCTGTCACTTCGTTTATTTCAAAAGCAGGGAAACTGCCGAAAATGCGCTGTCTATTTTGGGAGAAACATTCCTGAAACAGCTTCTGGGAGCCTGAAAAGACGAAAAAGAAGGAGGCCCGCGTAGCGGGCCTCCTTCTTTTTCGGATCAGAAAAAAACTATTCTTCTTCGTCCCATTCGCTCAATTTGTCAAAACGGACCTGTTCGTAGAAATCATTGTATCCTTCTCTCGTAATTTTCAGGGTAAAACCTTTCAAGGCATAGGTTCCGTCATCCTTCGTTCCGTAAGTGATGTTCTGGAATTTGATAGTAAAATCGTCCTGTGACTGAATGAATGCGAATTTTCCGGTATAGTTCGGAATTTTCACGCTGCTGCCGTTGAATGTTACGGTCAATTTATCTACATCGGTAAAAATCTTATTCTGTCCGACTGTGCTCGGAATATCAATCTGATTGTACTCTGCACCCGGAGTCAGCGTCATTATCCAACCGTTACCGTTCGTGAGTTCCGTCGTTGCGGCACTGTCCAGGATATGGATACGGTACTCGCCAGCCAGAGGGGTAGCAGAAATTTTCACTATTTTGGTTTCTTTGACATCACCGACAGCAAAAGTGGCGGTCTGCTCGCCAATCATTCCGAAATCAACACCGCTGACCGTTACAGTAGAACCGTCCGAAGCCGTAGCGAACTTGGCAAGGTCATTGCTGCTGCTCCCCAAAGGCAAAATTATGTCATTGGAAGAAAATGTGATCTCAACTGCTTCCTCCTTACAACCGGAGAACACCATTGCAAAAACTGCAACAGCTACAAATAAAATACTTTTTCTCATGATTACTGGTTTTATAAAATTTTATTGATTTTCATTGTCCGTTAAGAAAGAATACGTCACAATCAGACGCATTCTGTGTTCGGGATTCGCCTGAGAATGAGGACCGAAAACTTTCAAACGTGTAACTTGCGTGGAAGCACCATTCACAATCATATACAAGGGATAGGAAGCATCCATCTTTCCCATCAGCACATACTGTATGTACTGAGTCAGAAAAAAACGATAGGTTTGGTCTTCCGGATTCCGCCCCCCACCCATGTAACTGCTTCCTATATTGAGATAATCGGGAAGATAATACGAAGTCTGAGAAACGGAATCCTTTTTGTAATACATGGTCAGTGCGGACGGATAATAATATGGGTTATAACTGTCCGCCACATCCTGTGCACTTACAATCAGTTCAGCCTTGTGCACAGCCAGTTTTTTCCCTTCAAAATGCTTGAGCAGAGTCGGGAAGGACAGATGTGCTTTCACCCCACTGCCGCCCTGCAGATAGAAACTTTCAGCTCCGGCAGCATAATCGTGATTTTGCAACTGCTTTTGCAAACCGGCTTCCGCCTTTGAAAAATCGTGTTCAATATGCGAAAAATAATTGGAAGAATCATTGGATACCAACTGGAAACTCAAACTGTCGTGTTCCGCATTATGGTAGTAAAGCGTCACGGCCGCCGAGGATGAAAGAACATCCACATAGGCCATGCAACCTGCCCCGTTTTTGGAATCCGCCACGATGGATAATCCCTTGAAATACGGGAGAAAATGAGCATTGTCCGACAATTCCTCAGACCCGGACTTATCCAGAAAACGATGCGTAAAAAAGTTCACATCCAAAGGAATGCGAAGTTGAGGATCATACGTTTCACCTGTAATCACGACCGGAGTCAGGGGATGCAGGACGAAATCAGAAATTCCACTGACCAAATCGGCAGCAGCATATGGAATGCTCCGAGTCGAGTAATAGGATGAATCCTTATTTATGGGGGATGTCAGTTCGTGCACGCTCAAGCCCAATGACATGGCCGTATCTCCGAAAAAACCGGCATACGGAAGAGACAAAATCACGGAATCCAATACGGCATCCGTTCCGAAATCAATGGCATTGGCCGACAAACGGAACTGCGCATACACATCCGCACGCACACTGCCAAAAACCGGATCATCCACATAGCCTAACAGGCAGGAACGGACCTTGCTGGTCCGCAAAGAATCCTCTGCCTCCGACACAATAGATATGTCAAAGAGCGTATCCGTGTAGATGATGTCTTGCCGGGTCTGAAGCGAACGTCCTACCTCATCCGATTCCTTTTTGCAGGAATGAAGAGCAAGGAAAAGCGGCAAAACCCACAGAACAGACAGGACAAATTTCTTTTTTATGATTCTCATTGGAACAGGAATATTAAGATTCCAATACTTTTTCATACAATGCAATATAATCCGAGACGAAATCCTCCTGAGGATGAACCATGTATACTTTACCGGAATCCGAAATATAATCCTTGATTTCCGGACGCACATCCTCATGGCCTATGACAGCAGCATCCGAATAGCCTATAGCCAGACGGGTTGTAGACAGATAATCGGCACTCTTGTATAGAGAAGCTTCTTTGGTGGGCACGTTGGTGGACTTCAATTTGGTCACGAAGGAACGGTTGAGTTCCTTGGGGAAATCATCATTGTAGACAGAATAAATGACTTTGGTCAGGGCGAACAGCGGATTATCCATATAAACTTTCTTCACATACAACGGCACAAGACAGGAAATCCAACCGTTGCAATGAATAATATCCGGACTCCAGCCCAAATTCTTGACAGTTTCCAGCACCCCTTTGGCAAAAAAGATGGCTCTCTCGTCATTGTCGGCGAAAAACTTGCCTGATTTGTCACAAAGCAGACTCTTCCGATGGAAATAGTTCTCGTTGTCGATAAAGTAGGTCTGCATCCGCACGGACGGAATGGAAGCGACCTTGATGATCAAAGGGTGATCATTGTCCTTGATAATGATGTTCTGCCCGGAAAGACGAATTACTTCGTGCAATTGGTTCCGACGTTCGCTCACCAAGCCGTAACGAGGCATGAATGTACGGATATCGATTCCGCTTTCCTGCACCGACTGAGGCAGAAATCGGCCAATCGTGGAAATATACGTATCATCAACGTAGGGCGAAATCTCTTGATTCACATATAGTATCTTGTACGTTGCCATATTCCTGATGATTGTAGAATAAAGGTGTGCAAAGTTACAAAAAAAAACTATATATCCGACAATTCCATCAATATTAATTTTCGAAATAGATTTTGACAGGGCCCAGGAGTCCCATAGGCTGCCAGGGTTGTACCTTGTAATCCTTGTTGGTCCAATACTGGGCCACCGGATTACCCAACAAAGATTTCATATAATTCCCCAAAACAGTTACAACTTTTATTTCCAGCTCATTATCTCCATTTTTCAAGAAAGAGGAAGGCAGCACATAGGCATGTTTTCCATACCATTTCAGCCCCACTTCCTGCCCATTGACCAGACAGGAGGAAATGCCTTCGACCACGCCTAAATCCAAATATACGGCTCCCCCTTTGCCGTTCCATTGGAAATGCTGACGATAGGATACCTGTCCGGCAAAATCGCGGCACAGCGCTATTTTACTCAAATCTTTCAGGATTGGCATCTGCATTTCTTTGATCTGATGCGTGCGCACATGATCCATGGTAACATTCCACACGGACTTCAATTCTTCACAGTGCAGACCGGACACCTGTTCGTCAAAGGAACGATACGTATCCTTCACTTTGGCATTTTTCTTTTCAAACACCAGCAACAGGGAAGTTGCCGGCCCCATATCCAAGGTGTCGGATACGAACAGTTGCTTCTGACCTGTTTCAGGATTCCACAGATACAGAGACTTTCCTTTCCCTATGCTGGGAAGGAAGGAAAACTTCGTACGGCAGCTGTTGTAACGGTGGGAATTGGATATAAAAAACACATCGTTCCCGTCCGATGTCACATAATGAACCTGCATCAGATACGGGTTCGGCGTTTCTATATTCATAGCGTGCGGAAGTTGCTGTTCAGCCTGCAGATGTGCATACCAAGCCACGAAATCCGTATCCGGTTTATGAATGAAAAGAAATTGCTTGGGATACTGCTCCCGGATATTTCGCATGCAGTCAGATACCTTCTGATCCTCAGCTGCATTGTCGGCATGCAGACCCAAAGAACGGAACGGAACCGTCTCTATGCAGATCACTCTTCCTCCGGATGCCACAAAACGCTGCAACTGAGAAGCCACTTCGGAAGAAATGCTTTCCACATTAATCAGGAAAAGCGTATTGTATTTTCTATTTCCATAGCAGATGTTTCCTTTTTCCATTGTGGATGCCTTCAGAATGCCTTCCGATACATAATCGCAGGCTCCTCCGTTTTTCACTATGGCTTCCCATACCAGTGTCTGATAGGGTGCATGAATGGTAGAAGGGAAAGGTTCGTTCTGCATTCCCATTTTACCCCACATGTCTGCCGTAGGTGTCAGTATTGCGATATCGGCATAATTTTCACAATTCTGCAGGACCGAATACAAACGGGCCTTATACTCGTTATATAAATGGAAATACGGCCACCAGGTATTGTTTTCGTTATAATATGCTCCATAGCGAATCCAACCCGGGAAGGGTGCATCGGAAGGCATGTAATTGAAACCATGAAAGATAGAATGCGTAATACCGCTTGCAATGGTCTGATCTCCTCCCAATTTCAACTCCTGCAGCGTCATATTGAATACCCTGTAGGTATTGGTCATTTCCTCACAACTGATTTGCTGTACTCCGTTCAGGTGTGCTGCTGAAGACACATATTTGTCTATCATGGTATAGGCTCTTCCCCGACGGTAATCTGCTTCGGACATTTCTTCTCCCGGTCTGTGTTTCAGAAAATTCGTTGTCCAGGACTCTCCTTCCGGAATGTCAACATGCATGCTGCTTTCCAAGGGGAAGAACCCACGGCCGTATGCCTGTGCACGAGCCTTTATACCTAAAGAGTCAGCCCAAGTCCGGTATACATCCAAAAAACGTTCACACATCAGTTCCGCTTTGGTTGTCTCGAAATCGTAACGCACTCTTTCCAGTATTTCGGATAAGGAATCCGTCACTTCTATAGGCGAATCATAGGACACCGGATCTCCCATTTTTCCGGTCATATGCAAAAAGAAAGGCAGATAAGGAGACACTTCATATCCGCGTCTGGCTTTGAATTCAGCTTCCATATCATCGCTCCAGTTGGCGCCTTCCAGTTCCATGCTGTCTGTAAAAAATGCACGAAGATACCGGCGCAGAGCGCCTATGCGTTTTTCTATTGCCGATGACATCCGCTGCAGATAACGCAGCACCGCCGATGCATTATAGTGATCCAATACCGGGCCATCCGCTCCGAGGGCACCGTCTATCACTTTCAGAAATCCATTCACCTTCACCAAGGCGGAAAGAGTATAATTACCTTCGGGCAAGCGGTAATGAAAACTTCCGTTCTGCTCTCGGGAAGTAAGGTCTATGCAGTCGGATACATCCGAACAGGGGGTTTTGACGAGAATCAGACGCATGAGTTCCATTTTTCTTCCAATAAAAGCGGAAGAGATTTTGGGATCAGACAGAGCAAACAGGGCATCTTTCGATATTTCCAGATACATGGGTCCCTTCAATTTTTTGGTATAATTCACTACCAGCTGCGCCCTTTCTTTTTCCGAAAGATATTCTCCTCCGTAAGGCCATCCCGATCCAACCAGCAAATCCGTTGTCATACCAAGGGACTGAGCCGTGTCAAGAGCTACTTTCAAAGCATCAATCCAAGCATCGGAAAGCCAGGGTAGCGATGGAATCCCCATATCCGGATCACCATGGGTAGGAAACTCTATTGCATTGATTTCCACGCCCCCGATTCCTGCATCTTTCAGCACATGGAGTTCTCTAACCAATTCTCCTGTTTCCACCTTGTCACCATTCCACCACCAACGGACCATCGGTCTGTACTGCATGGGCGGATTTTGGAAAAGATTATAAATTTCAGCTGTCGTAGGATTTTTCTTTACGGCTTTCTGTCCCATTACGGATGAAAAACTGAAAAAGAAAACAATCCATGATAATACAATTGCTTTTTTCATAAAAAAATGAATAAAACACAAAATAAGAATTAATAAATAATCAAATTTTCAGTATACACTTTTATAAGCAGATATTTACTTTTCAGGCACAGTCTTGGGGCTGTTTTCCACAAATACCAGATAATACCAATCCGCAGGATCTCCCTCACCTACACTGGGGGTATAAAGGTACACTGCTACCTTTTTTGTAGTATGGGCATAAAACCACTGAAACGATTCCGTTTTGGAAACCGATTTCCAAATCCGGGAAAGCTCCTTATCATCAGACGGATTCGAATAGCTGCGAAACATATAGGCACAATGATCATTTCCCGGATACGGCAACTCGCTTTTTTTATTCTTCTTTTCCATGACAAAATTTGTGGGATATTCCATCTTGCCGCAACCCATCCATACAATAGAACCACTGAAAAGCAAATTCTCTTTCATGGCACGGGAATAGTACAGTTTGATATAGCCGAAATCGATAGGATCCTCATAATCCACACCCAAAGGAATGGTATCCGAATCAACAAAGGCATCGGCAACGTTCACCGTTGCATACCCTAAGCAGTTGAACGTCATGTAATCCACTTTCATCACCAGCATATCATCTGATTTTCCCACAATGGAATTTACCATCGGAAGCTTGGGCATCTTACGCAATGCCAGGCGATTGGAGACCTGCACTTCAACACCTTTTAAATATTGAGAAAAACATAATGTAAAATGATACTCATACCCATTGCTTTCAACGAATTGGGCACTCAGGTCCAAGTCATGCTGAAATTCCAGCCGATCCACATCCGCCATAAAGGCATCTATATCATCATAACTTTTCTTTACATTGTCCGCTGAAATAGAATAATCTGCACGCGACATCCGGGACAGATCGGAAATCAATCTGAATTCGTTCATCCATTGTCTGTAAACAGATTTAAGCGTATCAATCTCTGGAAAAGACACATATAACGTGCCGCAATACACAACATCCGTATCCGCATAAGAATCACTCAGCGTCCATACCGTCAGATTCTTATTGAAAGCATTTTTATTTTTCAGGAAACAGCCTTCTTTATCCGGCTTCATGGCAAAGCTTGTCGTTTCAACACATTTTTTAAAATAGGAGTAGCTTTTCCCGAGTGAATATTTCAGCAATGCAAACTCTGTATCCGGAACCGGCAGTTCTTTTTCAGGCTCCTCTTTGCGGCATCCGCAGAGAATCACGGCGCAGATTCCGTAGAACAAAAATGCTAAATTTTTGATTTTCAATACCCTGTTCATTGCAATAAATTTTACACAAATTTACGTAAAATCCGGATATGGATTCAACACAGACAAAAAAATTGTCATAATGCACCGAAGGAAACCTTCTATACACCTAAATTTTTCAATGTCTGTTTCAGCTCTTCTTCATTGTCGGACAGCACCATCAGCCGGTCTCCGACAAACAATTTGGTCTTCCCGGTAGGAACAAAAAACATTTCTCCCCGTTTGATCATGATGACCAATGTCTTTTCCGGCATTTTCAGATTCATCAGAAGATTTCCGTTCTGCAAAGCCTTTTCAGACAACTCGATTTCAGATGCAGCAGATTTGATTTCTTCGGGAAAATCTATATCGAAGTTGAGTATTTTATTTTTCTCTTCCACATCCTCGGCAATCTGCATGCGGCGGGCCATCCACGGCAAGGTCGTACCTTGCAGGACCAGCGAGACCAAAGTACAGAAAAACACCATATTGAAAATCACATCGGCATGGGGTATATTTTCGGCCCGACAGAGAATGGCAAAGATAATGGGAACCGCTCCCCTGAGTCCGCACCAAGACACGAATATTTTATCACGGAAATTGTATCTGCGAAAAGGAATGAGACTGACAAACACGGACAGCGGCCGGCTGAAGAATATCATGACCAAACTGATGATCAGACCGGGCAGCACAACGGTTTTCCAATGCAGTTCACTCGGGTTGACCAGCAGCCCCAATGTCAGGAACATGACCAGCTGTCCCAACCAGGAAAGCCCGTCGAAAAAATTGCGGGTAGACCTTTTATGTACAAAAGAAGAATTTCCGAAGACCAGACCTCCGATATAAACTGCAAGATAACTGTTTCCCTGCAAGAAGTATGTGACGGAAAAAATAAATACGCAAGCCGTCAACGAAAGAATGGGATACAGTGATGTATTTTCAATCTTCAGCCTGTTGATCAACCAAACCAGACCTTTTCCAAGCAGATACCCAGCCAAAGCTCCGACAATCAACTGTATGAGCAGCATCAAGAAAGCCGTTCCATAATGCGGATTACCGCCCTGCTTGAGCAAATCCATCAAAGTAATGGTCAGGATATAGGCCATGGGGTCATTGCTGCCGCTCTCAAGTTCCAACATAGGTTTCAATCCGTTTTTCAAATGCAGACTGTTGGAACGCAGAATGGAAAAAACCGATGCCGAATCGGTAGAAGACATGGTTGCAGCCAAAAGCAAGGAACCGAGCAGACCGATATTGATCCCGACACCCGAATCATCCATCAATAACCATATAATCAATCCTGTACACAAAGCTGTAGTAAATACACCCAGCGTAGCCAAAGTTATTCCGGCACCCAAAACGGGCCGAATGTCAGCAATCCGGGTATCCATGCCGCCCGAAAACAATATAATGCAAAGGGAAATGGTGCCTATGATTTGTGCCACACGGATATTTTCGAACTGTATGCCCAAACCATCCACACCGAAAAGCATACCTACGGCCAAAAAAAGCAGCAAAACCGGAACACCGAAACGGCTACTGATTTTGCTGACAATAATACTTACGAAAAAAAGAATGGATATGGTCAGTAAAAAGAATTCGATTTGCATGCAATTATATTTTAAAACTGATTGTTGATTATTCTTTTCAAGAACGCAACTTCACGGGATATATTTTGGACTACACGATAAGCGTCAAGACTCCCCTGAGGAAGCATAAACAAAAATACAAAAAAAAGAAGGACGAAAAATTCGTCCTTCTTAAAAAAAACAGGCAACGACCTACTCTCCCACAAAATGCAGTACCATCGGCGCGGGCGGGCTTAACTGCTCTGTTCGGAATGGGAAGAGGTGATCCCCGCCGCTATTGTCACCTGATAGCTCTCTGTTCCTATCACGTAACATATTTCGAAGACGAAGCAAGAGTGTCTGAGCGTCATGCAAACATCACTCTGGAAGTTTACGGGTGATTAGTATCGCTCGGCTGTGATGTCTCCACCTCTACACCTGCGACCTATCGACGTCATCGTCTCTGACGACCCTTGAAGGAGATCTCATCTTGGGGAGGGTTTCGTACTTAGATGCTTTCAGCACTTATCCCTTCCAGACATAGCTACCCTGCTATGCAGCTGGCGCCACAACAGGTACACTAGCGGTCTGTCCAACTCGGTCCTCTCGTACTAGAGTCAGGACCCCTCAAATCTCCAACGCCCACAACAGATAGGGACCGAACTGTCTCGCGACGTTCTGAACCCAGCTCGCGTGCCACTTTAATCGGCGAACAGCCGAACCCTTGGGACCTTCTCCAGCCCCGGGATGTGACGAGCCGACATCGAGGTGCCAA
>JAZLLH010000064.1:0-25915 GCA_045598025.1 Bacteroidales bacterium | reverse complement strand
TTGTGTTCGGGCGGACTTGGCATTCGAACTTCAACATTCACAGCACAAATCCATCCCATTTGACATACACAAATGGAACGTACTGTATACAAAGAACTCTCCGCGCTGAACGTTACTCCATTAAACCCTATACCGAACAATTTCAACTGATTAACATTCCCTTATACGCCCTCTAAGGCATGCATTTGTTGATCATCTTGTTGCGAAGGTTTTCTTCGTATTTTCCTGAAATGGTGAACATAATTTTTTTTTAATTTATTACTTTCTGAAATTCAACGCTGAAAAGCTCAAAATAGGGGGAAAGAACCCGAATGCAAAGATACATCATTCCGACCTTGTAAAAGCAGGTGGCTGAAAAAATGTTTTTCCTTTGAAAAAAAAAATCAGAAATCTGTTTTCTGCATGTGTTTTTTTTACTACCTTTGCGGACCAAAATCGTGAGTCGGACAGTAGTATTCGCGGTCCGATGCAGTATTACAAATTAAAACAATATTACTATGGCAAACAAGTACGCAGGAACACAAACGGAGAAAAATCTGGAAGCCGCTTTCGCCGGTGAATCTCAAGCTCGCAACAAATACACTTATTTTTCTTCCGTAGCAAAAAAAGAAGGTTTTGAACAGATGGCGGCTATTTTCCTTCAGACCGCTGAAAATGAAAAAGAACATGCCAAGTTGTGGTACAAGGAACTCCATGACGGTGTCGGGACGACGGCCGAGAATCTTTTAGCTGCGGCCGAAGGCGAAAACTATGAGTGGACCGACATGTACGAAGGTTTTGCAAAGACAGCCGAGGAAGAGGGTTTCAAAGCACTTGCCGCCAAATTCCGTTTGGTAGCCGCCATCGAAAAACGTCACGAGGAACGATACCGTGCGCTCCTGCAGAATCTGGAAAATGCACAGGTCTTTGAAAAGAGTGAAGTAAAGGTCTGGGAATGCCGCAATTGCGGACATATCGTCGTGGGAACCAAAGCACCGCAGACGTGTCCTGCCTGCCTCCACCCGCAGTCCTACTTTGAAATTCATGTAGATAATTTTTAAAAAACATCCGCATCTGAATGATGTGAATTCAGTTTGCGGCATTCTGAAAAAGCGTGGTACGTCCATCCGGTATACCACGCTTTTACTTTTCAAGCCAATAGGATTCCGCTTATTTTCCCTGTATTTTCTTCAATTTGGCAAAACGCAGCAACATGGTTTTTCGTCCGAATTTTTCGAATGAAATGATGGCTTTGCTTTCGTTGCCCTGTTCCTGAACATCTTCCACCACGCCCAGTCCGAATTTATCGTGAAAAACTCTCATTCCCGCTTGCATCTGTTGAGCGGAGGTGATGTCTTCACCCAAACATATGTTGGCGTCCGGGACCGCTGTCTGTTCCGGTGCACGGGGAATGCTGATTTTCTGTTCCCATATTTTCTGATTTTTGTCAGTCCTTCCCGTTACGGGGCGCGGTCGGACCGGTTGCGGACGTTGACTGAAAGCACCCTGCATGCGGCTGACAGTACGCGACCGGCTGTCTGATTCTACATGCATCAATTGGATGTACTGGCTGTCAATCTCTTTCAGAAAACGGCTGGGTTCGTTGTAGTTGGTGTTTCCGAACATGAAACGGGAGTGGCAGAACGAAAGACTCAGGTATTGTTTGGCACGTGTGATGGCCACGTAGAACAGTCGGCGTTCTTCCTCCAGTTCCGTCAGGGAGGAAATCATATAGGAGGGAAAGATGGTTTCTTCCATCCCGATGACGAAAACCTGTGGAAATTCCAGACCTTTGGCTGCATGTATGGTCATGAGCTTGATTCTGTCTCCGTCATCCTTTTCGTCCTCATCGCCTGTAGTCAGCAGGGAGACCTGATTCAGGAAGATATCCAGGGAAGGAAATACTTCACTCAGATCTTCTCCTGTTTCCATATCAATGGCGTTTTCGGGTTCCTTTTCCACGAAACTTTTCATGGCATTGAAGAGTTCGTCCAAGTTCTCGTATCGTTCGGGTTCGTCTTCCATGCTCTTCAAATCGGCCGTGACGCCAGAGGAATCGGCGATGAATTTGCCCAAGGTGAAAGCATCTGTATTCGGAAGCATGCCCTGATAGGAGCGTATTTTCTGTTCAAATTCATCCAGTTTCTTGGAAATGGCTGTGCCGAGGTTCAGTCCGTATTCCGTTGGATGGGTCATGCATTCCCAGAGAGAAACGTTTCCGGTGGTTGCCGCTGCGATGATTTTTTCTACACTGGTCGCTCCGATGCCACGCTGCGGATAATTGATCACCCGCCGAAATGCTTCATCGTCATTCGGGTTGACCGTCAAACGGTAATACGCCAGAATATCCTTGATTTCCTTACGTTTATAAAAGGATATTCCACCATAAATGCGGTAGGGAAGTCCTTTGCGGCGGAATATCTCTTCGTAGGGACGGGATTGTGCATTGGTGCGGTACAGAATGGTAAAATCGCTGTTTTGCATTCCTTTTTCCTGTTTCTGCCGGAGGATTTCCTCTGTAACAGCCTTGGCTTCGGCCTGATCGTCATCCGTTTCGAAAATCCGTATTTTTTCGCCTTCCACATTGGAGGTCCAGATGGTTTTCGGAATCTGCTTGCTGTTGTGGCCAATCACATTGTTTGCCGCGGCCAGGATGTTTTTTGTGGAACGGTAATTCTGTTCCAGTTTGAACAGTTTGTAGTCCGGATAATCTTCTTTGAAATCCAATATATTCTGAATGTTGGCTCCCCGGAAGGCGTATATGCTCTGTGCATCGTCACCCACTACGCAGATGTTTTCTGTCAGAGCAGCCAATTTGCGGACAATCTGGTATTGCACATAGTTGGTGTCCTGATACTCATCCACGAGGATGTATTGGAACTTGTGCTGGTATTTGTACAACAACTCCGGAAAGTCCCGAAGCAGTATGTACATATAGAACAGAAGATCGTCAAAATCCATAGCATCGGCGCGGTGCATGCGCTGGTCGTACTGAAGGTATATTTCCGCCATCGCAGGGATTTTTTTATCGCGGTTTTCCTTCTGAATCATCGTGTTTTGGGCATACTCCTGACTGGAAATCAGGTTGGATTTGGCATTGGAAATCACGTTCAGTACCGTGTTTGGACGATACTCTTTATCATCCAGATTCATGCTTTTCAGTATGCTTTTGATCAGGCTTTTGGCATCGTCCGTATCGTATATGGTGAATCGCGGAGAAAAACCGATGTACTGGGATTCAATATGCAGAATTTTGCTGAAAATGGAGTGGAAGGTACCCATCCATACATTGCGTCCGTTGCTGTCTCCCAGTAATTGGGTGATTCGGCTGCGCATTTCTTCTGCAGCCTTGTTGGTAAATGTCAGGGCCAGAATGTGAAAAGGGTCTATTCCCTGTGCTATCATGTAGGCAATCCGATGGCAGAGCACTCTTGTTTTTCCGGAACCGGCTCCGGCTATGACCATCATGGGTCCGTCTATTTGTTGCACGGCCTTGGCCTGTGCTTCGTTCAATCCTTCTAATAACTGGTTCAATGCGTATATGTATTATGGTGTTTTTTATTTGCGTAACCGGGAAGTGGGGAAACCGAGCTGTTCCCTGTATTTGGCTACCGTACGCCGGGCAATGCGGTAACCTTTTTTCTCCAAGACTTCCTGTATCCCGTCGTCGGTCAAGGGGTGTTTTTTGTCTTCTTCGTTGATGGTGTCCTGTATGATTTTCTTGATTTCCCGCGAGGAAACTTCCTCTCCGTCCTTTTCCATGGATTCGGAAAAGAAGAATTTCAGCGGATACATTCCGTAAGGAGTGAGTACGTATTTGCTGCTGGTGATGCGGGAAACCGTGGATATATTGATACCTATTTTTTCGGCTATATCTTTCAGTATCATAGGTTTGATGGTAGCTTCATCTCCTGTTTGGAAAAATGTTTTCTGGAAGTCCAGTATGCATTCCATTGTGTGAAAAAGTGTAGTCTCCCTCTGACTCAGGGATTCAATAAACCATTCGGCCGATGTGACTTTCTGTTTGATGAAGTTCAGTGCGTTTTTCCGCTCTTCCTGTGACAGGTTTTTCTGTTTTTTGATGTCTTCGTACATGTTTTTGTAGGCCTTGCGTATGCAGAGGTCGGGAATGTTGTACTTGGGAAGACTGAGTTCGAATGTTCCGTTTTTTTCATTGTAGTTGACAATGAAATCAGGGGATATGTAAGAGGATTCCCTTTCCATATCATCGTTGGAAATGCCCGGTTTGGGATCCAGGTGAGTCAGAATGTTCAGCGCACGCTGCAGTTCCTCCTCGTTGCAGCGGATTTTCTGCCCGATTTTTTCGTAGTTTTTCCTGATGAATTCGGGGAAGGCCTT
This sequence comes from Bacteroidales bacterium, assembly GCA_045598025.1. Classification (GTDB taxonomy): domain Bacteria; phylum Bacteroidota; class Bacteroidia; order Bacteroidales; family WCHB1-69; genus UBA1195. The sequence continues at coordinate 21,577 of JAZLLH010000064.1, read as the reverse complement.
TTCCAATATCAGTGCAGCATTTTCCACCTCCGGACAGGCTTCCATGCGCTCCAACTGGAGTTGCAGGCATTGCTTCAGATCCAATGCACCTACTCCGGCAGGTTCCAGTCCATGTATCATTATATCGATGATTTTCTGAACCTTTTCTGTAGGAACGCGGACTCCGTTGTTGAACAGAAGATCGTTGGATATTTCCTTGGCTGTACGCTGCAGATAGCCTTGACTGTCAATGTTTCCCAAAATATATTCGGCCAAATTCTGATCATCCTCGTCGAACTGGAACATGCCCGTCTGCTGTTTGAGCGATTCCTGGAATGTCTCTCTCGATATCAGCGGACTCTCCCTGACTTCATCGTCCGGTGCGTAGTTGGAGATGTGACGATACAAGGTGTCGTTGTCCAGCTCGTCCGAAAAGTATTCGTCCATATCGTCCGCATAGTCCTGACGGATGTTTGTTTCTTCTTCGTTGTAGCTGTCTTCGTTCAAATCATAATTATCCGATTCACACGACAGGTCTTCAGGGTTTTCCATGTCCATGTCATTCTCCACAGTATCCAATGCGGGATTATCCATCAACTCCTGTTCTATCCGTTGCTCCATCATGAAAGACGGGATTTCCAGCAATCTGGTGAACAGTATTTGTTTAGGAGAAAGTTTCTGAGTGAGACGGAGTTGTTGTTCTTGTGTTAATTTTTCCATGATGCTGATGTTGAGGAATATGACTTTTGGAGTAATTGTTGGTGATACAGTATCAGCCCGTCGATAGGATAGCGAACGATGCGACCCGTCTGGTATCCTTCGCTGTCAAACACCTCGCGCAATATGTCTTGCAGCAAATATGCTACAGAACCTACAAACTGTATGGGGTAGGTGGAAGATTCCGGAAAAGGACGTATGTATTCCTGAACGAAAGCGGTGAATGATTCTCTTACCACTTCTTCCAATTCCGGAAATTCGTGCACATGGTCGATTACATAATAGGTGAATTGTGCTATAAACTGATTGGGTTTTGGACTTTGGTACAATCCGTTCAGAATATCCTCGAAACTGAATTTGAAATGTTCGTTGACCGCTTCTTTCAAGGGAGAGGATACTCTGTTTTTCAGAAAACGGGTCAGAAAAAGTTTGCCTATATGAATGCTGCTGCCCTCATCTCCCAAAAGGTAACCGAGGGAGATAGCATTTTTAACGACTTCTTTTCCATTGTAAACACATGAATTTGAGCCTGTTCCGAGTATGCAGGCAATGCCTTTACCTTCACCACAACTTGCTCTGGCGGACGCCAGTACGTCATGGTCTGCAAAAATCGAAGCATTCGGGGATATCATTCTCAGGCTGTCTGTTATGAGATATCGCTTATTTTCTGTAGAACATCCCGAGCCATAAAAATAGATTTCCGATATGCTGTGGCGTTCCTCTTCACTCAGGGAGGGGAGTAATTGTTCCTGCAAAAGCCGGCATATTTCGTCCTTTCCCATATAGTAAGGATTGATGCCTTGTGTATTGATTTTCCGGGTGCATCCTTTTTCGGAGACCAAAGACCAATTGGTTGATGTTGAGCCGCTGTCGGCCACGAATACCTGCTTCATACCTTCAGAATTTTAGCATGCAAATATACATCAAAATAAAATATGACAGCAGGATGAGATTGGCAAATTATTAAAGAAAAATGGAGGAAAAAGTGAAAAATAATTCTAAAATCATATGAGAGAAGGAGAGGAGGACATATGTGAATTTACAACCAGATAGCAGGGAAATTTATAGTAGTTAACAATGGAAATTTACAGATTGACAAAGGAAATTAACTACAAAACTGTGAATTGAGACAACAGTAAACAGCGAACAAGTAACAGGAATGTATGTAAATTAACAGCACAATACATATAAATTAAGCATGTACTTATCAGATAATATTAATTTTCTAGTATATATATACATAATAAACAGAAATACAATATTATACATAGATTAATTGTATACATAGTAGAAATCTATGTATAGAAATTCACGCAGTTTACACAATATAAGTATATAATAATACGAATACACTATGTTGTAGTATGTTATAAATTTTATATAAAGTAAAAATACAGATATATTCTGTAAATTATACAGATATTGAAAAAAAATATTAATAAAAACGAACGGCGTCGGAAAAATGATTACTTTTGCATTTGAAAGTTAATCGACCCGAAGGGGAAGATAGACAATTGTTAATTTTAGTGTAAATCGTCTAAAGAATCGTATTGTGAAGGATCGCATCAAACTTATCTTAAAGGACAAAAAATTAACCCAGGCAGAATTTGCCGACAAGATTGGAGTGGGTCGTCCAAACATCACCCATCTGATGACCGGAAGGGATAAAAGCAGTCAGGTTGTGGCATCCAAAACGTTGCTTGCTTTTCCCGAAATCAATCCGATGTGGCTATTAAAAGGCGAAGGAGCGATGTATAAAAGTAACTACGTCCACTCTGTGGAGGAAGAAACCGTATCCCCTTCCGAGCCGGAGGATTATTCGTATCCGCAGGAGGTCCGACAGCCTATGGAGGTACAGGCAGATTTGTTTGAAGATCTTTCCAATGCATCTGCCTTTTCCGAGCCAGAGCCTGTTTCCGCTCCAGCTCCAGCTCCAGTGCAGACACCTGCACCCGCTCCGATGTCAACATCTGCTCCAGTGCAGACACCTGCTCCAGCACCTGCGCAGGCACCAGTTCCAGTGTCAGCACCCGCACCTGCTCCTGAACAAGCACCTGCTCCAGTGTCTTTTATTCCGTCACAAAATCCTGTTCCTCAGGAAAGTGTTCCCGCATATGCCCCTACGGTACCTTCCGGAGAATGCTATATTCCGAAGCGCAAGGAGCGTAGGTTGAAAAAAATCGTCTTTTTCTATAATGACCGTTCCTTCGAGGAATATTATCCGAGTGAGGATGACTGATACGTTCCCATCCGTTCATGGGATTGCTTTTTCGAAGGGAAGAGGTGTTCTGTGAGTTGGTTTCTGTACCCCTCAAAACAATAGAAGAGATCATGGTTTTCCAGTTCGTTTCCTGTTAGGAAACGGCAAAGCACACCATTGATTCCGTATATCCGGTAGAGAAAGGGTCTGAGCAGATCAAGCTGGGTGATATTGATGGGCATGAGGTAGTCAAAACGGTCCAGCAGGCTTGATTTTTCTTTCAGCATGCGGCAGGTTTCATTCCATTGCTTGAGTTCTATAGGGTTGTAGTTTTGGTAGTTGCTGTCCGTCTCGTCCAGCATGTCTTCGGGTGCCTCATCAAACAGTGACAGTTGATTGGGCAGGGTTTTTCTGTCACCAATGACAATGGCTGTGCGTTGGCTGTTGTATCCGATGTATCGGGTCTTATTTTCCGGCTTTTCTTCATCTGACAGATTTCGAAGTAAGTAGGGCATGAACCATTTGGTTATTTTGTTCTTGGGATAGAAGGTGTCAAAATGCAGCAGAAGGGATCCTTTTTTTGGCAGATATTCGAAAAGGCATTTCCGGGACCGGACAAAACGGTAATCGGTGGTCTTCCATAACATGGAACTCAATTCAAAGTCATTCCATTCCGGGGTTTTGAAACACAGCAATCCGTACATTCCTGGATCCAATCTGGCATGTTGCAGGGAAATGACTTCCTTTCCGTATTGTCCGAATGCATTGGGCTTTTTCGGCATACATCATTTGGGTAAAATGACGGATGTTGTCATGTTGGAACGCACGCTGAAGGTTTGACTGATGGTCTGCCAGGTGTGTTCGGCATCCTTGTTTCTGAACACGACCATGTAGGTGCCGGGTTGCAGAAGGATGGATTCCTGTATATCACCATCTCTCAGGTTGTATATCCATTCCATTTTATTGCCGCGCATGACATACAAGCTACCGTTGCCCAGTTTGTTTTTCTGTATGATTGCGGTGCCCGGAGCCGGAATCTTGATCTGCGTTGTCTGGCTTTGGTTGATTTCTACATTGTGAATCTGCAGCCGGGGCAGGCAAAGCACTTCGATATCATATTTGCCGACAATGTATCTGTCTTCAATATCCAAGTATTGTACATTGACTATTTCGGAGGAATCTTTCTGTCGGACCAGAATGGGAATCTGCCGGTAACGGTCGGTGGTACTGGAAGCGATACGGACTGAAAGTTTTCCTTGAGGGGTGTGCAATGCAATGATGTTGTGGCGTCCGGGAATCAGTTTGATAGAGTCCACGCAGCGCGGCGGATTGGTGTGTACCGTCACTTTGTATTCCGGCATGGGATTGATGTTCAAAGTGTCCGGAAGTCCTTTGGCATTCATCGTATGGATGTAATTGTAAAGGATTTTGTGGCTATAACTGTCTTCAAAAGTCATGTTGACATCGGTTTCCGTTGCTCTGCCGTAAATGTCCAGCAGGCTGACCTGACAGGTAGTCGGGTGGAATATATGGTCAATGATGACCTGGGTGGCATTGTCAAAGTCTTTTTCACTGGTGGCGTCGATATAGTTTCCGATACAGTCCAGATCGGTGGAAAAATCGCCTCCGATTCCGACAATGAAAGGCTTGAGGATGATTCCCTTCCGTTGTAGCGCCCTGGAAATGCTGCAGGGGTCACCCGAGCATTCTTCTATGCCGTCGGTGATGAGGACGACGACATTTCTGACATTGGATGTGGTCTGAGGAAAATCCTTTTCGCAGGCCTGCAGGGACTGGGCGATAGGTGTGGTGCCTCTGGGGTAAATGGTTTTCAGTTTCTGTTTGATACGGGCGTGATTGTTATAGGAAAAAGGAATTTCCAATTTTGTATCGTTGCAGTTGTGCAGTTTGTATTCGAACTGATGACCGTACACTCTCAAGGCCAGTTGGGTATTGGGGTAGTTTTCCAGAGAATCTATCATTTTGGAGAGCAGCCTGCTGGCGATGTGTATTTTTTTGTCGCTTTGCCATTCGCCCCACATGCTGTTGGAAGCATCGAAAATAAACAGAATGCGGGTCAGGGTAGGAGTTGATGCAGTGCTGCCGCTGACGCCGTTCTGAGCTTTTGTGTTCACGGGCAACCACAGCAGGATAATCATCAGAAGGAGAAAAATCCGAGGTATGTGCAATCGTTTCATGTCTGTCCTTTCTATCTGATGATGAGGTGTTGATGGACCGGATCCACATCCTCCTGAATGTCTTTGGTGAATTTGATATCCTTGATAAGCAACTGCAGTTTGCGCTGGTTCTGCCATTCGTTCATCTGTACGTGGTAGCAGATGTCGAAGGTTTCCTCGTTGTGGATACGTTCGTAGAGGTTGCCCATATCAAAAGCGATGGCATCGAAGGGAATATAACTCCGCTCTTCTTTCTGGAAAATGCGCAGTTTGAGGTGTTTTTTATCTTTCCCGACGCGCTGTACAGAAGGAGCTTCTCCGTATTTTATCTCCACCGATACGTTGCGGGTGAGGAAAATGGGGGCCAGGTTTTCGGGACCGAAAGGCTCGAATTTCTGTATTTCATTGAAGAACAACGGATCCTGAATGTCCCTCAAGTTTACTTCTTCATCAATTTCAATGGTGGGGCATTTGGAATTTTCGTCTATAGACTCTGCTACAGCGTTTTCAAAAGCTTTTCGGAAGGCTTCCAGATTTTCCGGTTTCAGGGAGAGTCCCGCAGCATACATATGTCCTCCGAAGTGTTCCAGCAGATGGCTGCATTTGCAGAGCGCTCCATACAGATCGAATCCTTGCACGGAACGGGAAGATCCGGTGATGATGTCGTTGCTCAGACTCATGACGATGGTCGGTTTGTAGTAGCATTCCACCAGACGGGAAGCCACAATCCCGATGACACCTTTGTTCCACTCGGGTTTGTATACCGTAATGGACGATTGGGCGGATGAATTCGGATCGTTGTCGATCAGCTCTTTGGCCTCTTCGGTAATCTTTTTGTCCATTTCCTTGCGCTCGGTGTTCCATCCGTTGATGCGGTCGCCCAATTCGCGGGTTTTGTCCTCCTCTTCGGAAATCAGCAGATGCACGGACCTGCGTCCTCCCTTTTCCGTGTCCATGCGTCCTGCAGCATTGATGCGGGGACCTACGTTGAACACCAGATCGTTGATGCGGATGAGCTGGTTGAATACCGTGTGCTTTCTTTTGACTTCTTCATCGTTGTGCCCGCCTTTGAGCACTCTGTGTATTTTACTGTATGAAAGTATTGTTTCTATTCCTTTTCGGGGATTGCGATTGATGATTTTCAGTCCCCAGTAGGCCAGAATGCGGTTTTCACCCAAAATGGGAACAATGTCGGATGCGATGCTGATGGCCACCAGGTCCAGAAAAGGGAATATTTCCTTTTCGAACGGAATGTTCATGCTCTTGGCCAGAGCCTGCACCAGTTTGAATCCCATACCGCATCCCGAAAGGTTTTCGTCGGGATAGGCACAATCGCCCCGTTTGGGATCCAGTACGGCATAAGCCTGAGGAAGGTTTTCAATGCCCTGTTCGTCCTTGTCCGGAAGGTGATGGTCGCAGACGATGACATCTATTCCGTAGGTGCTGGCCAGATCAATCTGTTCGTGGCATTTGATGCCGCAGTCCAGCACAATCATGAGGGTGAAACCGTTATCGTGTGCGTATTCTACGGCCTGGTCGGAAATGCCGTACCCCTCGTTGTAGCGGTCGGGTACATAATATTCCGGAGAAATGTATCGGTTGATAAAGGAATACATCAGGGCGACAGCAGACGTTCCATCCACATCGTAATCTCCGAAAATCAAGATTTTTTCCTGTTTCTCCAAGGCCTTTTGTATGCGCTGCACAGCCTTGTCCATATCCTTCAGCAGGAATGGATTGTACGGACATTTCTGTGTCTGTTCGGATGTGTAGCGGGCGTAATCGGACAATTCCTCTTCGGAAGGCAGATTGTAGTTGTCCAGTACTTTCCATTGGGGAGTGAAAAAGAAATCGGCTTCCTCTTTCGTTGAAATGTACGGTGCGCGCAGTTTCAGCAGCCTGGCTACAGGTACGGGTTTTCCCAACACCCCGGCCAATTCCGAGGCGATCCTTGCCAATTCAGCATCCTTTGCCCGTTTTACAATCCAACGTTTGTCCATTTTAGGAAATTATAAGATGCAAAAGTAATCATTTTACCTTTATAATTGTCTTTTTTTTTCAAAAAAACGGAAAAAAAATTATAGAGGTTTCGTCGAATGGTATTCATCTTTTTAGTACTTTTGAAAAAAATTTTTGTCATTTGATTTGTAAGGACACCGATAGGAGGATTTATTCATGAATAAAGAACGTATAGTAGCAAACATCAATGAGTTGCATGATAAAATCAAAATCTTGGACGAGCTCCTTTTCTCCGAAGAGGAGGAGGCTACTTCTTTGGATTTGGATACCCAATTGATGTATATGCGTCTGATGTACGACAGCTATATCTCCCTGCGTCCTTTCGTTCGGCAGGTGGAAAAAAGTTCCCGTAAGGGTAGAGGAAAGAAGGATTCCGTAGCCGAACCCGTAGTGGAAGAAGTGTCGGAAGAAGAAGATACGGCCACGCTTCCCCTGTTGTTTGCAGAGGATGAAGAAACGGCCCCTGTCGCGGAAAGCGCCCCTGTTGCAGAAACTGCTCCTGCTACCGAAGAACCGCTTCCCGAAGCAGCGCAGGCTGAAATTCCGGTCGAGGAACAAGAACCGGAAGAAAATGTGGAGACGGCAACTCCTTCTGTAGACGAAGAGCCGGTTGTAAAGGCAGTGGAAGAAGTTGCGGCAGTGGAGACAGAGACCGCAGAGCAAAAGCCTGCGGCGGAGGAAGCCGCCCCGAGCGAAGTACCGGAAACGGCAGATCAGGAGGAGGCTGTGGATTTGGATTTGGTGAACAAAAATATTCCGGAAATAGACATAGACGCCATTGAGTTTGAAGAGGAGGACGAAGCGGAGGAAGACGAAACAAAACCGGAGCCGCGCCGCTCTTCTGAAGAATCCTATTCCAATTATTATCCGGGCTTGAATCCGAGAGCCATGAACGGAGAATTGGAAGATCACATGCCGCTGTATTCCGACAAAGGCGGAAGTACTTTAGGCGAGCATTTCACTCATCAGTTTCCCTCTCTGAATGATCAATTGTCCCAGAAAAAGGGAGAGTTCAGTTTGGGCGAACGCATGCAGAAGGAGCAGATTTCGGATCTTACGCGTTCCATAGATTTGAGCCTCAAGTTTATTTTTATCAAGGAATTGTTCAAGGGAGACGCCACGTTATTGTCCAAGGAACTGGAAAGATTGAATAATTGCCGTTCGCTGGATGAGTCTTTGTCTTATTTTGAAAGCATGAAGCAGCAGTACCATTGGAAGGAAGGGACCGAAGCGGTCGACAAGCTGTACGAACTGGTGTTGCGCAAATATGCCCGCTAAATCGTTTTCCCAAAGACAGAAATGATGAATATCAAGGAAGATACTGAAATTCAGGCTGTCAAAAGAAGGTATGGCATCATTGCCACGGCTCCTTCCATTGACAGAGCCATACATGTCGCGCTACAGGTGGCTTCGACCGATTTGACCGTGCTGATCAATGGGGAAAGCGGTGTAGGTAAGGAAAATTTTCCCCGAATCATTCACGACCACAGTGCCGAACGCAAGCATAGGCCCTATGTGGCCATCAACTGCGGGGCTATACCCGAAGGTACTGTGGATTCCGAACTTTTTGGCCATGAAAAAGGTGCCTTTACCGGCGCTGTTGATTCCCGTAAGGGATATTTTGAGCAAGCGGATGGAGGAACCATTTTTCTGGATGAAGTGGGAGAACTGCCGAGTTCCACGCAGGCCCGTTTGCTCCGGGTTTTGGAGACGGGAGAATTCATGAGGGTAGGGTCTTCGGAAACCCGCAAAACCAATGTCCGTGTGGTGGCGGCAACCAATGTGGACATTCCTCAGGCTATTGCCAACGGGCATTTCCGGGAAGATTTGTACTACCGTTTGAGTACGGTTCCCATCGTCATACCGCCTTTGCGTGAGCGAAAGGAAGATATTCTTCTGCTTTTTGCCAAATTCGCTGCCGATTTTTCGGAAAAATACCGCATGCCCGAACTGGAGCTCACTTCAGATGCGCAGCTTGCCATGATGAATTATTACTGGCCGGGCAATGTCCGGCAGTTGAAAAACGTGACGGAGCAGATAGCTATTATAGAAAAGGAGCGGATGATAGGTGCGGATGTGTTGCAGAAATACATAGATGTGACATCCAATCCGTCCTCTCTGCCGATATTGTATCATCACAAAACGGAGGGAAAGAGCGATTCTTCCTTTGAAAGGGAGTTGATATTCAAATATCTGCATGATATGCAGAAGGATATCAATGATTTGAAACGCTACATAGCTCAGATTTCACCGGCAGAAGTTCCGTCCAATCCGGTTGTGACCCATATTCCGGATACCTATAGTTTGGACAGTGACGGAGAGACTGCGATGGCGACTTTTTCGCCTGAGGTGAAAAGTCATCCGTCTCAGCATGCCTATCCGCTGAAAGAGGATACATTCGTCAATGCGGAAGTCATTCCGGACACGCTTTCCTTATCGGAAAATCAGAAGGAAATGATACAGAAGGCACTGATCAAGAATAACGGACATCGCAAGGACGCTGCCAAGGATCTGGGGATTTCGGAGCGTACCCTGTACCGCAAACTCAAAGAATACGGTTTGGATTCATAAAGGATGAGTTTTCGTTTGTATACACGGTCGGTAAAATTTGCAGTCGGGCTGTTCCTGTTGCTTTGCATGGGCAGTGCCTGTTCTGTGAAGTATTCCTTTTCGGGAGTGGATATTGCACCGGAAGTGAAGACTGTGTCGGTTAAAGCGTTTAAAAACAATGCTTCCATGGTGAATTTGAAATTATCCAACGACTTGACATCCAAATTGAAGGAGAAATTTCAATCACAAACCAAACTCTTTGTCGTTGATCAGCGGGGAGACCTGCAATTCGAAGGCCAGATTACGCAGTATACGGTAACTGCAACGGCCATCGGTGGCGATAAGGCTGCCATGAACCGTCTGACGATTACGGTGCAGGTGAAATTCACCCATACTTTAGACGAAAAGAAAAGCTATGACACTCAATTTTCCAGATACGCCGATTTCAGCAGCACCAAAACCTTGAGTCAGGTGGAGGATGCCTTGGTGGCGGAAATTGTGGAAAGTCTGGTGGATGATATTTTTTCAAAAGCAGTGACTAATTGGTAACGATATGATTACAGCCGAAGATTTCAATCGAAAGTTAAAGCAGTTTTGCACGCAGCCATTATCCACTCCGGAGGGTTGGGATGAAGTGGTGGCCGCCTATCCTTATTTTCAGTTGGCCCGTTTGATGAAAGTCAGGGGGGAGGAAAGTTGGGAAGATACGGTATATCTGTCCATGTTGTTCGAAGACAGAGAATTTCTATATCGTTTGAAGACGGCCGGGCGTAAGGAGAAAGAAGATTTTGCTGAGGGCTCGGAAATGGAAAAAGATCCCGCTTTGGAAATTTCCTTGGACGAACTGGTGCAAAAATTCAACGAAAATCCGCCCAAACTTTCCGCTCAATCGGAAGATTTTTCCGAGGAAGAAGTTTATGAAGATCTCGGAAAAAGTAGCAATATGGAGAGAATGAATATAGTAAGTGAAACATTGGCAACAATTTATGTTTCTCAAAAAGAATATGACCGAGCCCTGAAAATTTATAAAGTCCTGATGGAAAAACATCCGGAAAAAAGTGGTACCTTTGCAGCCGCGATGGAAGAGGTCAAAACTCTGAAAAATGCGCAGAATTAATAACAATTAATAAGGAAAAGCAGTTCGAAAATGTATACATTTGTCATTGTTATCATCATCATTGTGTCCGTTTTGTTGGGCATCGTAGTCTTGTTGCAGAATTCCAAAGGAGGTGGTCTTACTTCTGAGTTTTCTTCATCCAATCAGATTATGGGTGTTCGTAAAACGGCCGATTTCTTGGAAAAAGCTACTTGGACACTGGCCATCATCCTGGTTGTTTTGAGTTTTGCCACCAGTTTCATGGGTGGACGTGCCAACCGTGCTCATCAGAATCAAGGAAGCAAGGCCCAACAGGGTCAGAGCATGACAGTTCCTGCCCAGCAGCCTGCCGCCGCTATGCCTGCCGAAGGTGTGGAAGTAACGGCTACTCCGGTGGAAGAAGTTCCTGCTGAAGCTGAATAAATTTGCTGCAATAGTCAGATTGTGGATGCATACATTCTGGGTATAGAGTCGTCTTGTGACGACACTTCTGCTGCTGTATTGTGTAACAATCGTTTGTTGTCGAACGTCATAGCCAGTCAGGCGGTACATGCACAATACGGTGGAGTAGTGCCTGAATTGGCATCCCGCGCGCATCAGCAGAATATCGTTCCTGTAGTAGATACGGCCTTAAAGCAGGCCGGGATTTCGGCAGACCGTCTGTCTGCTGTCGCTTTTACCCGTGGTCCGGGGCTTCTCGGATCCCTTTTGGTGGGGGTCTCTTTTGCCAAGGCTTTCGCTTACAGCCGCGGTATTCCTTTGATTGAAGTGGATCATCTGCAGGGGCATATATTGTCCCATTTTGTATATCAGGAGGGAAAGGAAGAACCTCATTTCCCGTTTCTATGCCTGCTGGTATCCGGAGGCCACACGCAGATAGTGAAAGTGAATGGTCATTTCGACATGGAGATTATCGGCACCACTATCGATGATGCGGCGGGAGAGGCTTTTGACAAAGCGGCAAAAATATTGGGATATCCCTATCCCGGGGGCCCTGTCATTGATCGTATGGCCAAGGAAGGCAATCCTCAGGCTTTTCATTTCAGTGAAGCCCATATTCCGGATTATGATTACAGTTTCAGCGGTTTGAAGACCTCTTTTCTGTATTTCCTGAGGGATCAGTTGAGGCAGGATCCCGATTTTGCCGAAAAGCATGCAGCAGATTTGTGCGCTTCTTTGCAGTATGCAGTCTGTGATTCCCTGATGAAAAAAGTCATCAAGGCCGCCAGGGATTTCCGTATACGGGAAGTCGCCATTGCCGGGGGCGTTTCCGCCAATTCCGGTTTGCAGAATGCCTTGCGCGCCGCTGCCGAAAAATATCATTGGACCATCCATATTCCCGCTTTGAAATTCAGCACGGATAATGCCGCCATGATTGGTATAGCAGGCTATTACAAATTCCTGAAGGCCGAGTTTTCGGATATGACGGCTGTGCCCTATACCAGGGCTTCTTCTGATTTATAGCCGTTTCATGCGTTTTTCATACTCCCTGCCATGAAAGAATCAATCCCCTTTTTCCGACGTATGGGTGAAAGTTTTCGCAACTTCCTTTCGTTTTGGACATTCTGGAACATAAGGATGTGGCTGCTGATGCTGTTTCTGAGGCTGGGTTTCGGACTGGAGATGGTATTGGCTGCCGACTATGCCTGGAATATCTTTCTGCCGGTCGGAATGGGTTTTGCCATGGATGTCTGGTTGTGGGCATGGGGCCTGTTGCTGTGCTGCATTCCGATGTGGGGACTGTATGCCTTCCGGCCTCGCTGGGCGGATGCGCTGTGTCGGATTTTCCAATGTGTGTATGCCTTGGTAGCCGTTCTGTTGACTACTTATTATGTGTTCCAGCATCAGCCTTTGGATCACATTCTGTTTGCTTATTCGGCAGTTGATCTGAAGAGTACGGTATTGTCTTCCGTGCGTTGGGACGTAAAGACAATTGTTTTTCCTCTGTTGACTTTTGCTTTGTCTGTATGGGGAATATGCCGTTTCTCCGGGAAACTTCATTTTCGTACGGCTTTGATTTTTCTTGTTTTATCCATACTTCCATGCACCGTTTCACCCTCCAGAGTATTGGATAAGGAAACTGCCTATGCCAGTCGCGATCATTATCTGTTGGGGGTCAATCAGGTGGCCTATACCTGTCATCGATGTGCGCAGTATCTTTTTTCTCCCAAGGAAATCCAAGTGTCGGAGGCGGATATGCTTTCAGCGATTCACCGCTACCGCAGACTGTATCCGGAACGGAATTATCTTTCTTCCAAATATCCCTTTATGCGGCAGACGACCGATGAGGATGTGTTGGGTGCTTTTTTGGAGAAGACTTCCGATGGAATTCCGCCGAATTTGGTGTTTCTGATCATTGAAGGATGGGGGCAGGAATTGAGCGCCAGTCATCCTTCTTCGGTTTCTTTTACTCCTTTTTTGGATTCCTTGAAGACAGGAGCGCTCTATTGGGAAAACTGTCTTTCCACCGCAGAGCGTACATTCGGTGTGTTACCGGCTCTTTTGGCATCTGCTCCCCTGGGTGACAAAGGCTTTTGCAATTCCTACGAACCCGTGCCTGTTCATGCTTCTTTGTTGAAAGATTTGAAAAAGAACGGCTATTATACTGCTTTTTTCTATGGAGGCAGTGCGGCATTCGACGGGCAGGATCTGTTTCTGCGGGCCAACGAATTGTCCTATATTGCCCAACCATCCTATGCGTCCGGTAAAAATACACAACAGATGAAGGAGCATCACCGTTGGGGTTTGGATGATGGAGAAATGTTTGAAATGGCGGAGAAACAAAGGCAGAAATTTCCCCAGTTCAGCCAAGGCAAACGCAGACCGTTGGCGGAAGTCTACCTCACCTTGAGTACACATGAACCTTTTGAAATATCCGGTATGGAAGCGTATCTCCAACGTGTGGATATCTTGTCTGAGCGTATATCTGATCCGGACGAAAGGGTAAGGGTTAGGAAGCATAGAAATATTTTTGCCTGTTATCTGTATATGGACGATTGCGTACGGGCCTGGTGGAAGCGTTACGAAAAATCTCCGGCTTTCCGTCAGACGGTATTTGTCATCACGGGAGATCACCGTATGGCCCTTTTGGGAAGCGGAAATCCTTTGCAGAAATACCATGTACCGCTCATGGTGGTATCTCCCTTGCTGAAAGAGTCCCGGCAGATGCAGGCGGTGGTTTCCCATTGGGACGTAGTGCCTACACTGAATGCCTATCTGTCTGCCCATTATGCCTATTCCGTTCCTTCCTTTTGTGCCTGGGTAGGACAGTCCTTGGATACGGCTTCGGATTTCTGTTGTCACCATCATTTGGCTTTTATGCTCAACAACAGGGATGTGGTGGATTATCTGTCCGATGCCATGTGTGTCAGCCAGGGCCGCTTGTTCCGGGTGCTTCCGAATCTGCAGGTTGAACTTTGCACGGACATGTCCCGCTACGAGGAACTGATGCAGGAATTGAATGATTACCGGAAAATCAGCACTTACGCTGTCGGACACAACCGTCTGTTCAATGAGGCGGAATCTGTCCATCTGCTGAACGTGCAACGTAGAGAAAAGCCGAGTACTGTAAGTGCTACGGAAAAGTTTGTCTCATTGGTGGATTATGTCACTCTGCCATCCGATTACAACAGTTTGGAACTGGAACTGGATTTCTGCATGAAACCGCAGAGCGGAAAACTGCCTTCCCTGGTGTTGGAAGTGGAGGATCTTTATTATCTGAAAACAGATTTGAATCAGGAAAAAAACGTGCAGACGAAAGAGGGTGACAACGCCTATTCTATACGTCTGTCCATTCCATTGGATGGAAGGGGAAAAGGAAAATTAATGAAATTGTATTTCTGGAATCCGGAACAGGCTGTTGCGGAGTATGCTCATATAAATATGAAATTGTATGCAAGATAAAGAAACCAAACGTCTGTTTGTTGCTGTGGCTTTTCGGCCGGAAGCCGGTTTTGCGGATAAATTTGCCCGTGTCCGGCGTTGTACCTGTCATTTGGATAGGACCAATTGGGTGAATCCATCGCTTTTTCATTTGACACTCAAGTTTTTGGGTGAAACAGAAACTTCGCGGATTTCTGCTATTGCACAGGTATTGAAGGAAGTAGCTGCTGATCGTCCGTCTTTTTCCTTCACATTGGACAAAGTGGGGGCTTTCGGAAGCCGTTATCAGCCACGGGTGGTGTGGTTGGGAGCGGAAGAGACTCCGCAGGCGATGCTGGACCTTCATCGGGCCATAGACAAAAAGTTGGAGCGTATCGGTTTTGCCCGGACTTTCGGAAATTTTGTATGCCATCTGACATTGGCACGCATTAATTTCATAGACAGCAAGAAATATTTTTGGGAGCAGTTGGATGCCTGTGAAAATCTGTTTCACGAAAGGGTAGATGTAAAGGAAATCGTGCTGTACGAAAGTATTCTGCAAAAAGGTCATGCACCTCAATACATTGCATTGGAGCGTTTCCCTCTGAACTCCTTTCCCGAATGATGTCATCCGCAGCTTCGTGCAGTGACGGTCCTGTCCGATGGGATAGCCAGTGCTATTGCTGAAGGTGTTGGGTCAGAAATATGAAATCCTCCACAGACAATTGTTCCGGGCGTTTCTGAAATATGGCGTTTTGCTCGAATCCTTCTTCGAAAGTAAATGTTTTCAGTGAATTGCGTATGGTTTTTCGTCTTTGATTGAAGGCTGTCTTTACCAGACGTTTCCATAAATCCTCGTTGCAGGGCAAGTGGTGGCAGCTGTTGCGTTTCAGGCGTATGACAGCCGATTTTACTTTGGGGGGCGGATTGAACACGTGTTCGTGTACGGTGAAAAGATATTCAATGTCATAGTATGCCTGCAGCAGCACACTGAGGATTCCGTAATCCTTGTTGCCCGGTCCGGATGCGATACGGACGGCCACTTCCTTCTGAAACATTCCCACCACTTCGGGAATCTGGTCTTTGTAATCCAGTACCCGAAACAGGATTTGGGAAGAAATGTTGTAGGGAAAGTTTCCTATAATGGAAAAAGGAGGCTGTACAATACTCAGCAGGTCGGCTTTGAGAAAATCCATGGAGTGGAGTCGGGGACTAAGTTCCGGATAATGCTGCTGAAGGTAGCTTACGGATTCTTCGTCCAATTCGATGGCATAAGTTTCCAATTCCGGTTTCTGCAGAAGATATCCGGTGAGTATGCCCATACCGGGACCGATTTCCACGACCCGCAGAGTATGGGGAGACAATGCTTCCACTATGTCTTGTGCGATTCCCTGGTCTGTCAGAAAATGCTGGCCCAGTCTTTTTTTTGCTTTTACGTCTTCTGTGTTCATAGTTTGTAGGAAATTGCGTCGCCCCGGTCAACTGCGATGTCGCAGCCTATGCCGGCCATTTGTTGTCGGAGAGTTTCCAGGCCTTCGGCAGATTCGGCTCCGGTATGAAGCTTGTTGTCATATATGCGGTATTTTTCCCTTGCTTCGTTCGGGGAAACATTCGGCATCACCACATTGGCTCCGTGCAGAATGCCCCGTATCCGTCCGTCTTTTTCCAGACTTCCCAAGGCAGTGGTCGCCGGAATCAGGGCTGCGGGGAAAAGCAAGCGCAGAATGCTCAGCAGCAGCAGGGTCTGTTCCACACTTCCTGCCTGTTTGTTGGAAAAAGGAGTCTGATGGTGAGGAATGAAGGGACCTATGCCTATCATGGAAGGTTGCAGTTCCTGCAGAAAACACAGGTCTTCGGCCAGGGTTTCCAGCGTCTGAAAAGGCGAACCGACCATGAATCCGCTGCCGACCTGGTAACCGATTTCCTTCAGGTCCCAAAGGCAGCGTTTGCGGTTTTCCAGCGACATGAAGTCGGGATGCAGTTGGCGATAGTGTACAGCATTGGCTGTTTCATGCCGCAGCAGGTAGCGGTTGGCACCCGCATCGAACCATTTCCGGTAGGTCTCCCGGTCCTTTTCTCCTAAGGAAAGGGTGATGGCACAGTCCGGATAATTTTGCCGTATTTCCCGTATCAATCCGGTCCAAGCGTCCGTGTCCTGATAGTGTTCTTCGCCTCCTTGCAGGACAAAGGTGCGGAATCCCAAGCGGTACCCCGTATTGCAGCATTCCAGAATTTCTTCCCTTTTGAGACGGTAGCGTTCCATCGCCCGGTTGCTCCGACGGATGCCGCAGTAGTAGCAGTCGTTGTGGCAGTAATTGGACACCTCGATCAGGGCGCGGACAAAAATATGCTTTCCGTACATGCGGTCGGTCAGGGAACGGGCTTCCAGACGCAGTTTTTCCTTTTCGTCCGGACCGCAGTGATTCAGCAGTTCCACGATTTCCTTCCGCTCCAAGCGGTGTGTTGATATCAGTTTTTGAATGATGTCCATGATTTTGATGTGTATCCGAAAGCGGAATCCAAAGCCGGAATCCGTTTCCGAACATAGGTTTTCATACGCTCCAGTTCTTCTTCGTAAGTGGCGTCATCATAGTAGGCGTCCCCGTTTACGGGCCAGAGGGCGAAATTCCGGTCCAGATGTCGGCGGATGATTCTGTCATTCTGTTTCACCATGTCGTCGAAGTGTTTTACGGAAATGATGCCCGTTTGTCTGAGTTGTGCCCAACGGCGGCAGAGCTTTTCCCGATAGCCTGTTTCCGGAAGTTCTTCCAAGCGCCTCAGCAGCACGCAGCGGCGGCAGTCAATCAGGCGTTCCAGCATATTGCTCTCGTTATCTCCGTCCCGTCCGAAACTGTGGTCGTAATCCCAAATGGCAATACGGTAAGGGCTGTGCTTGTCTTTTCTGTACAGGTAGAAATTTTTCATCAGACCGTCTTCGTTGTTGGTAAACAGCAGCAGCAACTGCCAGTCGGCCACATTGTCCAAATCAATCCGTTTTCCGATTTCCCGGACAAAACTGCTGTCATCCGAATCGAAGAGGAATTTCATAAAGGACTCTATACTGGCCGTTCGGTCGTCTGTTTTGATTTTGGGATATTTCTGCTGGTAGTAGTTGTCTGAATCTTGCGGAATGACCCGATTTTCCCCGTAAAAAAGGGGAGGATCCTTGAATAATACGGCTGCGGTATCTCCTTTATCCAGATCCAGCAGGCCCGCATTGATTTTCTGCATCAGTACATACAGTCCCTGGTATTCCCCATCGCAGTATACTTCTGTATAGGCACAGCGGGCCGCCTTGTTGCGAATGGAGTCCATTTCCCGGAAAAGGTCATAGCTGATTTTGTGCCTCATCATGGTTTTGTCGATGTAGTTTGCATTCAGCACGTAGTCATCGTCTTCGGGGAGCCCGGCCAATGCCTGTGCCTGATCCAGTTCCAATGCAAAGGAGTGTTTGTTGTAACGGCTGGAGGCCCCTCCCCGCAATTTGGCCCTGGCCGAAAGTTCCATTTCGGATCCTCTGTATGTATACAGCAGGTTACAGGAACTTTTGTGTTCCCATCCGATTTCCGCCGCATCCCGTATATCAATCCGGGGCAGTTCCCCTCCGTGTTGGCAAGCCGACAGGCAAAGGACTGCGTACAGGCCGATGGCAAATATTCCAGAGTGTGTATTACGTTTCATGTTTCTGTCCACATAACGCATCCGAATCCCGTTTCGTATGGAGAGGGGAAAATTTTGGAAAGCGTATTGTTTTTTTGACTATCTTTGCAATCTTGAATAATGCGGTGCGCATATTCAGATGTTTTTTATTTGAAAGTAAAAGAAATATTTGTTTTTCTGTAATAAAAAAATAAAATAAAGATATGGCAAATTTAGAATTTGATGGAGATGGATTCTTAATCCATCCGGAAACCTGGACGGAAGAGGTGGCCGATACCATAGCCAAAGCCGATGGAATCGAAAACCTTTCCGAGCAACATTGGAGTGTAATCCGTGTCATTCGTCAGAATTACGAGGAAAAAGGCATGGCTCCGATGGTACGCGTAATCTGTAAGGAAACGGGACTGAAACTGAAAGACATTTACGAACTTTTTCCCTTGGGACCTGCACGTGGTGCCTGCCGTGTGGCCGGTCTGCCCAAGCCCGACGGTTGCGTTTAGCCGTTTTTTGTCTGTCAGTGTAAACCATTTAATACTTTTCTTATGTACTGGTACCAATATGTGGCATTGGGTGCACTGCTTTACTGTGCAGTTGCCTTTGCTCTTCATTTTGTCAAAATCGTCCGTCTCGGCAAACCCAAAGACCTTTCCCGGAAAAGCGGGAATGTGGGCAAAGGGGTGCTGTATGCGAATACTGCAGCCATGATGCCGGGCAACAAGGAATCCGCCTATCTGCATCTGCCGACTTATACGGTCGGCATCGTCTATCATCTGGGCACTTTCGTGAGCATATTGTCGTTCTTTCTGCTGCTGATTCATCCGGTGGCGGAGTGGCTGTATGTTCATGTATTTGTGAGTGGAATATTTGTAGGATTTCTGAGTGTAAGCACGTTGGCTGGTTTTGGATTGTTCTGCAAGCGCCTGTTCAAAAAAGAACTGCGTTCGCTTTCCCATCCGGATGATTATGTCTCCAATTTGTCGACCACCCTGTTCCAATTGACCACCTGTCTGATGTTCGGATTCTTGGGTGGAAGTGCGACGGTGGAAATCATCTACTACATGGTATGTACCTGGTTGTTGCTGTATTTGCCTCTGGGTAAATTGCGCCATGTGCTGTACTATTTTTCGGCCCGTTATCACCTCGGCTTTTTCTACGGATGGCGTAACGTATGGCCGCAACAAAAAAACGACTGATATGGAAAAACTTACCAAAGAACAAATAGATAACGCGTTAAAATTATTGAAAATGCCGGCCGACAGCAAGTTGGTCACGCATTTGAATGCCTGCGTGCATTGCGGATTGTGCGGTACTTCCTGCATGTACTATATGACGATGCAGGAAGCCCGTTACATGCCGGCCCGCAAAGTGGAACTGGTTGCTTCGCTTTACCGCCGCTATTGTACCCTGACGGGAAAAATGTTCCCGCATCTGGTCCATGCCCGCGAGTTGGATGAAAAAATGGCCGAAGAGATGATTGACGTACTGTTCGGCGGGTGCACCATGTGCGGCCGCTGTGTCAAGCATTGCTCCATCGGTGTAGATATAGCCTACATCGTTAGGGTGGGACGTCAGATGCTGGCGGCCATGGGACTGGTGCCGGCTACCCTGCAGGCCACGGTTGATGCGGCCTTGCAAACCGGCAACAATATGGGCATTCCGACCGAGGAATTCGTGGATACCATCCAATGGATGGAAGAGGATATGCAGTCGGAAGAAGGCTTTGAGGAAGCGACCATCCCATTGGATAAAAAAGGCTGCCATGTGCTGTATACGCTGAATCCGCGGGAACCCAAATTCTTCCCGCTTTCCATTTCGGCCATGGCCAAGGTGTTTTTTGCCGCCAAGGAAAGTTGGACGCTTTCGTCTACCATGTACGACGTTACCAATTACGGATTGTTCAACGGAAACAATGAGCAGGCCGGCATTATTGCGCAGCACCTGCACGACGAAGTCATCAAGCAGCAGGCGGAAACCCTGATTTTGGGCGAATGCGGACACGGTTCGCGTGCCACCCGCTGGGAAGGGCCCAATTATTTGGGCAAAGCCTACGAATTTGAGGTGCGGACGGTGGTGGAACTCATCAACGATTACATCCGCAGTGGCCGTATCCGTCTGAATCCGGAACTGAATGCGGAAAAGGTGACCTTGCATGATCCCTGCAATTTGGTGCGCAACGGCGGTCTGCTGAAGGAACTCCGTTTTGCGGTGAAAAGTGCCTGCGCCGATTTCGTGGAGATGAATCCCTGCGGCAATGACAATTTCTGCTGCGGTGGCGGTGGCGGACAACTGGCCATGAGTGAGTACAACGAGCGCCGGCTGAAAGTGGGTGCCGTCAAGGCCGAGCAGATTCGCCGTACGGGAGCCAAAATCGTCGTGACGCCCTGCCACAACTGTGTGGATCAGTTGACGCAGTTGAACCACCAATACAAACTGAACATCAAAATCAGGACCATAGCCGAAATTGTGGCTGATGCTCTGGTTTTGGACAAATAGAATGGTATGAAAGTCATCATCGTCGGTACAGCCTATCCTTACAGGGGAGGCCTTTCGGCCTTCAACGAACGCATGGCCCGCGAGTATATGCAGGCGGGCCATGAGGTAGAAATCTATACTTTTACCTTACAGTATCCCGGATTTCTGTTTCCGGGAAAAACACAGTACAGCGATGAACCGGCTCCGGCAGATCTGAAGATTTTTCGCCGGATTAATTCCTGCAATCCATTCAATTGGTGTAGCGTGGGCAGGGAAATCCGTCGGAAAAAACCGGATCTGCTGATTACCAAGTTTTGGCTGCCTTTCATGGCTCCCTGTCTGGGTACCATTGAGCGCGTGGTACGGAAAAACGGTCATACCCGGGTAATTTCCATCTTAGACAATGTAATTCCTCACGAAAAGCGGATAGGGGACAAAGCTTTTGCCCGCTATTTTGTCGGAGCCACTCAGGGCTTTGTCGCCATGTCAAAATCGGTTTTGTCCGATTTGGGCCTGTTTGATACCCGCAAGCCGCGGCGTTTCTGTCCACATCCGCTCTATGACCATTATGGAGAACGTCTGCCGAAAGCCAATGCTTTGGATCTGTTGCATTTGAATCCCGCTTTTCACTATGTGCTGTTTTTCGGTTTTATCCGTTCTTACAAAGGCTTGGACTTACTGTTGGATGCATTTGCCGATTCCCGTCTGAAAAATTTGAATGTAAAACTGATTGTGGCTGGAGAATTTTACGGAGATCCGAAGCCATATATGGAGCAGATTGAACGTCTGGGCATAGCCGACCGTCTGGTTTTGGCTACCGATTTTATTCCGGACAGTAGCGTCAAC